>NZ_CP119802.1:1323773-1654716 GCF_029338355.1 Halosegnis marinus
GTCACCTGCTGGTAGACGCGCCGACCGATCTGGAAGCCGGCGTTGACCGCCTCGCCGGCCGGGAAGCCGAGCAACAGCGCGTTGAACGGGAACTCCGCGAGGCCGGCCGCGAACCCCTCCGCGACGCGCGGCGCGCTCACCTGCAACAGCTGTTTGGTGATGACGAGCGACCGCGGCCACGCGAAACTGGCGCTCGTCCACGAGGTGGCGATGGCGCCGAGCAGCAGCGCGGCGGTGAGGACGTTCGCCGCGGCGGTGGCGAGGCCGACGCCGACGACCCGGAGTTCGGGCGCGCCGAACAGTCCCAGCCCGAGCACGACCGAGCCGGCGATGTTCAGCGAGTTCGCGCCGATGTTGATGTACATCGGCGTGCGGGTGTCGCCCGTGCCCTGGAGCGAGCGCGCGCCGATGAGCGCGACGTGGCGCGCCGGCGCGGTGGCGAAGATGAGCGCGAGGTAGGTCGAGCCGAGGTCGACCACCTCGGAACTCGCGCCGAAGACGCGGATGGCCGGCCCCCCGAGGAACAGACCGACGAGGACGAACGGAATGCCGGCGAGCACGCCGACGACGAGCGCCTGCGTCACCGCCTCGTCGCGGCTGGCCTCCGCGCCCGCGCCGGTGTCCTGCGAGGAGAGCGCGATGGCCCCGCCGCCGAGGCCGAGGCCGACGCGGAGGGGAAACCGTGCGTACAGGTCCGCGAGGCCGATGGCGACGACGGCGGCGGGCGAGAACAGCGCCGTCACCAGCACGTCGGTGGTCCGCATCGCGGTGCGGAACACCTGCTCCGTCATCACGGGCCACGCCAGCGAGAAGACCCGCTTCCAGAGCCGACGGAGCCGCCCCGTATCCATTACCGGGACCGACGGACGACCGCGGTTTGAGGCTACCGGAGTCCAACGCTTTAGCCGGTGGCTCGCGAGGGGCGACCGTGCGCGTCTTCGTCTACGGCACGCTGTGCGACCCGGCCCGCGTCCGCGAGGTCGCGCCGTCGGCGGACCTCGGCCCCGCCGCGACGCTGTACGGCCTCCGCCGCGTCGAGGGCCGGTACCCGACGCTCGCGCCGGGCGGGTCGGTCGCCGGCCGAATCCTCCGAACCGACGACATCGCTGTGCTCGACGCCTACGAGGGGGTCGAGCGGGGACTCTACGTCCGGGTGTCGGTGCCCGCTGAGGAGGGGCCAGTCGAGACGTACGTCGGCGACCCGGACCGCCTCGACACCGCGGAGCCGGTCGCGTGGCCGGGGAGCGGGCCGCTCGCGGAGCGGGTCCGCGCCTACGTCGAGGACGAAGGCGTGACCGTCCGAATCGAGGGCTGACGGGCGGCCCGACGGCTCGGCGACGGTCGGGCCGCGCTCCCGCGGAGCCGTCGCCGCGACTGCTACGTCACACGGTCGCTGGCCGCGTCCCGGTACTTGAACCTCCGCGAGCGTACGCCGACCGGTGGGAGGCGTTTCGCCGCGACGAGCGGAGCGAGTCGCGGGACCGAGCCGCGACCGGAGGGAGCGGCGACGTGTCTTTTTGGTGCAGGTTTTTGCCGGCGGGCCCGCGGGCCCGCCGTGCAAAAAGGTGCGTTAGAAGGAAACGTTCGTCTCCATCCCGTCCGTGGCGTCCTCCAAGCCGTCCTCGGTGGCCTCCGTGGTGAAGTCCTCCGAGATGACGCCGAGCGCGTCCTCGAACTCCGAGCGGAACCGCTCGGAGACGCGCCGGGCCTCGTTGCGCGCCGTCACGACGCGGCGGTACTTCCGCACGGTCGACTCGGAGACGCCGAGTTCGTCGGCGGCCTCGGCGACCGTCGCGCCGTCGCCGAGCAGGCGGCGGAGCGCGGCCAGTTCGAACGGCGCGTCAAGGTCCCGCTCGCGCACGAGGTGCAGGTCGAGGCGTGCACGGATTACGGTGTCCCGGGAAACGCCGAGGTCGTCGGCGACGGCGGTATCGGTCTCGCCGCCGTAGTAGCCGCGGACGACCCGCACGAGCGCGTCGTCGTCGAGGTCCGTGGCGAACTCGTAGCGGTCGCGCATCTCGGCGACCACGGCCGCCACGCGCTCCGTCTCGCCCGCCTCGTCCCCCGCCAGCGACCCCCGCCCGGCCTCCTGCCGCTCCGTCACGGTCCCCTCCTCGGAGACCTCCATGAAGATGTCGCGGAGCTCCTCGGTCTTCTCGTCCATACGAACAGGCGTGTACGCGTCCGAGCCTGTTAGCCCTGTCGCTCGTTCGCACGGTCGGCTCGTCAACCGACACGAAAAAGTGGGTTTACGAGAACGGTCGGGCGAGATGACTCACGCACGGAGGCGACGATGAGCACGGAGACGCGGGAGGTGGACCTCGTCGGCGACGAGGTGGTCGGCAACGTCGCGCGCGCGGCGCTCGTCGCGGCGCTGACGGGCGCGTTCGCGTACGTGACGTTCCCGAACCCGGTGTCGCCCACGTCGGTCACGCTGCAGGTGCTGGGCGTGTTCCTCGCCGGCCTCCTGCTCGGCCCGGTCTGGGGCGGCGTGTCGATGGTGCTGTACCTCGCGGCGGGCGCGGTCGGCGCGCCCGTGTTCCTCGGCGGGTCGGCCGGCTTCGGCAGCCTCGTCGGGACGACGGCGGGCTACCTGTGGTCGTACCCGCTCGCAGCGTTCGCGGTCGGGTTCGTCGCCTACGGCGGCCTCGACACGGGCGCGGACCTCGACGCCGGCCTGCCTCGGCTGGTCGGGGCGCTGACGCTCGGCACCGTCGTCATCTACGCGCTCGGCGTCGCGGGGCTGATGGTCGTCGGCGGACTCGGCCTCGAAGCCGCGGTCGTGGGCGGCGCGCTCACGTTCATCCCGGCCGAGGCGCTGAAGGCCGCTGTCGCCGTCGGCGTCGTCCGCTCGGGCGACATCGCCGCCGCGTGATAGAGATAGAGGGGCTGGTCCACCGCTACGGCGACACGGCCGCGGTGGACGGCGTCACGCTCTCGCTCGCCGACGGCGAGTACGTCGTCCTCGCGGGGCCGAACGGCTCCGGCAAGTCGACGCTCGTGCGCCACCTCAACGCCCTGCTCGAACCGGACGAGGGCGAGGTGCGCGTCGACGGGGTTCCGGCCCACGAGGACCCCGTCGCGGCCCGTACCGCCGTCGGGATGACCTTTCAGGACCCCCGCGACGGCTTCGTCGCCGCGACGGTGCGCGCGGACGTGACCTTCGGCCCGGAGAACCTCGGCCTCCCGCGCGACGAGATAGAACGCCGGGCGGACGCCGCCCTCGCGGCCGTGAACCTCGACGGTCGCGGCGACGAGCGCATCGACGCGCTCTCGGGCGGCGAGCGCACCCGCGTCGCCGTCGCCGGCGCGCTGGCGATGGAGCCGGACCACCTCGTCCTCGACGAGCCGTTCGCCGGCCTCGACTGGCCCGCCCGCCGCGAACTGCTGGCGCGGCTCGACGACCTCGTCGCCGGGGGAACCGGGGTGCTGGTCGTCACCCACGACCTGCGCGACCACCTGGAGCGGGCCGACCGCGTCGTCGTCCTCCGCGACGGCCGGGTGGCGCTCGACGCCCCGCCCGAGCGGGCGCGCGACCGCCTCGCCGAGTTCGACGTGCGCCCGCCGTGAGCTTCCGCTACGAGCCGGGCGACACCCTCGCCCACCGGCTCGACCCGCGGACGAAACTGTTCGTCCAACTCTCCGTCGCGGTCGCGGCGTTCGCCCACACCACGCCGCGCGGGCTGGCGGCGCTGACCGGGCTCGCGGCCGTCCTCCTCTATCTGGCGCGCACCTCCCCGGTCGCGGCGCTCGCGGAGGTGTGGGTGGCGCTCCCCCTGCTCGTCGCCGGGCCGCTGCTGGAGGGTATCACGCTCGCGCCGGTCGGCTTCTCCGTGGCGCAGGCGCGGTTCCCGGCGCTCGCCTCCTACCGGACCCTCGTCCTGCTCGTCGTCGCGGCCGCGTACGTGCGGACGACCCCGGTCAGGGAGTCGCGCGCGGCCGTCCAGCGCACGGTCCCGGGCAAGCCCGGGCAGCTGCTGGGACTGGGTATCGGGTTCGTGTTCCGGTTCCTCCCGCTCCTGCGCGACGACCTCTCGCGAATCCGGGACGCGTCGAGGGCCCGCCTCGGGGAGAACCGTCCCGTCCGCGAGCGGATGCGACTCGTCACCGTCGCGGGGCTGAACCGTGCGTTCCGCCGGGCCGACACCTTCGCGCTCGCGCTCCGGGCGCGGTGTCTCTCGTGGAACCCGACCCTGCCCGAGTTGCGCCTTCGCCGCCGCGACCTCCCGGCGCTCGCGCTCGGGGTCGCCCTGCTCGTCGCCGCCCTCCTGT
This sequence comes from Halosegnis marinus, assembly GCF_029338355.1. Lineage (GTDB taxonomy): Archaea > Halobacteriota > Halobacteria > Halobacteriales > Haloarculaceae > Halosegnis > Halosegnis marinus. The sequence goes on from NZ_CP119802.1 coordinate 1,328,046, forward strand.
GAGGTCGGAATCGCCCGCCCGCTCGTTCCCGTGGTGAGAAGATTTAAGCGCGCAGTCGCCCGTTCGCACGTATGTTCGGCCCGTTGCCTCTCCAGACCGGAGAGCAGGTAACCCGCGAGACCTTCTGGGGGATCTCGCCCGTCGGCGAGGTCGTCTTCTACTACCTCGCCGCGGTCACGATAATCGTCTTCGCGTACGGCGTTTACGCGCGGTTCGCACGCTACACGCAGGGTGACGAGGACTGGTTCGAGCGGCTCGACGACCTGCCCGGCCGCGTCGCGTCCGCCGCGAAGATCGTCGCCTCGAACGAGAAGCAGTTCAACCGCGACATCGTCGGCGGCGTGATGCACGCGTTCATCTTCTGGGGCTTTCTGACGCTGCTCATCGGCACGACCATCATCGCCATCGATATCGACATCTACCGCAACCTCACGATGCTGCTCACGGGTGAGCGGCAGTCCTTCTTCGTCGGCGACTTCTACCTCTCCTACTCGCTCGTGATGGACGCGATGGGGCTGCTGTTCGTCGTCGGCGTCGGCATCGCGCTGTGGCGGCGCTACGTCGCCCGCACCGACCGCCTCCACGGCAAGCACACCTCCCGCGAGGACGACTTCCTCGTCTGGTCGCTGTTCGCGCTCGGCGTCGGCGGCTACCTCCAGGAGGGCCTGCGCATCCTCGGCACGGCCGAGGTGACCGGCTCCGGCGTCACCTTCACCTCCTTCGAGCAGGTGTCGTTCGTCGGCTGGTTCGTCGCCGACGTGCTCCAGGTCGGCGGGATGACCCCCGCGATGGCCGAGGCCGCCTACCCCGTGATGTGGTGGTCGCACGCCCTGCTGGCGTTCCTGTTCGTCGCCGCCGTCCCGTACGCCAAGCCGTTCCACATGATATCGAGCTTCGCCAACGTCGTCACGCGCGACGAGAAGGCGGGCAAGCGCCTGCCGGGCGTTCCCGCGGCGCTCGACGCCGACACCGGCGCCGAGTCCATCGACTCCTTCTCGTGGAAGGAGATGCTCGACCAGGACGCCTGCACGAAGTGCGGCCGCTGTTCGTCCGTCTGCCCGGCGAAGGCCTCCGGCCGCAACCTCGACCCCCGCGACGTCATCCTCGACCTGAAGCAGTACCGCGAGTCCGTCGACGCCGGCGGGGAGCCGAAGGAGATCGTCGCAGACGGCGGCGACTCCGTCATCGCGGCCGAGACGATGGAGTCCTGTATGTCCTGTATGGCCTGCATGGACGCCTGCCCCGTCGAGATCGAGCACCTCAAGAGCTTCACCCGGCTGAACCGCCAGCTGACGGACCAGGGCGACATCCAGCCGAGCCTGCAGGAGGTGTTCCAGAACGTGATGCAGAAGGGGAACACCTTCGGCAACAGCCAGCGCGCCCGCGGCGACTGGGCCGAGGACGTCGAGGTCGAGGTGCCGGACGCCCGTACCGAGGAGGTGGAGTACCTCTGGTACGTCGGCGACTACCCGAGCTACGACGACCGCAACAAGCAGGTGGCGAAGTCGCTCGCCCGCATCCTCGACGCCGCGGACGTGAGCTTCGGCATCCTGTTCGACGACGAGAAGTACGACGGCAACGACATCCGCCGGGTCGGCGAGGAGTTCCTCTACGTCGAACTCGCGGGCCACCACGTCGAGACGTGGAACGACTGCGAGTTCGAGAAGCTCGTCTGTACGGACCCGCACTCGTACAACACCTTCCTGAACGAGTACCCCGAGGTGGACTTCGAGGAGTTCGCCGACGACCCGATGATGCCGTTCGAGGTCGAGGAGCCGTGGAACGTCGACGGCGAGATAGACGTGCGCCACTGGACGCAGGTCGTCGAGGAACTGGTCGAGCGGGACGCGCTCGGTCTCTCGGGCGACGAACTCGACTACACCGTCACCTACCACGACCCCTGTCACCTCGGCCGGTACAACGACGAGTACGAGGCGCCGCGCTCGCTCATCCGCGCCACGGGCGCCGACCTCCACGAGATGCCGCGCAACCGCGACGACTCGTTCTGTTGTGGCGGGGGCGGCGGCGGGCTCTGGCTCGAACACGAGGAGGAGGAGAAGCCGAGCGAGGAGCGCCTCCGCGAGGCGCTGGAGGACACCGACGCGGGCGCGGCCGTCGAGAAGTTCGTCGTCGCCTGCCCGATGTGCATGACGATGTACGAGGACGGCCGCAAGACCGGCGACTTCGAGGACGACATCGAGATCGTCGACGTCGCGGAACTCGTCGTCGAGGCCATCGACGCGAGCCGCGCCTCCGCGGCCGCGACGGACGGCGCGAGCGGCGCCGCGCCCGCCGACGACTGAGCGGCTCGTTTCTCCTTACGGCTGTCGCCGGTAGCGGACGGTCCGCACGCCGTCGAACCGCGGCCCCTCGCCGCGCTCAGTGAAGCCGACGCGCTCCGCGACCGTCCGGAGGTCCTCGTCGCCGCCCGCGACGAGCAGTTCGACGTCCATCCCCTCGCGCTCGGCGAACCGCGCCGGCTCGCGGAGCAGTCGCTCGCAGGCGTCGGGCGTCCCCTCTATCTGCGTGACGTGGACCGTCTCGCGCTGCACGTCGTAGGAGACGAACCCGAGCGTCTCCTCCTCGCCGTGGGGGTGGTCGGCCGTCGGGTCGGCCCCGTCGCCGCCCCGGTACGCCACCGCGACCGTCCGGTCGTGGACGAGGTTGCGCATCACGTCGGTCGGGGAGCCGGTCAGCGCCGCCATCCGCTCGGCGTCCGCCTCGACGGCGTCGCGTATCTCCATGCGAGCGACTAACGCGGTCGGAGCACTTCAACGCTCGCCGGCGACCGAAACGCGTTCGGGGGCGGAGCACGAACGGGGGGTATGACCGACGGGGACGACGCGGCGACGGAGGGCGACTCGCCCGACGAGGTGCGCTGTGGCTTCTGCCGGATGCCGGTTCCGGGCGACCCCGTCGAGGGGGAGGGCGGCCCCTTCTGTTCGCACGCCTGCCGGGACCGCCTCGCCGAAACCGGCGAGCCGTTCGACGAGTACCACGGCCACCGCCGGCTCACGACCGGCGTGTCGGCGCTCGACGCCTCGCTCCCGCAGGGGTTCCCCCGCAACGCCTTCGTCCTCGTCTCCAGCGAGCCGGGCACCCGCGACCGGGCGCTCGGCGCGGAACTCGTCTGGCGCTCGCTCGAACGCGGCGAGCCGGTCGTCGTCGTCTCCTTCCAGGAGCCGCCCAGCGCCGTCGTCCAGCAGTTCCTCACGCTCGACTGGAACGTCATCCCGTACCTCGAACGGGGCATGCTCCGCATCGTGGACTGCTTCACCTACCGGCTCGACGGTCAGGGGCGCGACCGGCTGTTCGACCGGATGGACGAGTGGAACGCCTACCTCTCGGACGTCGCGCGGGAGGCGACGACGACGGTGCGGGACCCCAGCGACATCGGCGAGATCGGGAACAAGCTGGACAACGCGCTCGAAGCGCGCGAGATGGTGGACGAGGGAATCGTCGTCATCGACTCGCTGACCGAACTCGGCACGCTCGTCCAGCCGGTCCAGGCGTACGACTTCGTGAAGGACGTGCGCGCCGACGTCTGTAAGGGTCGGTTCGTCCCCGTGTTCGCGGGCGCGACCATCGGGGGCGGGGGCGGCGGCGGCGACGCCTTCCCCCACGACCTCACCTACGTGATGGACGGGCTGGTCGAGCTCCGCCTCAACGACGACCTCGTCGCGGACACCCTCATCAAGCAGGTCCGCATCCGGAAGCTCAACGGCGCGCTCGTCGTTCCCGAGTGGCGCGCCTACGAGTACACCTCCCGGCTCGGGATGGTCCCCTTCGACCCGGCCGAGGAGATGGCCGACGACGGCGGCGAGGAGGGGGCCGCGAGCGACGCCGACGAGGCCGAGGCGTCGGCCGACGGCGAGGAGGGGGCGCCCGAGGAGGGCGACCGCGCCGACGCGGGCGAGGACGGCGACGCCGCGCCCGACGAGCCGACGCCCGCGGGCGAGTCCGCGACGGCCGACCGCTCGCCCCCCGACGGGTGAGGGCAAGGATTCGGTGCATGGAAGGGGTTATCCGCCGGGGTCCGGTAGTCGTCCGCATGTCTGAGGACCACACGCCGCGGGTGAACGGATGCGCGTCGTAGCCAAGTTCGGGGGGACCTCCCTCGGCAACGGCGACCGCGTCAACCGCGCGGCCGACTCCGTGACCGCCGCGGTCGAGGCCGGCCACGAGGTCGCCGTCGTCGCCAGCGCCATGGGCTCGACCACCGACTACCTGCTCGACTCCATCACCTTCGACGCCGACGAGGCCGACCGCGCGGAGATCGTCTCGATGGGCGAGCGCACCTCCGTCCGGATGCTGAAGGCCGCGCTGTCCGCGCGCGGCGTCAACGCGCGCTTCCTCGAACCCGGAAGCGAGGAGTGGCCCGTCGTCACCGACGAGCACGGCGAGGTCGACGTGGAGGAGACCGCCCGCCGCGGCGAGGCGCTCGCCGACTCGATGGCCGAGGAGGGTATCGTCCCCGTCATCACTGGCTTTCTGGCACAGGACCACGAGGGCAACGTGACCACGCTCGGGCGCGGCGGCTCCGACACCACGGCCGTCATGCTGGGCAAGTACATGGGCGCCGACGAGGTGGTCATCGTCACCGACGTGGAGGGCGTCATGACCGGCGACCCCCGCGTCGTGGAGGGGGCGCGCAACGTCGGGAAGATAACCGTGGACGAACTGCGGAACCTCTCCTTCCGCGGCGCGGAGGTCGTCGCGCCCTCGGCGCTGGCGTACAAGACCGAGGAGATGGACGTGCGCGTCGTCCACTACCAGCACGGCGACCTGCTGACCGGCGGCACCCACATCGAGGGACAGTTCGAGAACCTCACCGACCTCCGGGAGGGGAAGCTGGCCTGCATCACCGTCGCGGGCCGGGCCATCCGGAACCGCCCGGGCATCCTGAACGACCTCTCGGAGCCGCTCTCCGAGGCGGGTATCAACATCGACGCCGTCTCCTCCGGGCTCGACTCCGTGACGTTCTACATCGACGCCGGCGACGCCGCGACGGCCGAGGAGGTCCTCCACGACATCGTCGTCGCCGAGGACGCGCTCTCCTCGGTCACCGTGGACGACGACATCGCCGTCATCCGCGTCACGGGCGGCGAACTCCCCAACCGACCGGGCGTCATCTACCGCGTCCTGACGCCGCTGTCGGAGGGGCGGTTCACCGTCCACGACGTCATCACCTCCGCCACCTCCGTCGCCGTCTTCGTGGACTGGGCGGACCGCGAGGAGGCGCTCGCGCTGATTCAGGAGGCCGAACTGTAGGCCGTAGGCCGTCTATACCTATGCTCTCCGGCGTCGTGGGGACCGTATGGACCCGGAACTCCGCTCACGGCTCGACGTCGCCGTCGTCGCGTTCGTCCTGTGGGTCGTCCTGTCGCTCGTCGTCGCCGCCTTCGCCGTGATGGCCGTGAACCCCGCCGTCGGCCTCGCGGCGCTCGTCACCGTCGTCCTCGCGCTCGTCGTCGCCGGCGCGTCGTACCTCCGGACGACCCGGACCGAGGTCGAGTTCGCCGTCGAGTAGTCACCGACCCTTCCTGAGCCGCGTCCCGATCTCGTCGGGCAGTCCCTCCTCGCGCACCCGCGCGACGACGCGCTCCACGTCGTACGCGACGCGCCGCTCCTCCACCTCCAGCGTCTCCGTGTCGAGCAGCGCGTAGGCCGCGTCCGGGTCGCCGTCGCGCGGCTGGCCGACGCTCCCGGGGTTGACGACGACGCCCGCGTCGTACCGCTCGTGGTGCTGGACGTGGGTGTGGCCCATGACGAGGACGTCCTCGTCGCCGAGCAGTCGCTCGGAGAACAGCCCCGGGTAGGTGTAGCGGTCCGGGTCGTCCGGGTGGCCGTGGACGAGCTTCACGCGGCCGCCGAACGCGGTCCGCTCGGTGGGCAGCGCGTCGAGCCACGCGAACTGCCGGTCCGTGAGTCGGTCGCGCGCGTGTTCGACGCCCGCACCGGCCATGGAGTTGAAGGAGAACCCGGTCTCGGTGACGACGGCGCGGTCGTGGTTGCCTCTGATACTCACCGCGTCGCGCTCGCGCATCGCGTCCACGCACGCGCCGGGCCAGGGGTTGTAGCCGACCACGTCCCCGGCACACGCCAGCGCGTCCACCGCGGGCATGTCGTCGAGGACCGCGTCGAGCGCGGGCTTGTTGCCGTGGATGTCGGAGACCAGACCGACGAGCATACGCGGGCTACGCCGCGGCCGCGTTTAGGCGTTGGTGCCGTTCTCGATGGCCGTCGCGTAGCCGTCGCCGTCGCGGGCGACCCCGACGGCACAGACGGCGTGCTCGAAGTCGAGGTCGTAGGCCGCGCGGGCCGCCTCCGCCGCGCCCGCGGCGTCGAAGTCGAACGCTTCCGGGGTATCCGTCTCGTAGGTCGCCACGAGCGTCGGCTCCGACACCTCGCGGACGAGGAGCGCGTCGCGACGCACGGTGCCGACGAACGCCGAGCCGTCCGGGGTCAACACGCCCGCGACGCGGGGGGTGTCGTAGTCGTCCTTCTCGAAGTCGAGCGCGTGGAGCGCGGTCACCAGCGCGTCGCGGGCCGGGTAGCCGAGGCCGAGCTTCTCGGTTACCGGGTCCACGTGGCTCCCGTTGCCGAGGACGGCGTGACCCGCCGCCTCCCGGTAGCAGTTGTACGCGATGTAGGGGTTGTCCGTCTCCGGGGCCTCCTCCGTGGGACCGACGACGAGCGCGCCGTCCCGTTCGTAGGCGCGGCGGTTCGGGAACGAGCGCGAGGAGACGCGGTAGGCCGCGGTGTCGGGGCCGACGACGACGAACCGTCCGATGTACATACACGCCCCTGTACATCTACGGCACTTAGCGGTGCCGGAGTATCCACGAGCGCGGCCAGCAGCGCGCCGTTCGCCCGAGGGCGAAGCCGCCGTCCGTGGCGGCGAGACGGCCGCACACACCCGTCCCGGGCGTCGAGACGGGGCTCGGACGCAGGCCTTTTGCGTCTGCTCCCCCCACTCTCCCCCATGACCGACGAGCACGACGACCGCCGCGACCACGAGTTCTCGGAGGGGCAGGGGTTCGACGACCCGTACGAGGGGTTCGACCTCGACCCGCCGGAACTCACCGTCGACCCGGGGCAGGTGGACCCGGTCGATTCGCGCGTGCTGGCCGACACGCTCGACCGCCGCGACACCGTCGCCGAGGACGTCGACGCCGACGAACTCATCGACGTGGGGCTGTCGTACATGGGTATCCAGCGGTTCGAGCAGGCCGTGGACACCTTCGAGCGCGCCGCGCAGTTCACCGAGGACGACGGCGTGAAACAGGAGGCGTGGACGAACAAGGGCGCGGCCCACGCCGAACTGGAGGAGTGGGAGGCCGCCATCGACTCCTACCGCGAGGCGCTGTACGTCGACGCCGAGGGCGAACACGCCGCCGCCGCGGAGACGAACCTCGCGTACGCGCTGTGGGAGTCCGGCCGCACGGAGCAGGCGCTCGAACATGCCGAGACCGCCGTCGAGATCGACCCGCGCCACCCGCAGGCGTGGTACAACCGCGGCTTCTTCCTGCTCGAACGCGGCCTCGCCGAGGACGCCGTCAACGCCTTCGAGAACGCCCAGCGGCTCGGCTTCCGCTCGCCGGAACTGCTGGAGGAGCTCGCGCGCGGCTACGAGGAGCTCGGCGAGGATGAGCGCGCCGAGGAGCTCGCCGACGAGGCCGAGGAGGTGCGCCGCCAGCGCGAGGAGGAGATGGTGCAGTGATGTTGCTCGCGGAGCGCGACACCCCCGAGGGCCTGCTCGTCTCCGTCTGCGACGCGGAGGACCTCGGCGAGACCTTCGAGGGCGACGGCGTCTCGCTCACCGCCGACCCCGAGTTCTACGACGGGGAAGCCGCGGACGCCGACGCCGTGACCGACGCGCTCGCGCGCTGCTCGGTGGCGAACCTCGTCGGCGAGGAGTCGGTCGGCGTCGCCGTCGAGGCTGGCTTCGTCGCCGAGGGGAACGTCCTCGACCTCGACGGGACGCGCCACGCGCAGTACCTACGCCTCTAGCGCCCGCCGGAGCAGGTCCCCCGCGCCGAGCAGGACCGCGCCCGCGCTCGCGCCGAACACACAGACGAGCAGCGCCCGCCTCGCTCCCGGCGGCAGGAAGCCGACACCGAACCGAACGGCCACGAACAGGCCCGCCGCGGCGAGCACGGCCGCCCGTCCCCGTCGCGTCTCTCGTATCCACGCGTCGAGGTCGTCGATTCGGCCGGCGGCCCGGACCGCCGCGAGCGCGCCCGCGAACACCAGCGCCACCCCGACGAGCGCCGCCGGCCGGAGCGGGGTCGCCCCCTCCGACGTGAGCGCCGCGCCCACCGAGAGGAGCACGGCCGTTCCGAAGGAGACGAGGAGGGCGTCGGCGGCGAGCCGCGTCGAGTCGGAGACCACGCCCCGCGGTAGCGTCGGGACTGTCGAGTACCTGTCGCCGGTCGTTCGGTCGGGTGTGTTTCGTCTGCGTGGGGTCCTTTTGTTCGGTGGGCGCCTCGTTCATCTGTCTATGACGTTTCTGGCCGGTGAACGTCCCGCTCGCGCGGTTCCATGAGAACCGCACGGCACCGCGACCGCCCACACCCTCCCCAGCCGACTCCGTCGCTCCCCGCGGTCGCTCCGTCGTCCCTCGCGACGACGAGCGCGCCGTCGCGCGCTCGGCCCGCGCCGCCGTTCATTCGGCCGCGTCGAAGCCCCGTCCGGCGACCGCGAACACCGCGACCCCGGCGAGGCCGATAGCCGTCGCGACCCCGAACGCGACGGCGGGCGAGACGGCGTACAGCGCGCCGCCGACGGCCGCCGAGGGAACGGTGACCGCGTTGCGAACGAGGTAATACGACCCGGTGACCCGGCCCCCCGCGTCCCGCTCCGCCGGGCCGACGATGAGCGCCTTGTGCGCGGGGAGGCCGGCGAAACGCAGACCGGAGAGGGCGAACAGGCCGACGAGGACCGCGGCCGGCGGCACGGAGAGCGGCCCGACGGCGACCGTCTCCCCGGGCGCGAGGACGAGCAGGGCCGGGAAGACGGCGTACACGAGGAAGCCGAGGCCGACGACGGGCTTGAGGCCGACCCGGTCGGCCATCCGCGAGACGGGGAGCATCGACGCGAGCGCGACGGCCATCTCGACGGCGAGCAGGACGCCGAAGAACGCCTGCGGGGAGAGCGCGCCGACGACCGGGAGCGCGACCGGCCCGCCGAGGTACTCCACGACGAAGACGACGAAGAACACGTACACCATCCCGTTGGCGAACCGGACCAGCGTGTCCGCGGCGAGCAGCGGCGGCAGTTCGTCGGGGAGCGCGCCCAGGTCCGCGAGCACGCTCTCGACCCCCGCGAAGGACTTCCCCAGCGAGTCGTTGGAGGCGTCGTAGAGGTAGTGCTGGGCGAGCGTACCGACGAGCGCGACGGCGGCCGCGCCCGCGAGGACGACCCGGAAGCCGACCTCGAAGGCGTACACCGACAGCGCCGCGGCGACGAGCAGCGGCCCGAGCAGGAACGCCAGCCGCCGAACCGTCTCCGTGGCGGCGAAGGCCGTCGCCAGTCGCGACGGCTCGACGGACTGTTTCACGACGGCGAACGTCGCGCCGAGGCCGAACGACTTCCAGCACTGCACGAGCGGCAGCCCCAGGAACACGGCGACCGGGAGGACGAGTTCGGGCACCGCGACCGGGCCGACCGCGAACGCCGGCACGACGACCGACGGGACGAGGCCCGCGACGGCCCACACCGCGAAGCCGACCGCGGACAGCAGGCCGAACAGCGTCAGCGCGCGCCGCGACCCGATGCGGTCCGAGACGCGGCCGCCGGGGTACGGGTAGACGGCCGAGACGAGGTTCCCGAACGAGCCGAACAGGCCGACGACGAGCGGGCCGGCCCCGAGCGCGTAGAGGTACTCGGCCATGTACTGGTTCGTCCCCTGATAGCCGAGCGAGAAGGCGAACATCGCGGCCGAGAGGACGAGCACGTCCCGTTCGAGCGCGAGGTAGCCCCGGAGCGTCGCGAGCGGGTCGGTGTCGGCCTCGACACGGCCGCCGTCTGTCATCGGTCGGCCCTGCGCGCGCGGGTCACTTCGCTGTTCCCGTGTGAACGACCCCCGACCGCTATGGGCCGCCCGGCCGTGCGGCCGGTATGGACTACGACGCGCTCGTCTCCCCCTCGGAGGACGCCATCCGGGTCGTCGAGATAGCGGCGGCGTACATCCTCGTCGGCCTGTTCGCCGTCGGGGTGCTCGACCTGCTGGCGCAGATAGCCGACGCGGCGCTCGTCTCGATACGGTCGGGCGGGCGCGTCGGCATCACCGACCCGAACGTCGTGGTCGGCTTCATCGACACCGCGCTGCTGCTGTTCATCATCGTCGAGATATACCAGACCGTCGTCGCGTACACCCGCGAGGAGAGCGTCGTCCGCATCGTCATCATCGCGGGCATCATCGCCGTCTCGCGGAAGATAATCAGTTTCCGGCCGGGCGAGACGACCACGACCGAGGACCTGCTGTTCGCGGGGTCGTTCGCCCTGCTCCTGCTCGTTCTCGTCCTCGCGCTGTACGTCCTCCGCACGACGGAGGGGAACCCGCCGGAGTGACTAGCGGCGCCGGGCGAGCAGCGCGACGCCGAGCAGGGCCGCGACGACCGCGAGGACGCCGAATCCGGGCGCGCTCGTCGCCGTGGGCGTGTCGGTCGCCGCCTCGGTGGCCGTGGGCGTGTCGGTCGCCGTCGGCGTCGCGTCGGGTTCCGCCGTCGCGGTGGCGACGCCCTCCACGGTGAGTTCGTTCGAGGTCACGCCGTCGAGCGTCGCGACCACCGTCTGCTCGCCCGCGGCCGGCACCGTCACCCTGGCGGTGCCCGACGCGCCCGTCGTCGCGGAGGCGTCGCCGACCGTGACCGTCGCGCCCTCGACGGGTTCGTCGTAGGCGTTGCGCACCGTCACCTGGAGCGACTCCCCGACGACGACCCGCTCGTTCGACGCCGTGAGGTTCAGCGCCCGCTCGCGGTTGAGCGTCAGGGTGCGCTCCGTCGCCCCGGTGGCGACGTCGACGGTCGTCGTGGCCGTCTCGTAGCCGTCCTTCGTCGCCGTCACCTCGTAGCGCGTGTTCACCGGGAGGGTGAAGGTCACCGTCCCGTCCGTGAGCCGCTGGCTCCCGATGTCCGCCACCTCGACGCGGACCTCCGAGAGCGGTTCCGGCGGCGAGAAGTGGTCGTCAACGACGCGGAAGGCGACGTTCGTCGTGCCGCGGCGCATGGACTTGTTCAGGCTGGTGTCCTCGCCCACCGTCTCCAGCGTGAGGTTCCGGTAGTAGCCGGCCTTGGTGAGTTCGAGGTAGTACTCGCCCTGCTCCACGGCGGGGGTGGTGAAGGTACCGTCGGCGTCCGTCGTCCCCGAGACGACGGACTCGCCGTCGCGCCGCAGGCTCACCCGCGCGTCCGCGACCGGGCCGCTCGTGTCGTTGACCGCGACGGTGAGCGTCCCCTTCGGCCCCACCTCGACGGTCACGTCGCGCTCGCTCGCGTTCTCCACGACGACCGGACGGTTGCGGATGTACCCCTCGCTCTCGACGGCCAGCGACACGTCGGCGCCCTCCGGTACGTCGACGAACGCGCGCCCGTTCGACGCCGTGCGGACGGTCGCGCTCCCGCCGTCCCACGACGCGTCGATGGTCGCGCCGCCGACGGCGGTTCCGTTCGCCGTCTCGACCGCGACGGTGAGCGTCACGTCGTCGCTCTGTCCCGCGACCGGAGCCGACACCGCGAGCAACGATACCACGAGCAACCCGACCACCACCCCTGTTCGCATACGGTAACGAGTAACGTACATCGGCTTGAGTGTAGTGGCTCTACCGACCCCCGCGGCGCCTGCCGAGGTACCATCCGAGGGGAGCGAGGACGGCGAGCGCACCCACGAATACCGCCCCACCGACGCCGGCGGCCCCGTCAACGAGCAGTCGCCACGCGGGCCGGGCGACCCCCAGCAGCTTCGCACCCGTCGCGGCGACCAACACCGCCGGGATGGCGTAGCGGACGAGCGGGTCCAGCCGTCCGAGTTCGGCGCGGACCGCCCCCGCGCCGCCGGCCCAGACGAACGCCGCGACGAGACACAGCGCGGAGAGGGGGAGCGCGTACGTGCCGGCCGACTCGTCGACGAGGTCGAGCACGGGTCGCCCCGCCACGGCGAGTCGAACGGGGCTGTAGCTCAGCGCCGAGGGGAGGCCCAGCACGAACACGAGGGCGGTCGCCCCGGCCGTGGCGCGTCGCCGGTCGAGCCGCGTCGCGTTCGCCGCGGCGGCGACGACCACCTCCAGCAGCGAGACGGCGGAGGTGAGCGCCGCGAGGAGGAGCAGGCCGAAGAAGCCGACGGCGACGACGCGGCCGAACGGCATCGCGCCGAACGCCTCGGGGAGGGTGGTGAACGCCAGCTCCGTCCCGAGCGTCGGCGTCAGCCCGGCGGTGAACACCACGGGGAAGATGACGAGCCCCGCGAGCAGGGCCGCCGCCACGTCCGCCGCGGCGATGACGAGCGACGAGCGGACCAGCGGCGTCCCGTCGTCGAGGTAGCTCCCGTAGGTGAGCATGATGCCCTGCCCGACGGACAGCGAGAAGAACACCTGTCCGAAGGCGGCCGACCACAGCCCCGGGTCGCCCAGCACGGAGAGGTCGGGGGTGAACAGGAACGCGAGCGCCGCGTCCCGGCCGGGGAGCGTGAGGTTGTACGCCGCGATGCCCGCCAGCAGCAGGAAGACGGTCGGCATCACGACCCGCGCGAGCCGTTCGATGCCGTCGCGGACCCCGAGCGAGACGACGGCCGCGACGAGGACGGTGACGGCGACGAAACAGCCGACCGGGAGCCAGCCCGCGGTGAACGCCGCGAACGTCGTCGACCCGCCCGTCGCCCACGCGCCGAGGAAGCCGAACACCCACCCCGTCAGGACGAGGTAGTAGCTGAGCACGAGCAGGACGCCGCCCGCGACCGCCCACCCGAGGACGCCGTAGCCGGGACCGACGCCCCGGAACGCGGAGACCACGTCGGTCCGCAGCCGTCGCCCGACGGCGAGTTCGAGCACGAGCAGCGGCACGGCACAGCAGCCGACCGCGAGCAGGTACGGCACGAGGTACGCGCCGCCGCCGTTCGTCCCCAGCACGGCCGGGAACCGCCAGATGTTCCCCAGGCCGACGGCCGCGCCGACCGTGGCGAGCAGGAACCCGGGCCGCGAGGACCACCGTTCGGTCGCCATGGCCGCGCTCCGCCGGGGACGGTGTTAAATCAACCCCCGTGACCGGGGTAGTCGCGCTCGAATCGGTTCTCCAGCTCCTCGCGGCCCACCTCCACGACGACGGGACGGCCGTGCGGGCAGGCGTAGGGGTTCTCGCAGGCGTTCAGCGCCGCGAGCAGGTCCGTCACCGACCCCTCCGTGAGCGAGGTGTTCCCCTTCACCGAGGGGTAGCAGGCGAGGTCGCCGAGCAGGTCCTCGGCGGCGCGCTCGACCGTCCGTTCGGGGTCGCCGTCCGCGAAGTCGTCCACGAGGTCGCGGACGAGTTCGGGGCCGGCCGCGTCGGCCAACAGCGCCGGTACCGTCGAGACGCGGAGCGTGCGGTCGTCGGCCAGCGTCGCCGAAAAGCCCAGCCGCGCGAGCGCCTCGCTCGCCGGCTCGACGAGCGCCGCCTCCTTCGCCGTCAGCGACACCTCGACCGGCTCCGCGAGCGTCTGCGTCGTCACGCCGTCCGCGAACCGCTCGCGCAGGCGCTCGAAGTTCACCCGCTCGTCGGCCGCGTGCTGGTCTATCAGCACGAGGCCGTCGTCCGTCTCCGCGACGACGTAGGTGTCGTGGAGCTGTCCCAGCACGCGCATCGACGGCAGGGTGTCGAACGCGTGGTCGCCCGGGTCGCTCCCGTCGAAGGTGGTCTGGGCCGGCCGCTCGCGGAAGCGGCGGTCAGTGTCCCGCCTCGTGTCCGTGTCGTCCGCCGACTGCCCCCCGTTTCCGGTCGAACGGGCCCCGGCGTGCCACGCCGGGGTGTCGGCCCCGGAATCGGCTTCGTCGCTCTCCGTCGTCGTCTCCGGCCCGGTCGCCGCGTCCGACCCGGTCACCGCGTTCGCGCCCGCGTCGCGGTGCCGGGCCTCGGTCGCGCGGTCGGCCCCGCGTTCCTCCTCGCGCTCCCCGCCGGACGGCTCCGGCGCTATCTCCGTCTGGTCGGCCTTCGAGCGGCCCCGCGGCGCGGTCGTCCGAATCAGCCCCTCCGCGAGCAGGGCGGACTCGACGGCGTCGCGCACCTGTCTCGCCATCCCGTCCTCGTCGGCGAAGCGCACCTCCAGCTTCCGGGGGTGGACGTTCACGTCCACGGTCGCGGGGTCCACCTCGACGTCGAGGACGGCGAACGGGTAGCGGTCCGAGGCGAGTTGCCGGCCGTACGCCTCCACCACGGCGTCGCGGACGGCGCTCGCCGTGACCCACCGACCGTTGACGAAGACGTTCACGTAGTCGCGGGTCGCGCGGTTCGTCTCCGGGTGGGAGACGAGGCCGCCGACCGCGGCGAGCGGCCCGTCCTCGTCGGTCCCCTCGACGGGGACCATGTTCGCCGCGACCTCGCGGCCGTACACCGACATGACGGCCGAGCGGCGGTCGCCCCGTCCCTCGGTGGCGAACGTCTCGCGGCCGTCGTGGGTCAGCGATACGGCCACCCCGGGGCTGGCGAGCGCGTAGCCCGACACGACCGCGTTGACGTGGGAGAACTCCGTCGCCTCCGCCTTCAGGTACTTCCGGCGGGCCGGAACGTTGTAGAAGAGGTCCTCCACGACGACCGTCGTCCCCTCGGGGCAGCCGACCGGCTCGCGGGCGACCACCTCGCCGCCCGCGACGCGGAGTTCGGCGCCGCGGTCCGCGCCGCGCGGCCGCGAGCGCACCGTGAGCCGCGACACCGCGCCGATGGCGTGGAGCGCCTCGCCGCGGAAGCCGAGCGTCCCCACACCGGCTTCGAGGTCGTCGATGTCGCCGATCTTCGAGGTGGCGTGTTCCGCCACCGCGAGCTCCAGGTCGTCGGCCGGGATGCCGACGCCGTCGTCGCGGACCTCGATGCGTTCGGTGCCGCCGGCCTCGACGCTCACCTCGACGCGCGAGGCGTCGGCGTCCACGCTGTTCTCGACGAGTTCCTTCACGACGGAGGCGGGCCGCTCGACCACCTCGCCGGCCGCGATGCGCTCGACCGTCGCGTCGTCGAGCCGGTGTATCACGCTCCCTCCGCCCGGTCGAGGGCCGTCGTCCGGCGGTCGTTCAGGAGCGGGCGGGCGTCGGCTGGCGCGAGCCACCGCGCGTCCGTGTGCTCCGCGGAGAGGGTCACCTCGGTCCCCTCGGTCGTACAGCGGTAGAAGACGAGGTACGTCGCGCGCTTCTTCCGCCGACGCTTCACGGCGGTGTGGACCGGCCGGCCGACGCGCACGTCGAGGCCCGTCTCCTCGCGGCACTCGCGGACGAGCGCCTCCTCCGGGTGTTCGCCCCGGTCGACGCCGCCGCCCGGGAACTCCCAGCCGTCGTCGTCGAGCAGCAGCACGCCGCCGTCGGGCGCGAACAGGACGGCCTTCTGGCTCACCGCCGCGGTCATCGGCTCGGTCACGGCCGCCTCCCCTCGGTCATCGTCAGCCACTCCGCCGCGCGACGTATCAATCCCGCGCCTGCTCGCCGCGCGCCGCCGTCTCCAGCAGCGTCTCGCGCTCCTCGAAGTACGCCGGCGCGTCGTGCTCGCGCTCCAGCGCCAGCACGCGGTCGAGCGCCGCCTCCGGGTCCGCCGGGAGTCCCCCCGCGAGGTCGGCGTAGCGGGCCGCGAGGTCGCGGAACGCCGCCATCCGGGCGCGCTTCGCCTCCACGAGCGCCTGCGTCTCCTCGATGTCGGCGAGCGCGTCCTCGGTGGCGTCCCCCTCGCGCGCCGCGGCGATGTCGGCGTCCGCGTCGTCGAGCAGGACCTCGGCCTCCTCGCCCAGCCGCTCGATGCGGCCCGCGAGCAGGCCCGCCTGCGTCTCGCAGTAGTCCGCCAGCGCCTCGGCCGTGAGCGGGTCGTCCATGCCCCCGGTTCGGGTGCGCGCGCCGAAAGGCGTTCGCCCCGGCCCCCGACCCGGCCCGGTTCACTCGGCCGCCCGGAGGTGTGTCCGCGCCTCCTCGCGGCTCATCCCGCGCACGCCGCAGATACACGAGAACAGCTCCGGCTCGCCGGGTTCGACGGTTTCCCGGTCGGTCTCCGCGAGGTCGCCGTCCGCGAGCGCGAAGCGGACGCGCTCGCTGTACTGGACGACGGCCTCGACGCGGTGGTCGGCGTCGGGGTCCGGCTTCGCGATGGCCGCCTCGTGTTCGGCCGCCATCGACTCCTTCCACTCGCGCAGGGTCGCCTCGGGGTCGCGGTCGCTCATGGGTGGCGAACGCGAGCCGGGAACAAAAGCGTCAGTCGTCGCCCGGGGCGAGTTCCGTCTCCGCGGCGTCGAGGTCGCCGCGGCGAACCGCCGCCCGCAGGCCGAGTTCGGCGACCGTCCCGCCGGCCTCGACCGTCCGCAGGACCGGGTCGAGCGCGCGGCCCAGCCGATAGGCCCCGGCGTCGGCGAGGTCGGCGTCGAGGCCGTGGGCGCGCTCGCGGACGGCTCCTCTCGCGTCCAGCGCGTCGTGGGCCGTCTCGGGGTCGGCGTCCCCGACCGCGACGGCGGTGGCCGTCTCCGCGACCGCGGCGGCGTCGCGCGCCAACGCCGTCACCGGCGCGACCGGGCCCTCGGGGTCCGCGGCCGCGACGCCCGCGAGCGACGCCGCGGCGTCGGCCACGCGTTCGAGTTCGCGGGCGACGGCCCGGAGGTCGAACAGTTCGGCCCGCGAGAGGCCGAGCGCGTCCGCCTCGTCCAGCCGCGCCAGCCCGCGCCCGACGTGGCGGTCCACCATCGCGAACAGTCGGCCCGTCTCGTCGTCGCGCTCCGCGACGCCCGGCGCGCCGTCGCCGTCGAGCGCCGCCGTCGCGTCGCGGTGCATCGACAGCGCCGTGTAGGAGAGCTGTCTGACCGACTGGCGCACCGACACTTCGTCGGGGTCGAGCAGCGCACGGAGGACCAGGCGGTCGTCGGCCTCGGCGTCGAGCGCGACGCCGACGAAGCCGTTCGCCGTCCGCTCGACGGTCCGGCGGCCCTCGCGGGAGAACCCCGACGGGGCGACGAGTTCGAGCGTCTCGAACCCCGCGGCGTAAGCCGCCCGGAGGAGCCGTTCGAGTCGCCGCGGGTCCGTGCCGTCGACCGCGACGACGACGCGGGCGGTGGGGTCGTCGGCCCCGGTCGCCGGCTCGACGACCAGCCCCTCCGCGCAGGGGTCGAGGTGGACCGCGGTGCCGGCCGACAGGCCGACGCGTTCGGCCCACGCTTTCGGGAGCGAGACGGTGTACGTGCCGCCGCCGACCCGTTGGACCTTTCGCCGCTCCATCAGCGAATCAGCTCCGGGTCGTTCTCGGCCATGTAGAGGGTTCGCGCGGCGACGTTGACGGCGTGGTCGCCGACGCGTTCGAGGTCGCGGACCGTGAGCAGCAGCCGCGACACGTCGTCGACGACGCGTTCGAGGTCCCACGCGTCGTCGCGCCCCTCCAACAGCTCCCGTGTCACCGTCTCGGAGGCGTGGAGACACAGCGCGTCGAGGTCGTCGTCGTCCGCGACGACGGCGCGACAGGCCGCCGGGTCGCCCGTCGCGTAGGCGTCGAGCGCCCGGACGAGGAGGTCCCGGGCGGTCGCGCCGATGTCCCCGACGGCGACCTCCGGGCGGAACGACCCCTCCGCCGCGAGCGCGTACCGGCCGAGGTTGGTCGCGAGGTCCGCGACCCGTTCGAGGTCCGTGAGTATCTTGAACGACGCCGCGACGAACCGGAGGTCCCCGGCGACGGGCTGTTGAAGCGCGAGCAGGTCGATGCAGTCGGACTCCAGCGCGAGGTAGCGGGCGTTCACCTCGTCGTCGCCGGCGACGACCGACTCGGCGAGCGCGGGGTCGCCCGCGAGGAGGCTCTCCAGCCCGTCGTCGTAGCGGTCGACGACGAGGTCGCCCATCGCGAGCACGTCGTCGCGGAGCCGGTCCAGCGCCGCCTGGTACGTCTCGCGGGCCATCCTCACCCGAACTTCCCGGTGATGTAGTCCTCGACGCGCCGGCTCCGGGGGTCCTCGAACACCTGGTCCGTCTCGCCGTACTCGACGAGTTCGCCGCCGGTGAGGAACACCGCGGTCTGGTCGGAGATGCGCGCCGCCTGCTGCATGTTGTGGGTGACGATGACGACCGTGTAGTGCTCCGAGAGCTGGTCGATGAGGTCCTCGATCTTCGAGGTGGCGATGGGGTCGAGCGCCGACGCCGGCTCGTCCATCAGGATGACCTCGGGGTCGACGGAGAGACAGCGGGCGATACAGAGCCGCTGTTGCTGGCCGCCCGAGAGCCCGAGCGCGTTGTCGTCGAGCCGGTCGGACACCTCGTCCCACAGCGCGGCGTCGCGCAGACACCGCTCGACGAGCTCCTCGCGCTCGTCCTCGTCGGAGCGGCCGAGCAGCCGCGCGAGCAGCCCCGTGTCGATGTCGCCGTGTTTCTCCGGGCCGTAGGAGATGTTCTCGCGGATGGACTTCGGGAACGGGTTCGGCGACTGGAACACCATGCCGACCCGCTTGCGCAGTTCGACGAGGTTGACGCCGTCCTGGTATATCTCCCGACCGTCGAGCTTCACGGAGCCCTCGATGCGGGCGCTCTTGACCCGGTCGTTCATCCGGTTGAGACACCGGAGGTAGGTGGACTTCCCGCAGCCCGACGGCCCGATGAGCGCCGTCACGCTGTTCTCGGGTATCTCCATCGAGACTCCCTTGAGCGCGTGGTCGTCCCCGTAGTACACGTCGAGGTCCTCGACGGCGAGCTTCGGGTCGCCCGCGAACTCGTACTCGCGCCACTCCTCGCGGACGCGCTCGTCCGTCTCGCCGGCGGTCGTCTCGGTCGGTCGCTCGGTGTCCGTCGTTTCGGTCTGTCGTGTCGTCTCGCTCATTGTCAGTCGTGTCGTAGCTTGCTGCGGAAGTAGTAGCGCGCGCCGATGCCCACGGCGTAGAAGGAGAGGACGACGACGAGCAGCACGAGCGCCGTCGCCCACCGGAACGTCTCGATGTCCTCCAGCCCCGACGACCGGCCGACGCCGGCCGTGATGAGGCCGTACAGCTGGTAGGGGAGGGCCGAGGTAGCCTGCAACAGCGCCTCGTTGGCGACGAACGGCGGTCCCCACGACAGCTCGAAGCCGCCGATGACGTCCGCGCGCTGTTGTGCGCCGAGGAACGGCGCGCTCGTCATGGTCAGCAGGATTGGGGCCGTCTCGCCGGCGATGCGGCCGACGCCGAGGATGATTCCCGTGACGACCCCCGGCAGGGCGGCGGGCAGCACGACGCTGCGGACGGTCTGCCACTTCGAGACCCCCAGCGCCGCGCTCGCGTCGCGGTACTCGTCGGGGACGGCGAGCATCGCCTCCCGGCTCGTGATGACGACGAGCGGCAGCAGCATGAAGGCGAGCGTCAACATCCCCGCGAGCAGCGACTTCGTGTTGCCGAACCGCGGCACGAGGAAGGCCGCGCCGAACAGCCCGAACACGATGGACGGGGTCGACCACAGCCCGTTGGTCGCCACCTCGACGACCTGCGTGAAACGGCCGCGCTCGGCGTACTCGGTGAGGAACACCGCCGCGCCGATGCCGAGCGGCACCGCGAACAGCACCGAGCCGACGACGAGCCACACCGTGCCGACGATGGCCGGGAGCACGCCGTTGAAGTCGTTCGTCAGGCCGACGCCGTTCATCACGAACGGCCAGTCGACGGGCCAGACGACGGTGAACAGTTCGACGCCGAACAGGCCGACCGTCGTCGCCGGGCCGACGCCCAGCCCGACGCGGAAGCCGTCCATCATCGGGGTGAATCCCTGCAGGACGGTGAACCCGACCAGCACGAACAACACCAGCACGATGGAGACGGCGTTCAGGTAGACGAGCGTGTACGCGCCCGTGTGGCGGCCGCGGGCGCCGAAGCCGGCGTACGCCTTCGCCGACGCCCAGCCGCACAGCAGGGCACACAGAAGCGTCACGACCGGCACCACGAACTCGGCGACGAATATCGCCGTGTAGGACGACGGGAAGCCGAGGTCCCACGTCCACCCCGGCTCGATGACGCCGAAGGCGAACACCGCGCCCGTCACCACGGTCAACAGGCCCACCGGCACCGTCGAGCCGACGTCCTCGCGGGTGAGCGTCGAGGCGAGGAGGGCGGCCGCGCCGACGACCGTCGCCGACGCCGCCCACGCGACGGTGTCGAAGCCGAGCGTCTGGGAGGTGAACAGCCCCGCCGCGGCGAACCACAGCCCGCCGAAGACGACGCCGACCACCAGTCCGGCGCTCGCGCGCGGCTCCGTCTCCACGTAGCCGAGCCGGGAGCCGAGGCCGAAGGTCGTCACCGCGCCGCCGAGCAGTATCAGGAGCCCGCCGAGCAGGACGACCGTCGAGACGCCGGCCAGGGGGGCGGTGAGCGAGACGACCTCGAACAGCGCCGCCAGCCCGAGCGCGAACAGTATCGCCGCCAGCCCCACCGCGGCGGCCGCGACCGCGCCCGTGCCGGTCGTGTCGCCGGCGACGAGGTCGTCGCGGGCCGTGTCGGTCGTCACGAGGTCCTCGCGCGTCTCGCCCGACATCAGGTGTCACCCCCGAGCTTGCTGCGCATCCGCCACTCGACGTACTGGGAGCCGATGGAGAGCACCAGCACGGTGATGAAGAGGATGACCCCGGCCGCGAACAGCGCGGACAGCTGGAGGCCGTCCGCCTCGCCGTAGTTCGAGGCGATGAGCGAGGTGAGCGTCCCCTGGCCGTAGAAGACGTTGTACAGCGGCTCCGTCAGCCGCGGGACGTTCCGGAGCATCACGGTCGCGGCCATCGTCTCGCCGATGGCGCGACCGACGCCGAGCAGGACCGCCGCGGAGACACCCGAGAACGCCGCCGGCAGGGTGATGGAGGTCATCGTCTGCCAGTCGGTCGTCCCCATCGCCAGCGAGCCGGACTTCATCGACTCCGGCACCGACGAGAGCGCGTCCTCCGCGACCGAGACCACGGTCGGGAGCGCCATCAGCCCGACCATGACGCCGACGAACAGGTAGGTGCCCTGGCCGACGAGCCGGAACTGCTCGGAGGCCCAGGGGCTCAGGACGGTGAAGCCGATGAAGCCGTAGACGATGGAGGGAATCCCGGCGAGTATCTCGACGCCCGGCTTCACGACCTCGCGCACGGCCGAGGGCGCTATCTCCGAGAGGAACAGCGCCGCCGCGACCCCCAGCGGGCCGGCGACGGCCGTCGCGATGAGCGTGACGAGCAGCGTCCCGTGGATGAGCGGCACCATCGAGTACCGGATGGGCGAGGAGACCGCCTCCCAGCGGGTCTCGACGAACATCCTGACGGCGGGCACCTCGACGCCGGCGACGACGACGCTCTCGTAGCGGAACACCGGTATCGCCTCGACGAAGATGTACACCGTGATCAGAAGCAGTATCAGGACGGTCGACACCGTGGTCGTGAACGCGAGCGCCTTCGCGGTCAGTTCCTGGTGCTCGACCCACCCGTAGCCCGCGGAGAGGAGAAAGAGGGCGAACGGGAGCGCCGTGAGCGGCGAGGCCAGCACGAAGCCGGCCAGCGCCGCGAGCAGCGACGCGCCCATGACGACGACGGCCGCGACGGCCGCCCGCGGCTCGTCCGCGAGGCTGTCGCGGACGCGCCGGCCGGTGTCGGCCGCCGCGCGGACCCCTCCCCTCGCTCGGTTCGATAGAGACATCGTGGATGTGTGGTGGTACGGTCGGAAAGACGGGAGACGGACCGCCGCCTCAGTTGGCCTGCGCCGGGAGCTTCTCGAACTCGGCCTCGATGTCGCTCGTGGGGAGCGGGATGTAGTCCACGCCCTCGACGAACAGCGTCTGGCCGAACTCGGTGAGGAACATGTTGATGAACGCGGCCTCGCGCATGTCCGTCCCCTCCGGCGTGTCCTCGGTTATCTTCGTGTACTGGTGGAGGTCGCGGTTGAGCGGGTACTCGCTGTCGAAGATGGTGTTCTCCGCGTCGCGGGAGGTCTCGTACACCGTCCCCTCGAAGTTGATGGCGACGGGACGGACCTGCGGCCCCGTGAAGGAGAGGGCCATGTACGCGATGGCGCCCTCGTTGTTCTGGACCGCGGTGGCGACCTGCTGGTTCTGGCCGAACCGCGTGTCGACCTCCATCTCGGCGTCCGCGCTGCCGAGCATGTTGAGCCGGAAGGAGGTGTCCGTGCCGGACCCCTCGGCGCGGCCGATGACGAATATCTCCTGGTCCGGGCCGCCGACCTCGCTCCAGTTCGTGATGTCGCCCTGGTAGATGCCGCGGATCTGCTCGCCCGTGAGCTGTTCGATGCCCGCGTCGTAGATGTCGGAACTGACGACGACCGGCTGGCCGTCGCGGCCGAGGACGTGGTCGACGACCTCCTCGTCGGCGCGCGACTGGTCCCAGCCGAGCTCGGCCGTGATGGGACCCGAGGAGTTACCGATGTCCACGAGGCCGTCGACGACCGACTGACAGCCCGTCCCCGAGTGGCTCAGGCCGATACGGGTCGCGAACGGCGGCGTCGCCTGCTGTCCCGTCGGCTCGAAGCCGTAGAGGCTCGCGAAGTAGTCGGCGAGGCGCGTGTCCGACGCGCCGTTGCTCGCCAGTTCGTCCCAGCCGGGCACCGTGTTACCCTCCTCGGCGTTCGTCCCCCAGTACTCGCCGTCGTCGCTCGGCGGGTTGGAGTTCCAGTACGAGGAGCCCGTGTTCGCGATGGGGTACACCGTCGAGGACCCCTCGGCCGTCACGTCGGCGACGGAGTCGCCGGAGCCGCCGGAGTCGTCCGAACTCCCGCTCCCCGACCCCCCGGAGCCGCCGTCGTCCTCGTCGGTCCCGGTGCCGCCCGTACACCCCGCCAGCCCCGCCGCGCCGACCACGCTCGACGTGAGCAGGAACTTACGCCGCGATACGTCGCCAGACCGCTTCGGCTCGCTTGCCATCACCCGAGTGGTGCCGAGAACCGACTAAAGCGGTTTATAATACCGCTATCGGGCGATACGGCCTGCTGGGGTGGGACGGGTATTACGGGCGAGCCGACGGGTGCGGTATATAGCTCACCCGACCGCTCGGGACGGCGATAGACGCCTCTTAGGAGGGTACATCCATCTCGGGCGGCCACCGTCGCCCATGAGGGAGGACGGACTCGTTGGCCGGTCGGTCGAGGAGGTGGTCGCCGCCGTGGCGGACGAGGACGGCCCGACCCCGGACCGCGTGCGCGAGGCGCTCGACCCCGTCGTCGAGGACGGCCGCGTCACCCGCGACGCCGTCGAAGCGGCCGTCACCGACACCGCGATGGTGGTCTCGACCGCGGAGACGCGCACCGAGCGCGCGGTCCACGCCTTCGCGGACGCCCGGGAGGCGGCCGCACCCGTCGCCGACGTGGACACGGTCGCCGCCCGCCTCGACGGGTACGCGGCGCGGCTCGACGCCGTCGAGGAGCGGTCGGCGAACCTCACCGACGACCTCGCGCGCCCGGTCGGCCGTCTCGACGGCGACGAGGTGTACGACCTCGCCGTCGAGGTCCGCGAGGTCGCCTCGCACGCGCAGGGGGTCGTACGGACGGCCGACGACCTCGCCTTCGACCTCGACGAGTTCGAGTCGTGGCTCGCCAACCCGTCGCGGCGCCACGACGAGTTCGGGGGCGACGCCGACCTCGTCGCGGAGTCGGTCGCGGACCTCGAAGCCGCCGCCGACGCCGTCCCCGACGCCGACGACCCCGCCGCCGAGTGGGCGGACGCGACCATGCGCGTGCGCGTCCTCGACCTGGTCGTGCGCGACCTCGCGGCCGAACTCGACGACCTCCACACGCTCGCCGACGGGGACGCGACCGTGCCCGCCGACCTCGACGAGCGCGTCGCCGACCTCGACGAGCGTACGGACGCGCTCGCGGAGCGGCTGTCGGCGGCCGCCGAACCCTCCTACCGGGACCGGTTCGGCGACGACGTCGCCGCGCTCGCGGAGGCGCTGTCGGCGTTCGAGGCCCCGGTGGACTGGGCCGCCGTCGAGGCGACGCTGGACGACCGCCGGGCGGCCGCGTTCGGCGGCTAGTCCTCGGTCGTCCACGCCGGCCGCTCGACGGTCGTCTCCCCGACGGCGACCACGCGATGGCGTATCTCGACGCGCACGAACTCCCCGCGGAACGGCGCGTCGTAGGCGACCCGGACCGACTCGACGAGCCCCGACTCCGCGACCGTCACGCGCGCGGTGACGTTCCGTGGGTCGCCGACCGAGAAGGCGACCGGGTTCCCCGACAGCGTCAGGTCGCCGGCCGACCGGAGCACCGCGCCGCCGTCGGTCGGCTCGGCGCGGAACTCCCCGGCGCGAAGCAGCCGCCCGCGCAACTCCGTCAGGAGGGCGTAGTGTCGCGGCTCGCTCGGGAGGCGCCCGCGCTCGATGCGGGTCCCGTCGGGCGCGTACGTACGGACGTACACCGCCGACCCGTTCGTCCAGACCTCGCCGCGGCCGACGACCGCGCCCAGCCGCGCCGACTCGGTGATGTCGAGCCGCTGGTACGCCGCCGTCCCGTTCGCGTCGCGCACGCGGTCGGCGCGGGTCGTCCAGCCGTCCCCGCGGACCGTGACGTTCCGCACCACCCGGTAGCTCGTCGCGTCGCGAACGCGGGCGTCCGCCGCGAGCAGGCGGTCGGCGTCGACCGCGCCCTCGACCGTCACGCCGGGCGCGTCGCCCCCGGCGAAGGAGCCACAGCCGGCCAGCGCGACGAGGACGAGGAGGAGGGCCCGGTACACGGACGGGTCACGGGGTGGCGACGACTTAGTCCCTCGCGCCTGTCGCCACCCGAACGGGTAAGACGCAGGCGTTCAAGATGCGTGTATGCTCGAAGCCGGCGACGCGGCGCCCGAGGTCAGTGCGCAGAACCAGGACGGGGAGACGGTGACGCCCGACTTCGGCCGGACGACGGTCGTCTACTTCTACCCGAAGGACTTCACCGGGGGGTGTACCATCGAGGCCAACGAGTTCCAGGACGCCCTCCCCGAGTACGAGGACGCGGGCGTGACGGTGTACGGCGTCTCGATGGACGGCGTGGAGAGCCACGCCGACTTCGCCGACGAACACGGCCTGGAGTTCGACCTGCTCGCCGACCCGGACGGCGAGGTGGCCGCGGCGTTCGGCATCGACACCGACGAGGGGTACACCGACCGGCTGACGTTCCTGCTCGCCGACGGCGAGGTCGTCGCGACCTACGACCCCGAACTCGCGGAGCCGAAGGGGCACGCCCGCGAGGTGCTCGACGACGCGCGCGAGCACGCGGCCGCCTGACCCGGACCTGACACGCTCTTGCGTTCGAGGCCCTACAGCGGAGTACGAGCGGCGCTGACCGGTTCATGCTCGCCGGCGTGATGCTGGTGTTCCTCGCCCTGCTCGCGGGGCTCGTTCCCGCGCTCCTCTAGGCGTACTGCTCGACGAGGCGGTCGAGCGTCTCGCGCTGCTGGAGCCCCGTGAGCTGTTGGACCTGCTCGCCGTCGGCGAAATACAGCAGGTTCGGGATGCCGCGCACGCCGTAGGCCGACGCGAGCGCCTGGTTCTCGTCCACGTCCACCTTCGCCACGGTCACGTCCGTCTCGGCGGCGAACGCCTCCAGCGTGGGGTTCATCATCTGACACGGGCCACACCAGTCGGCGTGGAAGTCAACGAGCAGGCGGTCGTGTTCCGCGACGGCGGCGTCCAGTTCGGCCTCGCCGTTCAGGTGGATGGGCTCGCCCGGCGACTCCCCCTTCGATTCGAGTTCGGCGCGCTTCTCCTCGCGGATGGCGTCCAGTTCGCTGTCGGTATCGCTCTCGCTCATACCCGCCCTACGGGGCCGGGCTACGTCAATCCTCAGGCAACCGTTCGGTAACCGGGTACGCGCCGGCTCACCGAATCGACCGAAAACACCGTGCTAAGTGGTGTCAAACACCTCGATTCGGCCCCAAGCGGTTTACGGCGGCCCTGAGAGTTCATGCTCGTGAGGAAGAACCTCCACCGACGTGACGCGTTGAAGGGCCTCGGAGCCGCGGCGATGGTCGGCCTCGCCGGCTGTTCCGGCGGCGGCGACACGGGCGACAATAGTAGCGACGGCGGCGACGCGACCCCCACCGACGGCGGGTCGGACGGCTCCGGCTCGACGGACAGCTTCCAGTACACCGTCGGGAGCAACGACGACGTGGCGGGCAGTTCGCTCACGGCGCTCCGGTTCGACTACCCGGACGGGTCGGGCGCGGTCGCCGACGCGAGCGTGGCCTCCGCGACCCTCGGCGGCGAGGACGTCTCCGACGACCTCGACGGCACGAGCACGTCGAACAACGGCTCGACGATGACGGCCGACTTCGGCGGCGCGTACAGCATCGCCGCCGAGGACACCGTCGCGGTCGAACTGTCGGGCGTCGCGGCCCCGGACGGCTCCTACACCGTCGAGGGCGTCGTGAACCCGCAGTCCGGCGCGACGACGTTCGAGCAGTCCTTCTGAGTCGGTCCCCGATTCCCGCTTTCCCCGCCGCGAGCGACGGGTGTTTCAGCGGGCCCGCCCACCCTCGGACATGGACCGCGGGACCGTCCTCGACCTGCTCGCGGCCGACGAGGCGGCCTTCGCACGCGACGCGGGCGACCTGCTCGGCGTCGAGGTGCCGCCGCTCGACGCCTTCGACGGCCCCGACGACTGCCCGGCGTGGCCCGACCTCCTCGCCCGCCGAAAGCGGCTCGTGCGCCGGGTGTGGCTGCTCGACGACGCGCCCTTCGGCGTCACGCTCGCCGGCCCGGCCTACGAGGACAACCCCGTCCTCTACGCGAACCGGACGCTCCGGGGGATGACCGGCTACGCGATGGCCGACCTCGCGGGCGAGAACCTCCGGCTGTTGCAGGGGCCCGACACCGAGCGCGAGGCCGTCGCCGACCTCCACGAGGCGCTGCGGACGTGGGAGCCGACGACGGTCGAACTCACGAACTACCGCGCCGACGGCACCCCCTTCCGCAACCGCGTCTCCCTGCTCCCGATGACCGACGACGCCGGCACCGTCACCGAGTGGTTCGGCGTCCAGGAGCGCGTCTAACGGGGGTCCAGCCGCACCGGGAGCGCCCGGTCGGGCTGGAGCGTGACGGAGAACTCGGGCCGTGCGCCCGCGATAGGGGAACGGAGCCGGTAGTCGCGACACAGCGCCGCGAGTGCGACCCGCGCCTCCGCCGTGGCGACGGCCTCCCCGAGACAGGCGTGGCGCCCCCCGCCGAAGGGGTAGAAGGCGAACTCGGGGCGTTCTGTCGGGCCTCGCCACCGCGCCGGGTCGAACCGCTCCGACGACGACCAGAACGCCGGGTCGCGGCCCGTCACGTAGGGGCTGACGAGCGCCAGCGCGCCGGGGTCGAGCGCGTGCCCGCGGAACCGCACCGGCTCCGCCACCTGCCGGCCGAACAGCGGGAGCGGCGGGTAGAGCCGTATCGCCTCGCTCCAGACGGCGTCCGCGAGGGGGAGTTGGTCGGCGGTCGAGCCCTCGACTTCGCCCCCGAACAGCGCGCTCCGCTCGGCCTCCGCCGCGAGGCGTGCCTGCAGTTCGGGGCGGCGCGCCAGCGCGTGTATCGCCCACGACAGCCCGGCGGATAGGGTGGCGAAGCCGGCGACGACCATCCCGACGGCCTCCCGCTCGACCGTCGCGGGGGCGAGCGGCTCCCCCGTCACGGGGTCCGGCCGCGTCAGCCACGTCGCCAGCGCGTCGTCGTAGTCGTCGGGCGACGCGACCCGGCGCGCGACCAGCGCCGCGGCCACCGATTCGAGCGTTCCTATCGCCGCCTCGATGTCGGCCTCGTCGCCCCCGACGCCGAGCGCGCCGGCGACCGCGCCCCGGACGGTGAGGTTGCGACGCTTGAACGCGCCTCTGAGGGTCGTCACGGCCTCGACGACCGCCTCCTCGTGGCGGCGCACGTCCGGGCCGAACAGCCAGCGGCCGAGCATCCGAAGGCTCGCGACGCGCGCGAGCCGCAGGGAATCGACCCGCTCGCCGGCGTGCTCGGCGTACGCCTCCGCGGCCGCGTCGGCAAGGCCCGGGGCCTTCGGCTCGATGCTCGCGCGCCGGAACTCCGGGGCGAGCGCGCGGAGGCGTTCGAGCCAGCCGCCCGACGCCTCGGTGAGCGAGACGACGGTGTCGCCGAGCGCGCGGTCGAAGTCGCTCGCCGCGTCCCCGGTGTAGTAGCCGAAGCGCTCGGGCTCCGAGCGGAGGACGCGCTCCACGTCCTCGGGGTGCGTGACCAGATAGGCCGTCGGGCCGCGGGGAACGGCGATTCGAACGAGGTGGCCGTGGCGCTCGCGGAGGACGCGGGCGACGCCCACGACGTCCTCGCGGGCGTGGGCGCGGACGAGCGCGGGAACGTCGCGGGGACCGACCGTCGGGACGGACACGGCCGTTCTGGGGGCCGCGCGGGCAAAGCCTTCCCGCCGGCCCCGGCGGCCCGCACGCCCCCCGGTGACACGCGCGTCAGCGCGAAGTCAAGTGGCAGGGGTGCGTACACGGGGTATGAGCGAGGTCACGCCCACGCCGGGCATCCACCACGTCACCTGTATCGCCGGCGACCCGCAGCGCAACATGGACTTCTGGGTCGAGACGCTCGGCCTCCGACTCGTGAAGCGCTCGATCAACCAGGACGAGCCCGGGACGTACCACTTCTTCTTCGCCGACGCGGAGGGGAGCCCCGGGACGAGCATGACGTTCTTCCCGTCGGCCGGCGCGCCCGCCGGCAAGGTCGGCTCCCGGCAGGCCGCCCGGACCGCGTTCCGCGTCCCCGAGGGGAGCCTCGACTACTGGGAGGACCGCTTCGACGACCACGGCGTCGAGTACGACGAGCGCGTCGAGCGGTTCGGCGAGACGGTGCTTCCGTTCTCGGACCCCGATGGCCTCCCGATAGAGCTCGTCGCGGTCGAGATACCCGACGACGACCCGACGGTGCCGTGGACGGCGTTCGTCCCCGAGGAGCACGCCATCCGCGGCTTCCACTCCGTGACGCTGTGGCTCCCGGACCCGGAGCCGACGGGCGACCTCCTGCGGACGATGGGCCTCGAGGAGGTCGGCACCGAGCAGGCACAGGGCGACGCGCCGGGCGATCGCCGGACGCGCTTCGCCGCCGCCGGTCCCGTCGGGACGTACGTCGACGTGCTCCCGACCATCTCCGCCGGGCGACAGGGCCGCGGTACGGTCCACCACGTCGCCTTCCAGACGCCCACGGACGACGACCAGGAGGCGATGCGCGAGGCCGTGCGCCGCGCGGGCCTCTCCCCGACGAACCAGATAAATCGCCACTGGTTCCGCTCCGTCTACTTCCGCGAGCACGGCGGCGTCCTGTTCGAGCTGGCGACGAGCGACCCGGGCTACGACAGCGACGAGCCGCTCGACGAACTGGGCGAACGGCTCGTCCTCCCCGGGAAGTTCGAGTCGCGCCGCGAGCAGATCGAGGCGAACCTCCCCGACGTGACGGTGCCCCGCCCCG
This sequence comes from Halosegnis marinus, assembly GCF_029338355.1. Lineage (GTDB taxonomy): Archaea > Halobacteriota > Halobacteria > Halobacteriales > Haloarculaceae > Halosegnis > Halosegnis marinus. The sequence continues at coordinate 1,357,607 of NZ_CP119802.1, forward strand.
AGGACCCGGTCGAGCAGTAACCGGCTCCCCTTCCCGTCCACATTATATTCCTAGAACTGTGGGTCCGAACAGCCTTATGTGATAGTGTACCACGAACGTGGTATGAACGGCCGCGAGACCGAGTACGTGAAGAAGGCCTGCGCGTACGTGACCCGCAACGGGTCGGAGCTGTTGGTGTTCGAGGGACCGGGCCACGACGGCCTCCAGATACCGAAGGGGACCGTCGAGGCCGACGAGGACCCGCGCGAGGCGCTGTACCGCGAGGTGATAGAGGAGAGCGGCGTCGCCACCGTCGGCCGGGTGCGCCACCTCGCCACCGACGTGTGGAACCGCCGGAACGACCCGCCCAAGCGGTACGTGCGGAGCTTCTACCGCGTCCCCGTCCACGAGCCGCGGGACGCGTGGACCCACACCGTCACCGGGACGGGCGAGGAGCGCGGCGCGGAGTTCGCGTTCCGGTGGGTGGACCTCCCCGCCCGCGGCGAGTTCGCGCTCGACCTCGACGACTACCTCGGCGCGCTCGCCGCGGCCGAGGAACCGGCCGGCGGCATCGCCGCCGACTGACCCCAGAGGCGAATACCGCCCGGCCCGTAGCCCGGCCCGATGACGCTTCACTTCGAGGACGTCGAGGTCGGGACGACGTACGAGGTCGGCGAGTACGCCGTGACCGAGTCGGAGATAATCGCGTTCGCCGAGCAGTTCGACCCCCAGCCGTTCCACACCGACCCCGAGGCCGCGACGGAGTCGATGTTCGGCGAACTCGTCGCCAGCGGCCTCCACACGCTGTGTCTCTCCGTCCGGCTGTTCGTCACCGAGTTCGTCGGCGGCCACGGCCTCGACAACATGGGCGGGCTGGGGATGGACGACCTGCGGTGGCACGCGCCCGTCACGCCCGGCGACACCCTCTCGCTGTCCATCGAGGTCGCGGAGAAACGGCCCTCCGAGAGCCGCGACGACCGCGGCTACGTCACCTTCGACCGCTGGGTGTTCGCCGAGCGCGACGGCGAGCGGGAGGAGGTGCTCTCGGTCCGCTCGCACAACGTCGTCGGCCGGCGCGACTGACCGCGGGAGGCTTGTGTCCGCGGCTCCTCCGTCCGACGTGGACCGACTCGCCGCCGCGCTCGCCGGCTGTACGGCCGTCTCGGTCGGCTACACGCTCGTGTACAACGACCGCGCCCGCGACACCTACCCCGGCGTGCTGCTCGTCGCGGCCGCGGCCGACTACTACGGGCTGGCCGTCGAGTGAGGCCGCCTACTCCAGCCGCTCCTGCCACTCCTGTACCTTCGCCATCAGTTCGACCGGCGGCGTGGCGTTCACGTCCGTGTCCCGGAGTTCGTCGAGGACGGCCGCCGTCCCGGGGTCGGGTTCGTCGGCCGCGCCCCCGTCGGCGTTGGCCGCGCCGCGGAACGACCCGCTCCCGAGGTCGAACGTCGCCTGGACCGTCCCGCCGCCCGACCCCTTCGCCTCGATGGCCTGCTCGCGGCGCAGGCGGTCGAGCACGTCCCGCGCGCGGGCGACGACGGGGTCGGGGACGCCCGCGAGTTCCGCGACGTGGACGCCGTACGAGCGGTCGGTCGCGCCCTCCACCACCGTGCGGAGAAAGGTCACGTCCTCGCCGTCCTCGTCCACCGCGACGTGGACGTTCGCCACCCGGTCGAGGTGGTCGGCCAGCCCCGTGAGTTCGTGGTAGTGGGTGGCGAAGAGCGTCTTCGCGCCCACCTCGTTGTGGAGGTACTCCGTCGCGGCCCACGCGATGGAGATGCCGTCGTACGTCGCCGTCCCCCGGCCCACCTCGTCGAGGACGACCAGCGACTCCTCGGTCGCGGAGTGGAGGATGTTCGATAGCTCCTGCATCTCGACCATGAACGTCGAGCGCCCCTGCGCGAGTTCGTCCAGCGCGCCCACGCGGGTGAACACGCCGTCAACGAGCCCCACCGTGGCGGCGTCGGCGGGGACGAAACTCCCCGCCTGCGCCAGCACGGTGATGAGCGCGGCCTGCCGCATGTACGTCGACTTCCCGCTCATGTTCGGGCCCGTGACGAGGAGGAACCGCCGGTCGCGGTCCAGATGCAGGTCGTTCGGGACGAACTCGACCGACTGCTCCACGACGGGGTGGCGACCCGCCTCGACGTGGAGGACGCTGTCGTCCGTGAGGTCGGGCCGCGTCCAGTCGTTGCGCACCGCGTGGGCCGCGAGCGAGCAGTACACGTCCACCTCGGCGAGCGTCGCGCCGACGCGCTGGAGCAGGCCGGCGCGGTCGGCCACCCGCTCGCGCAGGTCGCGGAACAGTTCGTACTCCAGTTCGCCCCGCTCCTCCTCCAGCCGGACGATCTCCCGCTCGCGCTCCTCCAGTTCGGGGGTCGTGAACCGCTCGGAGTTCTTCAGCGTCTTGATGCCCTCGTAGTGGTCCGGCACCTCGTCGGCGACGGACTTCCCGACCTGGATGTAGTAGCCGTCCGTCGTGTTGCGGTCCACGGTGATACGCGAGAGGCCGTGTTCCGCCCTCTCGCGCTCCGCGAGCGTGTCTATCCACTCCGCGGCCGCCTCGTACCGCTCCACGACCTCGGCCAACTCCTCGTCGTACTCCGGCCGGAGCAGGCCGCCCTCGGTCAGGGTTCCCGGGGGGTCGGCCGCGAGCGCCTCGTCCAGTTCGGCGTGGAGGGCGGCCGCGGCGTCGGTGTCGAGGTCGGCGAGCGCGTCCGCGACCGCCGACCCGTCGAGTCGCGGGCTCGACTCGACCGCCTCGCGGAGGTCCGGGACGAGCGCGAGCGTGTCGCGCACCCGGCACATCGCGGGGGCGTCGAGGCTCCCCGACACCGCCCGCGAGGCCAGCCGTTCGAGGTCGTACGCGCCCGAGAGCAGGTCGCGAATTCGCTCGCGGCCCATCGCGTCGGCCGACAGCGCCTCGACGGCGGCGTGGCGCGCCTCCAGTTCCCCGCGCCGACGGACGGGGCGGCCGAGCCACTCCTTCAGCAGGCGGCCGCCCGCGCTCGTCTCGGTGTGGTCTATCGTCTCGAACAGCGAGACGCCGCGGGCGGTCATCGGCTCCGTGAGTTCGAGGTTGCGCTGGGTCGTCGCGTCCAGCGAGACGTGTTCGTCGGGCGTGTACGTCCGCAGGCGGGTGACTGAGGCGAGGACGCCGACGCCCGTCTCCGCGACGTACGACAGCGCGGCGCCGGCCGCCTGGACCGCCGCCTCGTCGTCCAAGCCGACGCTCTCCGCGGCCTCGCCGAACTGCTCGCGCAGGGTGTGTCGGGCGCGACCGGGCCCGAAGTCGTCCGTCGCGTGGAGGGTCATCGTCGCGTCGACGCGCTCGCGGACGGCGTCGAGGAAGCCGTCGTCGCTCCGCAGCCCCGGCCCCGGCAGCAGTTCGGTCGGCGCGAAGCGGTACAGTTCCGTGAGCGCGCGCGACTCGGCGTCCGTGCCGGAGAGCGAGGTCACGTGGAAGCGGCCGGTCGTCACGTCGAGGAAGGCCAGCCCGTACGTCCCGGCGTTCTCGACGGCGACGGCGAGGTACTGCGCGTCGTCGCCCGACGGGTCCACGAGCGTCCCCGGCGTCACGACCCGGGAGATACGCCGCTCGTGGCCCCCCCTCGACCTCGTGTTGGTCGGCGACGGCCACGCGGTAGCCGCGCTCGACCAGCGCCTTCAGGTAGGGGTCGAGGTCCGCGACGGGGACCCCGGCCATCTCGTACATCTCGCCGCCCGAGGAGCGCTCGGACACCTTCAGGTCCAGTTCGTCGCCCACCGTCGCCGCGTCCTCGCCGAAGAACTCGTAGAAATCGCCCATCTGCATCGCCAGCACGTCCGCCTCGGACTCGCGTTTCAGCGCGAAGAACTCGCCGACGATTCCCTCCGCGGTCATGGCTCCCCGTCGTGGCCTTCGGGGTATGAAGCTGTGGGTCCGGGGCGGGCGGGGCGGGGCCGCCGCGGTTTTGTGTCCGGCGCGAATACCGCGGGTATGGATCACTTCGGACTGAAGGCCAGGATGGCCGTCGTCGGCTCCATCCTGTTCGCCTTCTACGCCGTCGCGGCCGCGGTTCTGCTGGGGATGTTCGGGACCGGCGTCCTCCCGCTCGTGCTGGTCGGGAGCGTCCTGTTCGTCGGCGTCCAGTACAAGGTCGGCAAGTGGGCCGCGCTCCGCAGCGTCGGCGCGGAGGACATGCCCGAGGGGGCGCTACCCCGGCATCCACGAGCGCGTGGAGCGGCTCTCCGACGAGATGGGCATCGAGAAGCCGACGCTGAAGGTCGCCTCGATGGGCGTCCCGAACGCCTTCGCCGTCGGGCGGAAGGGGGCGGGCGTCGTCGTCGTCAGCGAGGAACTCATCCGCCTGCTCGACGACGACGAACTGGAGGGCGTGCTGGCGCACGAACTCGCGCACATCGCCAACCGCGACGTGGTGATGATGGTGCTCGGACAGGGTATCGCCTCCATCGTCGCCATCGTCGCCCAGTGGGTCGTGCTGCTCACCGGCGACAACGAGATCGTCGACTTCTTCCTCGCCATCGTCGTCGGCCAGCTGGTGCAGATGCTCGTGATGGTGTTCGTGCTCGCCATCTCCCGCTACCGGGAGTACGTCGCCGACAGCGACGCGAGCGAGGCCATCGGCGGCGGCGACCCGCTCGCCCGCGCGCTGGAGAAGATATCGCGGGGCAACGAGCGCGCCTCCGACTCGGCGGTGGACGAGCAGGTGAACGCGCTGTGTATCTTCGGCGACGGCTCCGGGCTGGCGAAGCTGTTCTCCACCCACCCGCCCGTCGAGAAGCGCATCGAACGCCTCCGCGCGTAGATGGACACGCGGACCCTGCTGGCGGCCGTCCTCGGCGTCGGCCTCGGGCTCGTCTGTCTCGCCGCGCCGGGCGCCGTCCTCAGGGTGCAGTTCGCCGGGCGGCTGCCGGACCGCGGCGGCGAGTACGGCACCGACGGCGACGGCTCCGACCGTCTCCGCCTCCTCGTGCGCGTCGTCGGCGCGGCGCTCGTCCTCGCGGGCGGCTACTTCGCGGCGTCGGGTGCGGGCCTCGTCTAGGCGAACGGCTATACCCGGGGCCGGGGAAGCCGCGGCATGGACGAGACGGTCGCTGTGACGGTCGAACTGCCCCCCGAGACGGCCGCGGCACTCGGCGACGACCCCGCCGCGCGCCTCGCGGAACTGGCCGCGGACGAGGCGACGATGCGCCGCTCCGTGGAGACGTACGTGGAGAGCGACGAGCCGGTCGGCCGGGAGACGGTCGCGGAGATACCGCCGCCCATCGGCGCGCTGCTGGGCTTCGAGCCGGTGGCGATGGAACCGGGCAGCGTCACGCTGGAGATGGAGGCCAGCCCCCGCTTCGCCAACCCGATGGGGACGCTCCACGGCGGCGTCCTGTGTGACCTCGGGGACGCCGCGATGGGCTACTCGTACGCCAGCACGCTCTCCGAGGAGGAGTCGTTCACCACGCTCGAACTCGACGTGAAGTTCCTCAAGCCGGTGTGGAAGGGGACGCTCCGGGCCGAGGGGAACGTCGTGAAGGGCGGGCGCACGGTGGGCCTCGTCGAGTGCGACGTGACCGACGCGGAGGGGTCGCTGGTCGCGCGGCTGGAGAGCGTCTGTCTCACGCTCCGCGACGAGATGGCCGCGGGGCGTTAGGAGGTCGAGAACCCGCCGTCCACGCGGAGCCCCTCCCCGGTGATGTAGGACGCGCGGTCGCTGGCGAGGAACTCGATGGCGTCGGCTATCTCCTCGGGCTTACCCAGCCGACCCAGCGGGTACCGCTTCAGCATTATCTCGCGGGCCTTCTCGGGGTCCTCGCGGCTGGCGAAGAACTGCTGGCCGAGTTCCGTGTCGGTGAAGGCCGGGCAGACGGCGTTACACCGGACGCCCGAGCGGCCGGCCTCGGCGGCGACGGCGCGCGTGAAGTTCATCACCGCGCCCTTGGTGAGCGAGTAGACGCCCTGCTTCGGGAGGCCGTAGAAGGAGGCGAGCGAGCCGATGTTGACGATGTTGCCGGAGCCCTGCTCCTTCAGGTGCGGGAGCGCCGCGTGACAGCCGTTCCAGACGCCCCGGACGTTCACGTCGAAGACGAAGTCGAACACCGACTGGTCGGTGTCCTCGATGTCCGCGGGCGGGTGGCCGACGCCGGCGTTGTTGACGACGGTGTCGAGGCCGTACTCCTCGACGGTGGCGTCGACGGCCGCGTGGAACGCCTCCGAGTCGGTCACGTCGAGTTCGGTGAACTCCGCCTCGCCGGCGTAGTCGCCGTCGTTGATGTCCGCGACCGTCCCGGGGCCGGTCTCGCTGTTCACGTCCGTCACGACGACGAACGCGCCCTCCTCGGCGAACCGCTTCGCCGCCGACTCGCCGATACCCTGTCCGGCACCCGTAACGAACACCGTTCGACCTTCGTGTCGCATGCCCGTACGTTCGATGCGGCGCACTTAGTTCCTCCCTACCGCTGGAAACCCCGCCTCCGCAACGGCTTTCGGGCCCGCGCCCCGCCCTCCGCCATGCTCGAACCCGGCACCGAGGCCCCCCGATTCGCGCTCCCGAACCAGGACGACGAGACCGTTTCGCTCCCCGAGGAGGGTATCGCCGTCGTCTACTTCTACCCGCGCGCTGACACCCCCGGCTGTACGACCGAGGCCTGCGGCTTCCGCGACGCGTGGGACGAGTACGAGGACCGCGGCGTACACGTGTTCGGTATCAGCGACGACCCCGTGCCCGCGCTCCGGACGTTCGCCGACGAGTACGACCTCCCGGTCGAACTGCTCTCGGACACGGACGGCGAGGTGTCGCGCGCCTACGACTCCTACGGCGAGAAGAACGTCTTCGGCAACACGGTCGAGGGCGTGTTCCGCAACACGTACGTCGTCCGCGACGGCGAGGTCGTGCTCGCCTACGAGGGCGTCGACCCGGAGGACCACGCCGAACAGCTGCTCGCCGACATCGACGCGCTCTGAGTCGGCGAGCACACCCTCGCTTCCCGTCGAACGCGTCACGCTGATACCCCCGCGACCGCTAGGCGAACCGTGGACACCGAGGCGGTGCGGGCGCGGGCGAACGACCTGCCGACGAAGCCCGGCGTCTACCAGTTCGAGCGGGGCGACGCCGTCCTCTACGTGGGGAAGGCGGTGGACCTGCGCGACCGGGTGCGGTCGTACGCGGACCCGCGCGGCGAGCGCATCCGGCGGATGGTGGCGCGCGCCGAGCGCATCGACTTCTCGGTGACGGAGACGGAGACGCAGGCGCTCCTCCTCGAAGCGAACCTCGTCAAGCGGTTCCAGCCGAAGTACAACGTCCGGCTGAAGGACGACAAGTCGTACCCGCTGGTCCAGTTGACGGACCACGAGTTCCCGCGCATCGAGATAACGCGCGACCCGGACGACGCCGCGACGGTGTTCGGCCCCTACACGAACAAGGGCCGGGTGGAGACGGCGGTGAAGGCGCTCCGGGAGACGTTCGGCGTCCGGGGCTGTTCGGACTACAAGTTCGCGGGGCGCGACCGGCCGTGTCTCGACTACGAGGTGGGGCTGTGTACCGCGCCGTGCGTGGGCGAGATAGACGCGGAGAGCTACCTCGGGGACGTGGACTCCGTCCGGCGCTTCCTCGACGGGGAGACGGGCGTACTCGCCGACCCGATGCGGGCGGCGATGGAGGCGGCCGCGGGCGAGCAGGAGTTCGAGCGCGCCGCGAACCTCCGCGACCGTCTCGCCGCCGTGGAGTCGTTCCACGAGGGCGGCGCGGCGGCGGTGCAGGGGGAGGCCCGGGAGGCGCGCGTCGAGGTGCTGGGCGTCGCCGTCGAGGGCGCGGACGCCACCGTCGCCCGCCTCGTCAGCGAGGACGGGAAGCTGGTGGACCGCGAGCGCCACCGCGTCACGGCCCCCGAGGCGAGCGAGGTGTCGCGCCTGCTGTCGGCGTTCCTGCCGCAGTTCTACGCCGAGCGCGACCTGCCCGATGCCGTACTGCTCCAGGAGCGGCCGTCCGACCCCGACGTGCTCGACTGGCTCGAACGCGAGGGCACCGCGGTGCGGGTGCCGGGCGCGGGCCGGGAGGCGACGCTCGTGGACCTCGCGCTGAAGAACGCGCGCCGGCAGACGGGCCGGCGCGACGAGTGCGCGGCGCTCGCCGCGGAGTTGGGTATCGACGCCGCGGACCGGATAGAGGGGTTCGACGTGAGCCACGCGCAGGGGAAGGCGGTCGTCGGCTCCGACGTGTGTTTCGTGGACGGCGACGAGTCGAAGGCGGACTACCGCCGGAAGAAGCTCGCGGACGAGAACGACGACTACGCGAACATGCGGCGGCTGGTGCGGTGGCGCGCCGAGCGCGCCGTCGCGGGCCGCGACGACCGCCCGGACCCGGACCTGCTCCTCATCGACGGTGGCGAGGGGCAACTGAACGCGGCGCTGGAAGCACTGGAGGAGACGGGCTGGGACGTCCCCGCAGTCGGGCTCGCGAAGGCCGAGGAGCGCGTCGTCGCGCCCGACCGCGCGTACGACTGGCCGAGCGACGCCGACCACCTCCGCCTGCTCCAGCGCGTGCGCGACGAGGCCCACCGGTTCGCGGTGGCGTACCACCAGCAGGTGCGCGACGCCGTCTCGACGACGCTCGACGACCTGCCGGGGGTCGGCCCCGAACTGCGCCGGCGGCTGCTCCGGCGGTTCGGGAGCGTCGAGGGCGTCAGGAACGCGAGCGAGGCGGAACTCGCCGACGTGGAGGGGGTCGGCCCGGCGACGGCGGCGACCATCGCGGCGCGGCTGTAGCCGAGCGCCGCCGCTCGCGGGGCGGAATCCGGCCCCGCCCGACCCGTGCGACGTGCACCCACTGCGTGCCGTGTACCAAGCGGCGTGTCGGGGTCGGGGCGACCGTACCCCACCCTCTCGGGGGCGACACTAAAACATTGCTTTCGCTTGTCCTAAGTAAAGCGGACTTGTTCTACGGCTCGTCGGGCGCGGGCACGCCGACGTCGTCGGCCACGTCGAGTTCGAATTCGGCCTCCAGCCGGCGGATACGGTCGCGGATGTCGGCCGCCAGCTCGAACTCCAGGTTGTCCGCGGCCTCGCCCATCCGGCGCTCCAGCGACTCGACCAGCTCCTCGGCCTCGTCGACCGAATCGGCCTCCAGCCCCGAGACGCCCGAGGTGTCCGTCTTCGACCCCGGCAGGGAGGTCTCGCCGACCTCCTTCTCGATGGTGCGGGGCGTGTGGCCGTGCTCCTCGTTGAACGCCTGCTGGATGCGGCGGCGCCGGGCCGTCTCCTCGATGGCCGACCGCATCGCGTCTGTCGTCCGGTCCGCGTAGAGGACGACCTTCCCCTCGACGTTGCGCGCGGCCCGACCCATCGTCTGGACGAGCGTCGTCTCCGACCGCAGGAACCCCTCCTGGTCGGCGTCGAGGATACAGACGAGCGACACCTCGGGGATGTCGAGCCCCTCGCGCAGGAGGTTGATGCCGACGAGCACGTCGATGTTCCCCAGCCGGAGGTCGCGGATTATCTCGTGGCGTTCGAGCGTGTCCGTCTCGTCGTGCATGTACTCGACGCCGACGCCCGCCTCCTCCAGGTACTCGGTGAGGTCCTCGGCCATCCGCTTCGTCAGCGTCGTCACGAGCACGCGCTCGTCGCGCTCGACGCGCTCCGCCACCCGGTCGAGCAGGTCCTCTACCTGCCCCTCCGCGTCGGTCACCTCTATCTCGGGATCCACGAGGTGGGTCGGGCGGACGATCTGCTCGACGATGCGCTCGGACTCCTCGCGCTCGTAGTCGCCGGGGGTCGCGGAGACGTACAGCGTCTTGTCGGTCTTCTCCTCGAACTCCTCGAAGGTGAGCGGGCGGTTGTCGTACGCCGTCGGGAGGCGGAAGCCGTTCTCCACGAGCGAGTCCTTCCGGGACTTGTCGCCCGCGAACTGCCCCTTTATCTGCGGGATGGTCTGGTGGGACTCGTCGACCACGGTGAGGAAGTCGTCGGGGAAGTAGTCGAGCAGGGTGTACGGCGCCTCCCCGCTCTCGCGGTCGGACATGTGGACGGAGTAGTTCTCGATGCCCGAACAGTAGCCGGACTCCCGGAGCATCTCCAGGTCGAAGGTGGTGCGCTCCTCGATGCGCTGGGCCGCGACGAGGTCGCCCTGTCGCTCGAAGTAGCGCACGCGCTGTTCCATCAGCTCCTCTATCTCCGCGGTGGCCTCCTCGATGGTCCCCTCCGGAATCGAGTAGTGCTCCGCCGGGTGAACGAGCACCGCCGGCTCCTCGCCCTTCATCTCGCCCGCGGTGACGTCCACCTTCGTCAGCCGGTCTATCTCGTCGCCCCAGAACTCCACCCGGACGGCGTAGCGGCCGTACATCGGGAATATCTCGACCGTGTCGCCGCGCACGCGGAACGTCCCCTGATGGAAGTCCACGTCGTTGCGCTCGTAGTTCAGGTCCACGAGTTCGGCGAGCAGGTCGTCGCGGTCGATGCGGTCGCCCGGCTCCAGCCGCAGCGCCATCTCCGTGTAGTTCGCCGGGTCGCCCAGTCCGTAGATGGCCGAGACGGAGGCGACGACGATGACGTCGTCGCGGGTGAGCAGCGACCGCGTCGCGGAGTGGCGGAGCCGGTCTATCTCCTCGTTGATGGACATCTCCTTGTCGATGTAGGTGTCCGAGGACTCGACGTACGCCTCCGGCTGGTAGTAGTCGTAGTAGGAGACGAAGTACTCGACGGCGTTGTCGGGGAACAGCTCCCGGAACTCCTCGTACAGCTGTGCCGCGAGCGTCTTGTTGTGGGCGATGACGAGGGTGGGCCGCTGGAGCTCCTCTATCGTCCACGAGACGGTGTTGGTCTTCCCCGACCCCGTCACCCCGAGCAGGGTCTGTTTCTCCATGCCGGACTCGTAGCCGTCGACGAGTTCGGCGATGGCCTCGGGCTGGTCGCCCGCCGGCTCGAACGGCGCGTCCACGCGGAACGGCTTCTCGGCGTCCGGCCGGTCGGGGCGCAGCGGGCCGGACTGCGAATCACTCATCGCCGGAGGAAGGGGGCCGCGACACTTCAGTCGCTCGTCGCCGGGGCCGGGTCGTCGGTCCACAGCCACGCGTCCGGGTTCGCCGGGTCGTAGATGACGAACGCGCCGTCCTCGAAGGCGATCTCCGACACCGGCTCCTCCTCGTCGGGCTCCGGTCGGGTGCCGCCGCGGCGTCTCATACCTCCGGCTTCGCCGTTCCCCGCAAAGACCCTTCTCCGAACTCCGTCCCGACTCTCACCCGAATCTCCCGGACGCTTAATCGCCCCGCGCCCGTGACCCCGGTATGCGCGTCGTCAGCCTGCTCCCGTCCGCGACGGAGATCGTCTACGCGCTCGGCGTGGAGCCGGTCGCCACCTCCCACGAGTGCGACTACCCGCCCCGAGCGGCCGACCTGCCGGACGCCAACCGCGCGCGGGTCGACCCGACCGCCTCGGCCGGCGAGATAGACGCACAGGTCCTCGACGCCGAGGAGTCGGGCGGCGTTTACGCCATCCGAAAGGACGTGCTCGCCGAGGCCGACCCGGACGTGATCGTCTCGCAGGGCATCTGTGACGTGTGTGCCGTCGACGAGGTGCTCGTCCGCGAGGCCGTCGAGGAGCTCGGGCTGGACTGCGAGGTGGTCACCACGGACCCGCACTCGCTCTCGGACGTGCTCGACGATATCGAGCGGCTGGGCACGGCGCTCGACCGGGAGGCGCGCGCGGCCGAGGTGGTCGCGGACCTCCGCGAGCGGGTCGCCGACATCGAGGCGCGGGCCGCGGCCGCGGGCGGCGACACCCCCCGCGTCGCGGTGTTCGACTGGACCGACCCCGCCATGGTCGCGGGCCACTGGATACCGGGGATGGTCGAGCGGCTGGGCGGCGAGTTCGGTCTGCAGGAACGCGGGGCGGCCTCCCGCCCGTTCGAGTGGGAGGAGATACGCGCGTACGACCCCGAGGTGGCCGTCGTCGCGCCGTGCGGCTTCGACCTCGCACAGACGGCGGCGAACCTCGGCGACCTCACGGACCGGGAGGGGTGGGACGACCTCGCCGCGGTCCGGAACGACCGCGCGTTCGCGCTCGACGGGCACCGCTTCGTCAACCGCCCGGGGCCGCGGCTCGTCGAGACGATGGCGTACCTCGGGTGGTGTCTCTCCCCCGACGCGTTCGACGCGCCGCCCGCGGACGCCGCCCGCCGGCTGGAGCGGCGGGTCGCCTGATGCGGCTCGCTTCGGACGCCCGCGAAGCGATGGTCGCACACGCCCGCGAGGGCGCGCCCGAGGAGGTGGTCGGCGTCCTCGTCGGCGAGCGCGACCCCGACCGCGTGACGCGCGTCGAGCGCGCGACGAACGCCGCCGCCGACCCGGAGACCCGCTACGAACTCGACCCGGCCGAACTGCTCGCCGCGCTCGACGCCGTCGAGGCCGCGGGCGACGAGGTGGTCGGCTTCTACCACTCGCACCCGCGCGGCCCGCTCGCCCCGAGCGAGACGGACGAGCGGCTGGCGACGTGGGGCGGGTACGTGTACGCCATCGTCTCGCTCGACGGCGACCCCGCGGTGGGCGCGTGGCGGTGGACGGGCGAGCGGTTCGACCCCGTCGCCGTCGAGTAAGGCACTTGTCCGCGGCCCGCGAGGTCCGCCCGTGAGCGAACTCACGGTCGAGGTGGTCCACGTCGTCGCGCCCGACGAACTCGACGAGTACGACCTCGACCCGGCGCTGCGCGAGCGGGCCGACGGCCGCTACCTCCTCGTCGGCCGGAAAGGGGGGTCGCCGTCGCTGGGCGAGCGGGTGTGGGCGTTCCTCCGCCGGTCCCCCATCGAGGCCGTGACGCTGGTGGCCGACGAGGGGGCCGAGGAGGGTGAGGAACTGACCGTCGAGGCCGCGGAGACGGACACGCCGGGTGTGTACGAGGTCAGATAGTGCAGCCGCCGACGTACTCCACGTCGTGGACGGAGTCGATGGTGTCGCCGTCGCCGCACACCGGACAGTCCGGGCGCGGTTCCAGCGGAATCTCCTCGAAGGTCATGTCGGCGGCGTCGTAGAAGACGAACCGGCCGTCGAGCGTCTCCCCGTAGTCGAGCAGGAGCTTGATGGCCTCCGTGGCCTGTATCGTCCCGACGACGCCGGGGAGGACGCCGAGCACGCCCGCCTCCGCACAGGAGGGGACGGTGCCCGGTTCGGGGGCCTCAGGGAACAGACAGCGGTAGCACGGCCCCCCGTCGTTCGCCTCGAACGTCGTCACCTGCCCCTCGAACCGGAGGATGGCTCCGTGCGAGAAGGGGACGCCCGCGAGCGTGCAGGCGTCGTTCACGAGGTAGCGCGTCTCGAAGTTGTCCGAGCCGTCCACGACGACGTCGTACTCCGCGACCAGTTCCTCGACGTTGTCGGCCGTGACGCGCGTCTCGTGGGTCTCGACCTCGATGTCGGGGTTCAGCCGCTCGACGTACCCCCTCGCCGACTCGACCTTCGGGACCCCGATGTCGGCGTCGGCGTGGATGACCTGTCGCTGGAGGTTCGACCGCTCGACGACGTCGTCGTCGGCGACGCCGAGGGTACCGACGCCCGCGGCCGCGAGGTACTGGATGACGGGGGAGCCGAGGCCGCCCGCCCCGAGACACAGCACCCGCGAGTCGAGCAGGTCGGCCTGTCCCTCCGGGCCGACCCCGTCCATGATGATGTGTCTGGAGTAGCGGTCCAGCCCCTCCGCGTCGAGCGCGAGACTCATCGTCCGGGTTCGGCGACGCGGGAACCTAAAGGCTCCCCCGCCCGGAAAACGTCCGGGCGGCGAGGACACAAACGGCCCCCATACCGTCTCTACGGGGTGTTCGGCCCCCGATTTAACCACGTTAGGGTGGGGCTATTATATGCGCTCCCGACCTAGAAGAGGGTGGACTATGGTACAACCAGGCAGTACGGAGGAGCTTATCCTCTGGATAGGCACCATCGGGATGGCCCTCGGCACCCTCGCGTTCATCGCGATGGGGTGGGGCGAGAAGGACGAACAGAAGCAGGAGTTCTACATAATCACCATCTTCATCACGGCCATCGCCGCGGTGTCGTACTTCAGCATGGCGACGGGGTACGGCCTGATAGAGGTGGCCGGCATCGACATCTACTGGGCGCGGTACGCGGACTGGCTGTTCACCACGCCGCTGCTGCTGCTCGACCTCGCGCTGCTCGCGGGGGCGAACCGCAACACCATCGCGACGCTCGTCGGCCTCGACGTGGCGATGGTCGTCACCGGCCTCGCCGGCGCGCTCGCGACCGAGGGCGCGACCTTCCGCATCGCGTGGTGGGGTATCAGCTGCGGCTTCTTCGTCGCGCTGCTGTACTTCCTCGTCTCCACGCTGAGCCAGCAGGCCGCGAAGCGCTCGGGGGACGTCGCCGCGACGTTCTCCACGCTCCGTAACATCGTCATCGTGCTCTGGACCGCGTATCCCATCGTGTGGATCATCGGGACGGAGTCCACGCTCGGCTACATCGGGCTGACGACGGAGACGGCGCTGTTCGCCGTGCTCGACCTCGCCGCGAAGGTCGGGTTCGGGTTCATCCTGCTCCGCAGCCGCAAGGTGCTCGACTCGGTCTCGTCGGCCGCGGCGCAGTCCGCCGACTGAGGACCGCTCCGTAGCCGTCTTTTTCACGACGCCGCACCGAGTAGCCGTATGGCCGCGCTGAGCTATCTCGGATTCCACCTCGTCTTCCTCGCGCCCCTGCTGTTCGTCCTCGTGTTGGGGGTCTCGCTGCGCCGCCTCCGGCTTCCGCGCGCGCGGGTCCAGTGGGGCGGTATCGGCATCCTCGTCGCCGTCGCCGTTCTCTACACCATCCCGTGGGAGATGGCGCTCATCGGGCGGGGCGTCTGGACCTACGGCGAGGGGGCCGTCCGCGCGCGGCTGTGGGGCATCCCCTACGAGGAACTGCTGTTCATCGCCGTCCAGCCGATAGCCACGGCGCTGTGGCTCTACCAGTTCACGGACCCCTCCGACCGGCCGCTCGCCGTTTCGCTCCCGAACCGCGCGCTCGGCGCGCTCGCCGGCCTCGCGATATGCGCCGTCGGGGTCGCGCTGTACCTCCGCGGCGGGACGACCACGTACCTCGGGGCGCTCCTCGGGTGGGCCGGCCCCGTCTTCGCCATCCAGTG
Organism: Halosegnis marinus; assembly: GCF_029338355.1. Taxonomy (GTDB): domain Archaea; phylum Halobacteriota; class Halobacteria; order Halobacteriales; family Haloarculaceae; genus Halosegnis; species Halosegnis marinus. The sequence goes on from NZ_CP119802.1 coordinate 1,372,693, forward strand.
GGCGTTCGGCTGGCCGTACCTCGTCGAGAAGCGCCGGACCGTGGCCGTCGGCGTCGGCCTGCCGACGCTGTACCTGTGTGCGGCCGACACCGTCGCCATCGGCGTCGGCATCTGGAAGCTGTCGCCGACCTACACCACCGGGCTCGCCTTCGCCGGCCTCCCCCTCGAGGAGGCCCTGTTCTTCCTGTGTACGAACCTGTTCGTCGTCCAGGGGCTCGTCCTGTGGCTGTGGCTCACCGAGCGGCTGGGTATCGACCCCGCGAACGTGCCCGCCGACCCCGTCGGCCAGTGAGCGCCGCCCTGTTCCCCCCCGCGTCGGCCCGCGACACGGTCCGGACGTGGGCGCTCGCCCCCGGCTGGGTCGCCTGCGCGCTCCTCGCGGCCGTCTTCGCGTTCGACCCCGCGGTCCCCCTCGAACTGCAGTACCTCCCGCTCGTCGTCTCCGTCGTCCTCGTGGGGCTCCCCCACGGGGCCATCGACCACCTCGTCCCGGCGCGCCTGCGCGGCGAGTCGCCGGACGCCCGCTCGATGCTCGGCGTGGGCCTGCTCTACGCCCTTCTCGGCGGCGCGTACACCGCGGCGTGGTTCCTCGTCCCGGTCGCCTGCTTCGCCTTCTTCATCCTCCTCACGCTGGCCCACTGGGGGCAGGGCGACGTCCACGCGGTCGTCGCGCTCGGGGGCGGCGACCACCTCCGGTCGCGCCCACAGCGCGTCCTCGCCGCGGTCGTCCGCGGCGGCTTCCCGATGCTCGTCCCGCTCGTCGCCTTCCCCGAGCAGTACCGCGCCGTCGCCGGGGCGCTCGTCGCCCCCTTCGCCGCGGCGCCAGACCCGCTCGCACCCGCCTTCGCCCCCGACGTCCGCCTCGTCGTCGGCGTCGGGTTCGCCCTGCTCGTCGCCGTCCACCTCGCGCTCGGGTACCGGAGCGGTGGCGCGGGGTGGCGACTCGACGCCGGCGAGACGGTCCTGCTCGGGGCGTTCTTCGCCACCGTTCCCCCGGTGCTCGCCGTCGGGACGTACTTCTGTCTGTGGCACGCCGCGCGCCACGTCGCCCGCCTCGCTCTGCTCGACGAGCCCTCGGTTCGGGGACTCCGGCGCGGGCGCGTCCGGCCCGCGCTCGTCCGATTCGCGAAGCAGGCCGCGCCGCTGACCGCCCTCTCGCTCGCCTTCCTCGGGGGGCTGTACCTCGTCGTTCCCGACCGCCCCACGACGGTGCCGGGGTTCGTCGGCCTCTACCTCGTGCTCATCGCGGCGCTGACGCTCCCGCACGTCGCCGTCGTCGCGTGGATGGACCGCGCCCAGGGCCTGTGGCGCGCCGCCGTATCGGAACGCGCTTGAACGGCCGGCCGGAACGCCGGGCGTGAACGGCGACCGACTCCAGTTCCTGTCGCTCTACTTCGTCCGCTTCTCCGGCGGCTTCGGCCTCGCGGCGCTCGTCACGCTCCTGCCGACGTACATCTCGCTGTACGACCCGTCGGGCCTCGTCATCGGCCTCTACACCTCCGCGTTCACGCTCGCCTCGACCGTCGCCATCGTCCCGTTCGCGTGGGGCGGCGACGCGGGCGACAAGCGCCGGGTGCTCGCCGTCGCCGTCGCGCTCGCGCTCGTCTCCTACGTCGGCTTCGCGTTCGTCACCGGCTCGTGGGGCTTCGTCGCCGCCCGCTCGGTGCAGGGCTTCGCGGCGACCGGCGCGTCGCTGATGTCGCTGTCGCTCGTCGGCGAACTCGCCCCCACGGGGGAGCGGGCCAACCACATCGGGAAGGCGAACGCCGCCCGCCTCGCCTCCGGCATCGTCGGCTCGCTCTCCGTCGGCGCGATATACGAGATATACGGCTTTCGCGCGGTGTACGGCCTGCTCGTCGCCCTGCTCGCGCTCGCGCTCGTCGCGCTCGTCGCCTTCGTCCGGCCCGACCCCGTCCGCATCGAGGGGTTCCCCTTCTCCTCGCTGTCGGTGAACGAGCGGCTCCGCACGCTCTCGACGTTCCGCGGCCAGTACGCCGTCGCCGTCACGCTGGTGCGGACGTGGGTGCCCATCTACGCCGGGGTCGAGGCCGCACAGGGCGGCCTCGCCTACGGCTCCTTCGCCGTCGCGGTCGTCATCACCGCCGAGAAGGCCGCGAACATGGCGTTCCAGCCGTACACCGGCCGGCTCTCCGACCGGTTCGGCCGCGCCGCGTTCGTCGCCGCCGGCGGCGCGGGCTACGGCCTCGTCGCGCTCGCCGTCCCCTTCGCGCCCGGTATCGGGACGGCGCTCGGCCTCCCGCCGGGGGTGCCCGGCGCCGCCGCGCTGGCCGACACCGCCCTCGTGCGCGTCGTCGGCGTCTCGGAGGCCGTGGCGGGCCTCGCGACGCTCACGCCCGCGTTCCTCCCGCTCGTGGGCGCGAACGCCCTGCTCGGGGCGACCGACGCCTTCCGCGAGCCGGCCAGCATGGCGCTGTTCGCCGACGAGGGGGAGAACACCGAGGGCGGGGGCGTCGCCTCCTCGTTCGGTATCCGGGAGTTCGTCTGGCGGCCCGGTTCGGTCGCCGCCCCGTTCCTCGGCGGCTGGCTCATGACCGAGGTGGGGATGGCGTGGGTGTTCTACGCGGGCGGCGCGGCCGCGCTGTCGGCCGTGGTCGTCTTCCTCGCCGTCCTCGCGGCCCAGCACGGCCCCGCCGCGCTCCGCACGTGGTAAGCCCGAGAGAACGCCGGTAACGGCACCCTACCGCCGGTACGGAACGATTGGCTATGCCCCTCCACGTCGTGGACACTGACATGACGAACGACGCGCGGGGCCAGGGGCCGGTAGTGGGGGTAACGCTGTTGGTCGTCCTCGCGCTCGTGCTGGGGACGACGGTGTACGGCTACGGCTCCGACCTCGGGCTGGGCATCTCCGTCGCCGTCCCGCTGGCGAGCTTCGAGTTCGCGGCGGACGGCGACGACCTGACCGTCACCCACGTCGGCGGCGCGACGCTCGCGGGCGACGAACTGGTGGTGATGCACGACGGCGGCGTCTCGCTCGGTACCTTCGCCGACGGGGCCTGCGACCCGGCCGTCACGACGGCCCGGTCCGGCGTCTCCTGTTTCGTCGGCGGCGGCGCGGCGGACGACGTGCAGGTGCTGTGGGTCGACCCCGAGACGGGCAACTCCTTCGTGCTCGCGCGCTGGACCGCGCCGACCCCGACGGTCCCGCCCGCGGTGACGACGCCCTCGACGCCGACGGCGACCCCCACGGCCACGCCGACGCCGACCGCGACGCCGGAACCGACGCCCGCGCCGACCGTGACCCCGACGCCGACGCCGGAACCCACGCCGACCGCGACCCCCACGCCGACCCCCGCGTGGCGGCCGCCGACGTACTCGCCGTCGCCCTCGCCCGAGCAGGCACCCGTCCCCGACGAGGAGACCGAACACGGCCTCTCGCTCGCCGGCTCCGGCGACGGCTGGGGGTCGCTCGCGCTCGACGGCCCGACCGCGTGGCAGGCGCGCGGCGAGTTCGGCGGCAACGAGTCCGTCCGCCTCGAAGCCGGCGTCGGCCTCGAGGGGAACGACACCGCCCACGAGTGGGCGAACGACACCGCCGAGACGTTCGTGTTGACGTTCGCGGACGGGAACGCGACCCTCGTCGTCGGCAACACGAGCGTCGCGTGGACGCCCGGCGTGGGCGGCGGCGACGCCGTCGCGCTCACCGCCGCGGCGTACGACCCCGACGGCGACGGCGTCGCCAACGGGAGCGTCTCCCTCGGCAACCTCACGCTCGACGGCGTCCCGCTCGCCGTGAACGCGGGCGAGGGGCTGGTGAACCTCACCGTCGAGTCGGCGGGCGGCGAGCGCTACGCCCTGCTCGACGTGGACGACCCGGCGAACTTCACGCTGACCGGCGAGGTGCGCTTCGTCTGGACCGGCGCCGACGCGCCCGTCCCCGGCGAACTGGCCTTCTACGTCCACGTCGTCGCCGCGGACGCCGAGGGCGTCCTCGACGAGGTCTGAGGTCCGAAACGGCGAAAACAGTCCTTCCTCACTCCTTCGCTCCCCTCCTCCGCCCTTCGTCTCCTCAGTCCTCGCCTCCCTCGCTCAGTCCTCCGTCTCCTCGAAGTCCAGCGCGACGGAGTTGATACAGAACCGCTTCCCGGTCGGGTTCGGGCCGTCGTCGAAGACGTGTCCGAGGTGGCCGCCGCACTCGGCACACACCGTCTCCGTGCGGACCATCCCGTGCGAGCGGTCCTCGCGGAACTCGATGGCGCCCTCCACGGCGTCGTAAAAGGAGGGCCACCCCGACCCCTCCGTGTCGAACTTGGTCTCGGAGTCGAACAGCAGCGCGCCGCAGCCGGCACACCGGTACTCGCCCTCGTCGTCCTTGCCGATGAACTCGCCCGTGAACTTCGGTTCCGTGCCCTGCTCGCGGAGGACCTCGTACTCCTCGTCGGTCAGCAGTTCGCGCCATTCCTCGTCGCTCTCGGGTACCGTCCGTTTCGAGTCCGACATGGCTCGGGGTAGGGCGCGCAGGCAGGTAGGCCCTCCGGCGGCGGTACGCTGAAGGCGACCCGCGCGGACGCTCGGGTATGCGAACGGAAGCCGAGATACGCGAGCGCATCGCGGCGCTGGAGGCGGCGTACGACGAGCAGGACCCCCCGGCGTCGCCGCTGGAGGAGGAGGCCGAGGTCGCCACGCTGCGGGCCATCGAGGAACTGGAGTGGGTGCTCGACGAGTTCGACGGCGACGGGGGATTCACGACGTAGCCCGTAACTATTAGCCGCGGCGCGCCCCCTCCTCGGGTATGCCCACCATCGAGGTGACCGAGGACCAGCTCGACCGACTGGAGGCGGTCCGCGACGACGTCGCCGCGGCGCTCGCCGGCCCGTACGGCCACGTCCGCACGCGCGACGCCGTGGCGTACCTCCTCGACACCTACACGCCCCCCGCCGAGACGGACGCCGAGGCCGCGCCGTCGGCCGGGACCGCGAGCGACCCGGCTCCCGAACCGAGTGCCGGCGCCTCCACCGAGGACGACGGGGACGACGCGACCGAGGACGCGACGGACGACGACGGAACCGCCACCGAGGACGACGACGCCGGTGCGAACCGTCTGAACGCCATGATGAACCTCCTCGACGAGCACGACGACAAGTGGCGCGAGAGCGGCGGCGACGAGCCGTACGAGGTCGACCTCCCCGACGGCTCCACGGAGACGGCCCGGACGCAGGACGACGTGCGCGGCCTCCTCTTCCGCCACTACCGATGATAGCGCGGCTGCGCGCGTGGCTCTCGGGGCTGTTCGGCGGGGAGGCGTCGGGAACGGCCGACGCGGACGCGCCGCTCGTCTGTGAGGTCTGCGGGACGGAAACCGAGGGAAAGACGTGTCCGCTGTGCGGTTCGACGCGGCTCGTGTCCGCGAACGACGACGCGCCCGAGCCCGAACGGTCCGCCCCCGAGAACCGGCGCGAGGGCGACTCGACCGACGACGCGGCCGCGCGGCTCTCGGAGCTGCGCGACGACGAGTAGCTTACTCGATGTGGCCTTCCTCGCGGAGCTGCTGGGCGTCCTGCTCGTCGTAGCGCCACTCGATGTCTCCCTTCTCGTCCTGCCAGTCCCACGGCTCGATGAGCACGACGTCGCCCTCGTTGATCCACGTCCGGAACCGCATCCGGCCGGGGATGCGGCCCATCCGCTCCTTGCCGTCTGCACACCGCACGCGCACGCGCCCGCCGCCCAGCATGTTCGTCACGACGGCGAACTGCTGGTTCTCGTCGGGCATCCGGAGGGGCTTGCGCCCGCTGTCCTCACTCATTGTCGTTGATAGCTCCCCCAGACAGTTAAGCGGTCGTATCCGCCGGGACCCGCCCCGTCGCCGCCGAACCGACCGTTCGTGCGACTCGGCCACTTGATTTATATGCCTTGTAAATCAACACCCTGACAGCCACCGCGGGTCGGGGACGCTTCCAACTCCCCCACTCCCCCGGAAGCGCTTCCCTCCCCCGGGAAACGCCCCACCCGCATGGCTTTTCCACCCGACGAGACGCGTCTCCGGCGTTTCCACGCCGACCGGACCGGGCGTCCGACCCGTCGTCGTGAGCTCAGACGCCGTCCGAACCGCGACCCCGGCTCCCAACGCGCGACCGTATGGGGTGCTTTCGCCCGCCGTCACGCTCCCCACGACCGGAGTCGTTCCCTACCGCCGTCCAACCGTCATCGGTGTTTATTGCCGGTGTCGGGCGACCGCCGATATGGCCTCCCGGACCACCGTCGGCTGGTCGCTCGTCTCGTCGGGCGTCGTGACGCTGCTTCTCGCGTACCTCCCCGGCGATTCCGTGTGGTGGGGCCTCGCGCTCCTGCTCGTCGGCATCGCCGCCCTGTTCGTCCGTCGCGGGTGAGCCGTGGGGCTCAACGCTGGGGAACGGCGAAAACGGATGGGCCCTGTCGGATTTGAACCAACGACCACTCCGTTATGAGCGGAGCGCTCTAACCGGACTAAGCTAAGGGCCCGTACACGACCTGTCCACGGGGCCGGACTTCAGCGTATCGAAGGGTCGCGGCCGGCCAGATACGCGTCGAGCAAGTAGTCCTCGTGCCACCGGATTCCCGCGCGCTGGCCGTTGTCGGTCGGTTCGAACCGTATCTCCGTCTTTCCCTCCGCCGCGTCCGCAACGGGAACCGCGTACACCTCGTCCAGCACGGGATTGTACACCGCGAACAGGTCGGCACGTCCGCGGTAGCCCTCACGGTCGTATCCCTCTCCGCGGCGTCGCGTGCTTACGGTCTCGAACTGGACGGTTCCGGGCTTGTTCCGGTAGGCGGTCTTCACCTGTACGCGGCGGAAATCCCCGTCGAGGTGTACGACGAGGTCGTACGGTTCGTTGTCGTACTCGGGGGTCGACACCGAAACACCGCGGACGAGGAACGCGGCCTTGACGAGCGCCTCGCTCGCCTGTCCTCGCTCGTGCGGTCCGTCGAGGGCCTCGAACGCGGCTTCCCGGTCGACCATACCCGTCAGTCGGCGGGCGGACGGGTGAAACTACGGGGCGGTCGCTCGCCGTGCGGGAACGGAAAGGACGCCACCTCCAGGGCTCGAACCTGGGACCACCTCGTGTCTGCGGCCCGCGGGGTGACCCCACGCACCTTAACAGCGAGGTGCTCTACCAACTGAGCTAAGGCGGCACGACGCATTCTCGGGTAGTCCGATTCGACAGATAGGGCTTTCGTTTTCGCGCCGGGGCGCACCGACACGGGTTTGAAACCGGGCGTCGAAGCCCGCCCATGACACCCCCGTCGTTCGCGGCGGTCGTCGAGCGTGTCAGCGAGCGCGTGACGCCCGACGCCGCGGAGCGCGCGCGCCTCGACGCCGCGGCGACGGCGCTGCGCGAGCGGGCCGAGGACGCGCTCGCGGACCTCGACACCGAGGCCGACGTGCTGCTGGTCGGCTCGACGGCGCGGGGGACGTGGCTCGCGGGCGACCGCGACATCGACGTGTTCGTGCGGTTTCCGCCGGACCTCCCCCGCGACCGGCTGGAAGCGTACGGGCTCGCGGTGGGCCACGCCGTGCTCGCGGACGGCCACGAGGAGTACGCGGAACACCCCTACGTGAAGGGGACCTTCGAGGGGTTCGACGTGGACTGCGTCCCGTGTTACGACGTGGACTCGGCGGCGGACATCCGCTCGGCGGTCGACCGGACGCCCTTCCACACCGCCTACGTCGAGTCGCGGCTGGACGACGACCTCGCGGCCGACGTGCGCGTGACGAAGGCGTTCCTGAAGGGCATCGGCGCGTACGGCTCCGACCTCCGCACGAAGGGGTTCGCGGGCTACCTCGCGGAACTGCTCGTACTCGACCACGGCGGGTTCCGGCCGCTCGTGGCGGCGGCGGCCGACTGGTCCCCGCCGGTCCGGTTCGACCCCGAGGGCCACGGCACCCGGAGCTTCGACGACGCGCTCGTCGTCGTGGACCCGACGGACCCCGAGCGCAACGTCGCCGCCTCGCTCTCCGAGTCGAACCTCGCGCGGCTCATCCACTACAGCCGCGAACTGCTCGCCGACCCGCGCGAGTCGCTGTTCGAGCCGCGCGACCCCGACCCGCTGGACGCCGACGCCGTCCGGGAGCGCGTCGAGGCGCGCGGCACCCACCCGGTGGCCGTGCGCTTCCCCGCGCCGGGCGTGGTCGAGGACCAGCTATACCCCCAGCTCGACAAGTCGCTCGCGGGGCTGGAGGGGGCGCTCGCCCGCCGCGGTTTCGCCCCCCTGCGCTCGGCGCGGTTCGCCGACGAGACCGCGGTGCTGTTCGTGGAGTGTGAGGTGGCCGAACTCCCGGCCGTCGAGCGCCACGAGGGACCGCCCGTCGGCGTCCGCGAGCACGCGACGGGCTTCTTCGAGGTGTATGTGGACGACGACGCCGTGACGGGCCCGTACCTCGACGGCGACCGCTACGTGGTCGAGCGGCCGCGTGACCACCTGACCCCCGAGTCGTTCGCGGCGAGCGACGACCTCTTCTCCGTCGCGCTCGGCCCGGCCGTCGAGCGCGCGCTCGACGAGGAGTACGGGACGCTCGCGGGCGCGGAGGTCGCGGCGCTCGCGGACGAGTTCGGGACCGCCCTCGCCCGGTATTTCGAGCCCCGAGTCTGACGGTGTGTTTATAGCGCCTGACGTGTCAACACGTTCATGACCGAGTCGTTGGGGCGGCTCCGGGGGTTCGTCGGCCACGACGAAATCGACCGGACCCTGCTCGTCGTGGACTCCGACGAGCCGACGCCGCTCACCCGCCTGCTGGAGGACGCGTTCGAGAACCAGCCAGTCACCGTCGCCACGGCGACGACCGACACGGTGGACGGCCCGCGGGTCGTCCTCGTCGAGGGCGGCGAGACGGTCGCCGTCTCCCCGCTGGGCGACCTGATGGACGCGTACCTGCTCGTCAACAGCGACAGTTACCGGACCGCCACCGCCGGCCTGGACCGCCACGGGGCCCCGGACGTGTTGACCGCGCTCGCGGGCACGCGTTTCCGGGTCCGCGGCTACCCCGTCTCGAACAAGGAGAAACTGCTGCTCGTCGTGCTGTCGCGCTACATCGAGGCGCGGGCGCTCGCCGCGGACGGCGGCACCCTCCGCTCGTCGTTCCAGCGGCTCTCCCGCATCGACGACGAGCGCGGCACCCGCGCGGTGTACGAACGGCTCGGCGCGAGCGCCGTCGATACCCACGTCTACGGCGTCCCCGACTACGACGACATGCCGGACGGCCTGTCGGTCCACGGCGGCACCGACCCCGCCTACCGCCGGACGTGGTTCGTCGTGTTCACCCCGGACGACGAGCAGGAGCCCGCCGCGCTCGTCGCCGTGGAGGCCGGCGCGAACGAGTGGAACGGCTACTGGACGTTCGACGCGGACCTCGTCGCGGACATCGAGGGCGTCGTCGCCGGGTTGTAGCCCGGGCGGCCGGTGCCGCGGCGGCGACTTACAGGTCGTGGACCTCGCGCACGTCCGCGAGGACGCTCGCCGCGCGGTCGTTCGGCTCCCCCTCCACCGGGGCGGGCGTGTAGCCGTCGAAGACGCTGTTCACCTTCCTGACGGACTCGGCGAGCGCCTCCAGCCCGTAGCCCCCCTCCAGTACGAACGCGAGCGACGCGTCGCAGGCGTCGGCCAGCTCGGTCATCCGCTCGGCCAGCACCCCGTACCCCTCCGTCGAGACGCGCTGGCGCGAGATGGGGTCCTTCCGGTGGGCGTCGAACCCCGCGGAGACGAGCACGAGGTCGGGGTCGAACCGCCGGGTCGCGGGCGCGACCGCCTCGTCCACGGCGGCGAGGTACTCCGCGTCGCCACAGCCGCCGGGGAACGGGACGTTCAGCGTCGTCCCCACGGCGTCGCCGGTTCCCGTCTCCTTCAGGTTCCCCGTGCCCGGGAACAGCCCCCGCTCGTGGACGGAGGCGTAGAACACCCGGTCGTCGTCGTAGAAGATGTCCTGCGTCCCGTTGCCGTGGTGGACGTCCCAGTCGAAGACGGCGACGCCGTCGACGTCGTCGCGGGCGAGCGCCGCCTCCGCGGCGACGGCGACGTTGTTGAAGAAACAGAACCCCATCGCGTCGTCGTACTCGGCGTGGTGGCCCGGGGGCCGGCCGACGGCGAAGGGCGTCTCGCGGCCGTCGCGCCCGTCGAGCGCGGCCTCGGCGGCCCACCGCGACAGCCCCGCGGAGGCGAGCGCCGCGTCCCACGTCGCCCCGACGGCGACGGTGTCGGCGTCCCACGTCCCGCCGCCGTCGGCACAGAACGCCTCGACCGACTCGACGTAGTCGGCGTCGTGGACCGCCGTCACCTCCCCGACCTCGGCCGGCGTTCCCTCGTCGTAGACGACGCCGTGCTCCTTCGCGAGTCCCCGCTTGATGGCTCGGAGCCGGTCGGCGGTCTCCGGGTGTCGGGCGCCGGTGTCGTGGCGGAGACACGCCTCGCGGTAGCCGAACCTCATCACTCGTAGTACGGGCGGAGCTCGAAGTACGTCTCGACGTCGGCGCGCTTGACCGTGCGCCGGTCGGCGTGGCGCGCGAGCACCGCGGCGGCCGCGGCGACGGTGTCGGCGAACCCCTCCAGCCGGGTCGCGAGCGCCACCCGCGCGTCCATGGCGACGCGGTAGCGGTCGTCGATGTCGAGGCGGGCGATACGGTCCACGGGCGCGATTGGCAGCTCCAGCTCGGCCTCCTCGCCCGCCGTCCCGAAGTCGGCCGCCATCAGTGTCTTGCGGCCGTCGGCGGTGGCCCGCTCGGCCGCCTCGACGGCGAGCGCGGCGCCGCGCTCCTGGATTCGTCGCGCCAGCTCCTCCGCCGCCCCCGCGCTCACGCGGAGGTCGCCGGCGTTGCGACGGATGATGGTGTCTACCGGGGCGAACGGTAGCTCGACGCTCATAGGGCTACGACGGGGCGAGAGTGTCTTAAAATCCCGCTTTTTTGGCCTCCGGCGGTCGCCGCCGCGACCGCCCGCGGCGCGGGGTCGGGTGGGGCGGTTCCGTCAGTCGTCGTCGCCCTCGACGCGCCGGGCGTCGCGCTGCTGGGCGCGCTCGATGAACTCCTCGGGGAGTTCGTCTATCTCGCCGGCCTGGACGCCCCACAGATGGGCGTACAGCCCGTCCTCGGCGATGAGTTCGTCGTGGTCGCCGCGCTCGGCGATGCGGCCGTCCTCCAGCACGACGATCTGGTCGGCGTCCTTGATGGTCGAGAGACGATGGGCGATGGAGAACGTGGTGCGCTCCTCGGTCAGCCGGTCGAGCGACCGCTGGATGAGCATCTCCGTCTCCGTGTCCACGTCGGAGGTCGCCTCGTCGAGGACGAGTATCTCGGGGTCCTTCAGGATGGCCCGCGCGATCGAGACGCGCTGGCGCTGGCCGCCCGAGAGCTTCACGCCCCGTTCCCCGACCTCGGTGTCGTACCCCTCGGGGAGGTTCGAGATGAAGTCGTGGGCCTCGGCGGCCTTCGCGGCCTCGATCACGTCCTCGCGGTCGGCGTCGAAGGTGCCGTACGCGATGTTCTCCTCGACCGTCCCGTAGAACATGAACGTGTCCTGGCTCACGTAGCCGACCCGCTTTCGCAGGCTCGGGATGGTCACGTCGCGGAGGTCCTGTCCGTCGATGGAGATGGACCCCTCGTCCACGTCGTACATCCGGAGGAGCAGTTTGAGGACCGTGGACTTGCCGGCGCCGGTGGGCCCGACGAGCGCGAGCGTCTCGCCGCCCTCGACGGTGAAGCTCACGTCCTCGACGATGGTCTCGGACTCGTCGTAGCCGAACGTCACGTCGTCGTAGACGACCTCGCCGTCGTCGACGACGAGTTCGTCGGCGTCGGGGTCCTCCGCGATGCGCGACGGCTCGTCCATCAGCCCGAAGATGCGCGCCGAGGACGCGTACGCCCGCTGGTACATGTTGATGATCTGGCCGAACTGGGCCATGGGCCAGATGAACCGCTGGGAGAGGAGAATGAACGTGACGAACTCGCCGGGGCGGAGGTCGCTCGTGAACGGCCCGACACCGTCGCCGAGCACCATCGTCCCGCCGATGAAGAAGGTGAGGACGAAGCCGATACCCGCGAGGACGCGAAGGCCGGGGAAGAACTTGATGCGCGTGCTGATGGCGTCCCAGTTCGCGTCGAAGTACCCCTGCGAGACGTCGTCGACGCGGTCGGACTCGAAGTTCTCGGTGTTGGAGGTCTTGATGACCTGGATGCCGCCGAGGTTGTTCTCCAGCCGGGAGTTCACCTGGCCGACCGAGGACCGCACCTCGGCGTACTTCGGCTGGATGGTCTTGATGAAGTAGTAGGTGAACACCGCGATGAGCGGGACGATGACGAGCGTTATCATCGCCAGCTGCCAGTTCACGTACAGCAGGACGACGGCGATGCCGACGACCATGACGCCCAGCCGGAACGCGGAGTTCATCCCGTCGTTGAGGAACCGCTCCAGCCGGTTCACGTCGTTCGACAGGATGGACATCATCTCGCCGGTCTGCTTGTCGGCGAAGAAGTCCATGTTCAGCCGCTGCATCTTGTCGTAGGTGTCCGTCCGGATGCGGTGCTGGATGTGCTGTGAGAAGGAGTTCCAGCCCCAGTTGCGCGAGTAGTGGAACGCCGCGCCGCCGAAGAAGGCGAACGCGATGATGCCGACGGTGAAGTAGAGCTGTCCCTGCTCGGTCGGCGGGATCCAGGCGTCGGGGACGAACGCGAGGGTGTACGGCCGGTCGGCGGCTCCCTGCACCTCGAAGATGGCGTCGACGGCTACCCCGAGGAGAATCGGCGGCAGGAGGTCGAGGACACGGGCGACGACGCTTGACAGGACACCGACGACGAACGCGAGCTTGTTCTCGGAGCCGTACTCGGCGAACAGCCGACGCATCGGGTTGTCGGCCTGTTCCCGTTGCTCCTCGAACGGGTCGTCGTCTTCGATAGCGGTAGCTCCCATTGGCACGTCAAGGAAACTCACTCGCAAAAGGGTTCGCTGAAGAACAGTTCAGTAACGATGCTGATAAAGAACCGGTACCATACCGCACGAACGCACGGCTACCAGTCGCCCACGTCCACCCTGTCGCCGACCGACACGTTGTGTCGGGTCGTCCAGTCGTAGTTCACCTCCAACACGTACTGGCCGGTGCCGGGGTACTCGTAGCTCTCGCCGTTCGCCCCCTCGGGCGGCTCCTCGGCGTGGTGGATGCGCGTGATGGTGCCGTTCGCGGCGACGTAGACGATGTCGATGCCGAAGTCCATCCCCCGCATCACGTAGGTGTGGCTCCCCTCCGAGTCGTAGGGGAACAGCATCCCGGCGTCCTCGGGGAGCGACTCCGTCCGCGAGAGCCCGGTGTACTTCTGGCGCCACGTCTCGGCGACGGCGGCGCGCACGCTCCCGAGCGTCTCGTTGGTCCCCGCGTCGTACACCGTCACCGTCGTGTGGGCGTAGTCGCTCGTCGTGGCCGTCGCGTCCGTTCCGGTCGCGGTCGCCGTCGCCGGCTGGTAGCCGTCCGTCGAGAGCAGCGGCGCGAACGCCCCCGTCGCGAGGCCCGCGAGCAGGAGGGCGACGACCCCGGCGGCGACGGGGAGGGCGTACCGGCGGTCCATACCGGCTACTAGGCCCGCGCGCGGCTAAGCGTTGTGCTCACAGTCGGGGGTCGAGCGTCGCCCGGAGCACGTCCTGTGCGAACCGGGCGAACACGCCGACGGCGACAACGAACAGCGTTACGCCCATCACCATCGGGAGGTCGCGGGCGGACACCGCCTCCAGGAGCGCCGCGCCGACGCCCGGTATCCCGAGCACGGACTCGACGACGACGACGGCGACGAACAGCGTCGCGAGCAGTTCCGTGACGAACAGCGAGACGAGCGGCGGCGCGGCGTTGCGCAGGACGTGGCGGGCCACCCGACGGGTGTTGCCGCCCTTCGCGCGCACCAGCCTGACGAACTCGGCGTCGGCGAACGCGCCCATCTCGGCCTGGGTGTACCGTAGCTGTGCCGCGAACATCGTGGTCGCGAGGACCGCCGCGGCGATGGCGAGGTACTGGACGTTGGGCGAGGCGAACAGCCCGGCCTCGGGGTCGAACGAGCCGCCCGCCCCGAGCGCGGCCGCGAGGTACGCGCCGCCCAGCGCCGCGAGCCAGAAGTTCGGGACGCTCAGGCCGAGATACGCCGCCGCGCCGGTGAGCCGGTCCCCGAGCGAGGAGTCGCGCAGCGCCGTCGTCGCCCCGACGAGGACGCCGCCGGCGACGGAGACGACGGCCGCGGGCACGACGTACGACAGCGAGACGAGCGCGCGGTCGACGAGTATCGACCGCACCGGCTCGCCGCTCGACAGCGAGCGCCCGAGGTCGAGCGTCACGGCCCCGCGGACGAACCCGAGGAAGCGGTCGAGCACCGGCTCGTCGAGGTTGCGGGCGGCCTCGTAGGCGCTCATCGCGGCCTCGGCGTCGCCGCCGCCGGCCGCCGCGGCGAAGCCGGCGAGCGCGGCGTTCGGGTCGGGGGTCAGTGCGACCAGCGCGAACGTGGCCGCGAGCGCGACGAACAGCGTCGCCGCCGCCCACGCGCCGCGCCGCACGACGAAGGCGAGCCCGGGCGTCATGGCTCACCCGGATGGAGGGACTGCATACTCCGGGGTGACGGCGGCCGACCCTTAAGATTTCACCCGCTGCCATCGGTGCTTTCTATACGCCTCCGTCGCACACCCGCACGTTCGCCCTCCGAACGGTCCTCATGGCATCCGATACCACTGCCCCCTTCGACGCCCTCGCCGACGAACCGACCGACGGCTCGCCGCGCGTCCGTCCCCGAACCGTCGCCTTCGCCGGCGCGCTCGCCCTCCTCACGGCCGGGTTCGCGTACGCCTACGTCGAGCCGCCGATACGCGCGTTGAACGCCGTCTACTTCCTCACCGACCTCTCCGGGCTGGACTGGGCCTCGCTGTACGCGACGGTCCTGCTCGGCCGGTTGGCGGCGCCGCTCGTCGCCGACCGCGAGCGCCTGCGGCTCTACTGGCGCCGGCTCGCTGGCGACCCGGCCGGCCTGCTCGCGTTCGTCGGCGTGGTCCTCTTCGCCCTCGTCGGCACGTTCGGCCCCTTCCTCACGCCGCCGGACCCCATCGTCCGCCCGGTCGCCAGCTACCAGCCGCCCGTGTTCGCCTCCACGCCGGAGGCGGTGTCGTTCTCCTGTGTCGGCGACGTGGTCGACGGGATGTGCACGGGCACGTGGCGCTTCCCGCTCGGCACGACGGCGGAAGGAAACGACATGGTGAACCTCCTGCTCGCGGGCGGGCGCACCGCCCTGCAGGTCGCGGTCGTCACCGCCGCCGTCATCGTCCCGCTCGGCGTCGCCGTCGGCGCGACGGCGGGCTTCCTCGGCGGGCGCGTCGACGAGGTGCTCGTCGGCGTCACGGACGCCGTCTCCGTCGTGCCGCCGTTCGTCGCCTACATCGTCCTCGCGTTCGTCCTCGCGCGCGGCGCGGGCGACATGCTGCTGCTCGTCGCCGTCTTCGGCTCGCTCGGGTGGGCCGGCATCGCCCGGGCCGTCCGCGAGTCCGTCCTCTCCCGGCGCGAGGAGTCGTACGTCACCGCCGCCGTCAACGCCGGCGCGTCGCGGCTGTACGTCCTCCGGCAGCACCTCCTGCCGAACGTCGCCGACACCGTCGCCGCGGCGGCCGCCCAGCAGGTCGCCATGCTCGTGCTCGCGGAGGCGGCGCTGTCGTACCTCGGCTACGGCGTCGTCAGCATCGACTCGTGGGGGTCGCTCGTCGCCACCGGCACCCAGGGGAGCCTCTTCGGCGAACTGCTCACGACCTGGTGGATATCGACGTTCCCCGCCGTCGCGCTCGTGTTCGCCGTCGTCTCCCTGAGCGTCCTCGGCGACGCGCTCCGCAACGTCCTCGACCCGGAGCGCGGCGGAGCGTAAGGGCTATTCCGCCGGCCCGACTCCTCCCGGACGCGGGTCCGTGGTCTAGTGGTATGACGTCTCCCTTACAAGGAGAAGGCCGGTGGTTCAATTCCGCCCGGACCCACTTCTGTCG
The DNA here is from genome assembly GCF_029338355.1 of Halosegnis marinus. Taxonomy (GTDB): domain Archaea; phylum Halobacteriota; class Halobacteria; order Halobacteriales; family Haloarculaceae; genus Halosegnis; species Halosegnis marinus. Next base: position 1,388,665 of record NZ_CP119802.1, read on the forward strand.
AGCGCGGCGAGACGAGTGGCAGCGGAATCGAAGCAGGGGGACGCGAGGACGTCCGCCCGTGGTTCGATTCCGCCCGGGCCCCCCTTCGCCGTCCCCGCGCCCCCTTTCGAAACCCTTTTTTCTCGTATCGTCGTGTCTCGGAGTGAGCCGCCTTAGCTCAGACTGGGAGAGCACTCGACTGAAGATCGAGCTGTCCCCCGTTCAAATCGGGGAGGCGGCATTTTCCTGCGAACCAGCGAGGGAGCGGAGCGACCGAGTCGTGAGCAGTGAAAATGCTCCCGAGCCGATTCGAACACGAGAGTCGCAGCCCGCGGAGGCGAACGGAGTGAGCCGAGCAGGACCGTCTCTCACCTGTTCAAATCGGGGAGGCGGGGTGTTTCTGCGGCCGACGACGCGAACGGGCGGAGCGACGCGCACCGGCACGCTCATTCCCGACGCGGCCGACGCCCGCGTATGGACCTTCCCCGCCTGAAACGGCCCCTCCGCTACGCGATGGCGCTGTTCTACGTCGTCGCCGGCGTCTCGCACTTCCTCGCGCCCCGCGCGTTCGAGCGGGCCGTCCCGCCCGCGTTCCCGCGACCGCGGGCGCTCGTCCACCTCTCGGGCGTCGCGGAGATCCTCCTCGGCGTCGGCGTGCTGTTCGAGCGGACGCGTCGGCTCTCGGCGTGGGGGCTCGTCGCGCTGCTCGCGGCCGTCTTCCCGGCGAACGTCCACATCGCGCGCGGCGGGCTTGACGACACCGTCCCCGACGCCGTCGCCGGGCTCGTCCGCGCGGCGGGGTGGGCACGGCTCCCGCTCCAGCCGGTGTTGATGGCGTGGGCGTGGTGGTACACGCGGGAGTGAGCCACGCCGACCACCCGGCCGCGGCCGACGTGACGTAGCTCACCCGGCGAAGGCGTCGCGCCGGTGGAGCAGGCCGGCGACCGCCGCCGAGACGAGGAGGGTCGTGACCGCGGCCGCGACGCCGGTCGGGTCGGGGACGAACAGGACGCCGAGCGGGACGCCGACGAACACGCCGACGGCGACACACAGGAGCGCGCGAAGGGGGTCGGAGACCACACCGGCGGTTCCGCGCCTCCCGGCATACCGGTTTCGACACCCCGTGGCGTTCTCGCCGTCCGAATCAAGTCACCTCTTTTTAAGTTGGGCGGCTCGGTAGTTCCGGTCGGTTCACATGTCGGAAAACGACGACGATGCCCTCCACGACTCCGCTCACTCCTCGCGACGGCGCTTCCTCGGCGCCGGCGCGACGGTCGCCGCGCTCGGCCTCGCCGGGTGTTCCGACCTCGGCGGCGACGGCAGCGGGGACGGCAACGGCGACGCCACTGCCACGGCGACCGAGGCGCCCGCGCTCACCTCCATCTCGTACGGGACGACCGCCGAGGGGACGCTCGCCGCGGACGCGGGGACGGACCCCGCGACCGACGGTATCGCGACGCCCGTCTCCTTCGAGGGGAACGAGGGGGACCTCGTGACCGCGACCGTGCTCTCGACGGAGTTCTCCGGTCACCTCTCGCTGACCGGCCCCGACGGCTCGGTGGTCGCCGAGAGCGGCTCCGGCAACTCCATCGAGACCGGCCTCGCGACCGGCGGCGAACACACCCTCTGGGCCGGCTCGCAGGCCGGCGACGAGACGGGCCCGTTCACGCTGTCGCTGGAGAAGACCGGCGAGGACCTCGTCGCCACCGAGTACGGCGAGACGGCGGAGGGGACGCTCCGGGAGGGCGACGGGACGGTCCCCGAACTCGACCGGCTGGGCGACCCCGTCACGTTCTCCGGGTCGTCGGGCGACATCGTCAGTATCCGCCTGGAGTCCGAGGACTTCGACCCGCTGCTCGCGCTCGAAGGGCCGGACGACTCCATCGTCGGAACGAACGACGACGGGGCCGGCGGCCTTAACAGTCGGCTGGAGGCGACGCTGTCGAGCGACGCGCAGTACACCATCTGGGTCACCTCCTTTTCGGGCGACGCGACGGGGTCGTACACGCTGTCGCTGGAGAAGACGGGCGAGGTGGAGCCGGCCCAGCAGGACCTTCGGTCCATCTCGTACGGGGAGAGCGCGCGCGGGACCATCGACTCGGAGGACCCGGCCGTTCCGTCGTCGAGCGCCATCGGGGAGCCGGTCACCTTCCAGGGGTCGGCGAACGACCTCGTCAGCATCAACATGCAGTCGCGCGCCCTCGACACGCTGCTCGTCCTCCAGGGCCCGGACGGCGACATCGTCGGGACCGACGACGACGGCGGCGCGGAGCGGTACAACAGCCTGCTCGAGACGGCGCTGTCCGCCGACGGGGAGTACACCATCTGGGCCACGACCTTCGGCGGCGAAGGGACGGGGCCGTACACGCTGTCGCTGGAGAAGACGGGCGAGGTGGAGCCGGCCCCGCAGGACCTCCGATCCATCTCGTACGGCGAGACGGCCCGCGGCACCATCGACTCGGAGGACCCGACCGTCGCCACGACGGAGTACCTCGGCGAGCCGGTCGCGTTCCAGGGGTCGTCCGGCGACGAGATCGCCGCCACCGTCGAGTCGCGGGCGTTCACCGGCCTGCTCGCGCTCGCGGACGCCGACGGCGAGATACTCGACTCCGCGGCCGGCCGGAGCGGCGAGCCGGCGCGGCTGGAGACCTCGCTGACCGCGGACGCCGAGTTCACGCTGTGGGTTACCTCCTCCCGCGGCGAAGGGACGGGGCCGTACACGCTGTCGCTGGAGAAGACCGGCGAGAGCCAGCCCGCACAACAGGACCTCCGGTCCATCTCCTACGGGGAGACGGCCCGCGGTACGATAGACAGCGACGACGGGACGGCCCCGCGACGGGACGAGCCCGGCGAGCCGGTGACGTTCTCGGGCTCGGGGGGCGACTCCGTGACGATATCGATGAGCTCCGAGGAGGTGGACACCTACCTCGTCCTCGTGGACCCGGACTCGAACGTGGTCGCGACGGACGACGACGGCGGCGAGGGCTTCAACAGCGAACTGTCGTACACGCTCGAGTCCGACGGCGAGTTCACCATCTGGGCGACGACCTTCGGCGGCGAACTCGGGCCGTACACGCTGTCGCTGACGTCGAACTGAGTCAGTAGGTCAGCGTCGCGGCCAGTATTCCCGCGGTCTGCCCCGCGCCGACGCACAGGAAGGCGACGGGGACCGCCGTCCCCACGAGGAGCAGCGCCGCGCCCACGCCCGACAGCGCGCCCCCGAGCGTGTAGACGCGGGCCCGTTCCGCCGACGGCAGCACGCGACCCGTGTACGCGAGCGCGACCGCGGGAAGGGCCATCCACCCGACGACCGCCAGCAGCGCGAACGCCGTGTCGCCGCTCCACACGCCGTACGCGCCCGCGGCGGTGACCGGTATCCCGACGACGATGACCGCGAGCCACGCGCGGAGCACGGGGTGGTCGCGCATGTCCTCGTACGACAGCGCGGCGAACGCGACGAGCAGCGCCGTCATCACGACGTGCCCGACGAGGACGGTCCGGTCGGCGAGCGCCCCCTCGTGGGCGGCGAAGGCGAACAGCCACGCCAGCGGGACGAGCCCGGCGGGCGCCGTCTCGCGGAGTCTCCTGAGCATACCTCGACTTCCCGCCGCGGGGCCAAGAGCGTGTCCCGACGGCTGTGTCGTGCGAGCGCGCCACACGCCGACGGCCGAAACCACACCCTTATCCGTGGCGGCGGACTCCCTCTATTTGCAATGGCGACAGGCAAGGTTGACTTCTTCAACGACACGGGCGGTTACGGTTTCATCGACACCGAGGACGAGGACGAGGACGTGTTCTTCCACATGGAAGACGTCGGCGGTCCGGACCTCGAAGAGGGACAGGAGGTCGAGTTCGACATCGAGCAGGCCGACAAGGGCCCGCGCGCGACGAACGTCACGCGCCTTTAAACTCGTAACCAACCGACACTCTCCGCCCGGTCGTTTATCCGGTTCGGTCGGAGCATCGCAGCAGTAACGGACGGTCGCTCCGACCGTTCTATCGCTGTCTTCACACCGCCGAGCGCCCGCTGTCGGCGCTCGACGGCTGTTCTACCGTGACGAGCCACGGCTTCCTCCTCCCGACGCTACTTCGAGAGCGGCGCGTCCGCTCGGTAGTGGAGCCGCATCGGCAGCCCCGTCGCGTCCGTGTCGGGGTCGGCCGGGAGCGTCCGCAGGTCGCCGGGGCCCGGTCGCGCCGTGTAGCCCAGCGCGAGGGCGTCGAGCACGTCCTCGACGCGCGCGTCGGTGCCGGCGGCGTCCTCCGCGGCCGACTGCACCGTCGGCGGGGCGTCGCGGTCGAACTCCGCGAGCGTCCGCATCCGCTCGGCGTAGCCGCCCGCGGTCCGGCGGTCCTCGGCCAGCGGCTCGCCGGCGAACGCCCGGAAGCAGAGTTCGGGGTGGGACTCGCCGACGACCTCGCGCGTCTCCGGCACCTCCCGCAGGAGGTCGTCGACGGCCGCGATGGCCGCGCTCGCCGCGAAGGCGGCCTTCGAGAGGTCCGCGTCGGCCTTCCGGCGCATCACCCGTTCCGCCGCCGGATAGCGCCGCTTCCGGGTCGCCTCCCGGACGGGCGGCGTGGTGACGGCCCCGGCGCGGTCGCCGAGGACGGCCCGCGCCAGCCGGTCGGCCGCCCGTTCGGGGTCGCCCTCCTCGACGAGGCCGACGGGCACGTCCACGAGCAGGCGGCGGGCGCGCTCCTCGACCGCGCCCCACAGCTGTCCGATCTCGTCGTGGACGCTCGCGCCCTCGAACCCCTCGGCCGAGAAGACGGCCGCGACCCAGCCGGCGGGGCTCCAGTGTGCGCCGACGAACAGGGCGTCGTCCATACAGCCGCTCGGCACCGGACCGACAAAAACCCGAGTCGGACGCGCGTCCGACTACTCCAGCCGCGCCATGTCGTCGTCCGTCAGTTCGATGTCCCCCGCGGCGACGTTCGCCTCCAGGTGCTCGACGCTGGAGGTGCCCGGAATCGGGAGCATGTTCTCGGAGCGGTGGAGCGTCCACGAGAGCGCGACCTGGTGGGGCGTCGCGTCGTGGTCGTCCGCGACGGCGTCGATGCCCTCCACCTCGTCCAGTTGGCCCGCGGCGAGCGGGTACCACGGGATGAACCCGACGCCGTACTCCTCGCAGGCCTCCAGCACGCGCTCGTCCTCGTCGGGCCGGTGGGCGACGTTGTAGCGGTTCTGCACCGTCGCGATGTCAACGATATCCCGGGCCGTCTCCAGCTGCTCGACGGTGACGTTCGACAGGCCGACGTGGTCGACGAACCCCTCGTCCTTCAGGTCCGCGAACGTCTGCACCGACTCCTCGAAGTCCGTGTCCGGGTCGGGCCGGTGGAACTGGTAGAGGTCGATGGTGTCCACGCCCAGCCGGTCGCGAGAGACGAGCACCTGGTTGCGGATGTAGTCGGGGTCGCCGTGCGGGAGCCAGTCGCCGCCGGCCTCGCGGAGGAGCCCGGCCTTCGTCGCCACGACGGCCTCCTCGGGCGCGCCGGCCTCGCGGAGCAGGCGCTCGCTCGTTCCGGGCCCGTACGAGTCCGCGGTGTCGATGAAGTCGACGCCGAGGTCGAGGGCGCGCCGGACCACCTCGCGGGCGTTCTCCTCGTCGTCGGGCGCGCCGATGATGTCCTCGCCGCACAGCCGCATCGCGCCGAAGCCGAGTCGGTTCACGGTCAGGTCGCCGCCGATGTCGAACGTTGCCTGCATGGTCGGTCGTCGGGCGCGACGGTGTTAGTCCCCACGCCCCCGGCTACTTGGGTCGGTGTCCGTGTCGGCTTCGTCGGAGAACCCGGCCGGCGTCGGACCGCCGCTCGGCACGGACGACAGCGGCCGGCGTAAGGGCCGAGACCGACCGCTCCGGAGGAGCGTGTCGGTCACGGGGAAGGGTTGGCGCGGTGCGTCGCGGTCGGAAGACGAACGGAGTGAGCCTTCCGGGACTTTCGAGGTGTTCTCTCCGTCGGCAGTCGGCCACTGCTTTCGAGGCGGTCACGGAACCGTCGAACGAAGAACGAACTAGCAGACGTTCTGGGTGACGTACACGCCGCCGTCCCCGGCGACGACGACGCCGATACCCTGCCGCGAGAAGTTCCCGAGCAGGGTCTCGCGGTGGCCCGGCGAGTCCAGCCACTCGGCGACGACGCGCTCGGCGAGCGTGCGCTCGCTCACGAGCAGCGCGCCGTTCGGGGTGTAGTAGATGTTCTCGGAGCCGAAGCAGTCGATGCCGAACCGCTCGTACCGCTCGGCGACGCCGGAGCCGTTGGGCGCGGTGTGGTTCACGTAGTCGCGCGCGGCCATGTCCGCGCTGTGTGCGTCCGCGACCGCGGCCAGCGAGGCGTTCGGTTCGAGGGGCGCGTGGCCACGGGCGGTCCGCGCGTCGTTGACCTCCGCGACGACGAGCGCCTCCAGCCGTTCGTCGTCGACGCCGTCCAGCGCGGGCGCGCCCCCGGCGGCGAGGATTCCCCCGACGACGAGCGCGACGAGGACGGCGACGGCGACGCCCGCGGCCAGCCGCCGGGGGTTCGATAGCTCCCGACCGCCCGTCCGGCCGTCCCGGCCGGCGTCGGGGTCGGTGTACCAGACGCGGGAGTCGCTCTCGACGCCCGGACAGTCGTGGGCCGGGGGCTCGCGGTGGTCGTCGCAGACGGGGCGCGCGCAGTGCCGGCAGGCGTCGCTCACCGGGACGGACTCGCCGCAGACGACGCACTCTGCCACGGTCGGGCTACGGAGTGAGCGAATAAAACGGCGTGGGGAGCGGCTATCGCGGCCGGGGAAGCGCGCGCTTCGACCGCGGCGGGACGAGCCAGTTGCCCCGTCGCTCCACGAACACGTACTCCAGGATGCCGTTGTTGACGCGCTGGCGGACGGCGGGCGTCACCGCGGGCATGTCGGTGCCGTTCATCGCCGCGCGCACCTCGTCGAAGGCGGTCATCCCCCGCTGGAGCGAGGGGAAGTGGAGCGACGCCTCGCCCTCGTCGGTGGACTCGAAGTGGCGGCGCAACAGCCGGACGTTCCCGTCGTCGTCGCGGTTGGCGCGCGCCGCCTTCTGTGCGTGGCCGACGCGGCCGTACTCCTCGGCCTGCGCCTCGATGTCGTCGAGCGTCTCGTCCACGCGGGAGTCGTCGCCGAGGTTGAAGCCGACCCCCTCGACCCACCCCTTCTCGGCGTGTTCGGGCGAGAACATCTCCGCGACGCGCTCCTCGAACGACTGCTCGCCGTACCAGTCCTCGAGGCGCTGGCGGAGGTTCGAGACGTGTTTCGTCGTCCCGCCGGCGAAGGGGCCCTCGCGGATGGCGACGGAGTCCTCCGAGGCCTGATTGACCGCGAAGCCGGCGGTGAACCCCATGAACAGGGGGCTCTCCGCTGGAACGGGGCCGTCGCTGGGGACGCCCTTCAGGTCGCCCTGTCGCTCGGCGGGCATCCCGCGCCCGACGAAGCCGGTGCGGCGGTCCGAGTCGGCCGCGAGCGAGGCGACGCCGTCGAGCGACGCCGCGAACTCGACGCCGTTCGCGCTCCCCGTCTCGCCGAGCAGGGCGCGCTCGGCCCGGAGCACGACGTCCGGGTTGTCGCTCGCGAGGTGGACGAGCAGGTCCTGCGTGTCGAACTCCGGCTCCTCGAACGGCGACAGCGCGTGCGGCGGCGGACAGTCAACCGACCCGTGGAGCGGCTCGTCGTAGCGGTCGAAGTACGCCGGGGAGTACGCGGCCGACCACAGCAGCCCCTCGTGGTCCCACGCGTAGGCGCGGTTCAGCGAGTCGAACGCCGCGGCGACCCGCTCGCGGTCGTCCTCCGTCGGTTCGCCGTCGCGTTCGAGGGTCAGGTACAGCAGCACCTGGTGGCGCGGCAACTGCTCGTTGCCGTGGTCGTCGTGCCGGACGTACTCGCCCCACGCGTACTGCCGGTCGGGGAGCGTCGAGAGGTCGTCGGGGCCGGTGGGGACGTCGCTCTCCCCCGAGACGTCGAGGCACGCCGACAGGCCCGCCGCGCCCCCCGCGGCGACGGCGGCCTTCAGCACGTCGCGGCGCGTCGTCACGGCGACACCACCATCGGCTCGAACTGCATGAACGCCGTCTCGTACCCCTCGTGGCGGGCGGTCTGGGGCGGGAGCGTCGGCCGCACCTCTACCTCGCTCCCGACCCCGCCGACGACGGCCCCGTAGTGGTAGCCCAACTCGGGGTCGAGCGTCGCGGTCAGGTCGCCGTCGAACCCGGCGGTCGCGGCCTCGACGGCCATCGCGGGAATCACCATCCGGTTGTACGGCGTCCGGGCGGAGACGTAGAGGTAGGTCCCCTCGCCCTCGACGCCCGCGGGCGGCGCGTCGAGCGTCCCGACGACGAAGCGCGCGTCCCCGCTCGTCGCCTCGCCGACGACGCCCGGGAGCTCCGCCGCGGGCCGGGCGAACCCCATCGGCATCGACATGCCGCCCATCGACATCTCCATCGGCTCGACGGCGGCGCGCTCGCCGGCCCGGTCGGGGGTTATCTCGTAGGGGATGTCGTCGCGCGCGCCCCGCGAGTAGTCGAAGGAGACGGTCGCGCTTCCGGGGTCGGCGAAGCGGCCCTCGTACCCGCCGGTGCGGCGGGTCGAGACGCCGCCGACGGAGGCGGTCACGTCGTAGCTGCCGTCGCCCTCCAGCCCGAAGTTCGCGCCGTAGTGAAACCCCATCGGCTGGGAGAGCATCGGGTAGATTACCTCCTGCGAGACGAGGTCGCCGTCGCGCTCTATCTCCAGCGAGAGGCCGGTGTCGGGGAGCACCTGCATCGTCTCGGCGTCCCAGACGCTCGCCATCAGGTGGACGTCGTCGCCGCTCGCGATGTCGGTGAGCGAGACGTCGCGCCCGTTCACGTTCCAGAAGCGGTGCGGGTAGGAGTAGAACAGCGCGAAGCGGTAGTCGCCGTCGCGGCCCGTCCCCGCCATCGCCATCCCCTCGACGTGGGTGGGGAAGTAGACGGCGTCGGGCCGGTCGGAGAGGACGGGGGGCGCGCCGGCCGGCTCCGTGGTGACGAGGCCGGTACAGCCGGCGAGGCCGGCCGCGGCGGCGCCGCCGGCGGCCGCGAGGAAGCGTCGTCGTCGCATTGTCATCGCTAGGGGCTTCCGCCGAAAAGCGGTTCTGGTGCGACCGTCGAAGCTACTCCTCCAACAGCGCGTCCACGAGCCGAGTGAAGCGGTCCACCAGCCGGCCCGGCAGCGACGGCTCCGCGCGGTCGAGCAGCCGGGCGGTCCGCTCCGGCTCCGGGACGAACAGCAGGGTGTGCCCGCGGTCCGGGCGGGTCTCGACCAGCCCGGCGGTCTCCAGCCGGTCGCGGTGCCACGACAGCGTCGAGCGGGCGATGCCGACCCGGTCTGCCGTCTCGCCGGCCGACAGCGGCCCGTCCGCGAGCAGGACGGCGACCACGTCGGCGGCCGTCTCCCTGCGCAGCAGGGCGAGCGCGCGCCGGTCCCACTCGTCGTACGCCGCGGGGTAGTAGTGGGTCTTCCCGAACCACTCGTCTGCCACCACGTCCAGCCGCTTGAGGTGGTACTGCACCTGCCCGGGCGCGAGGTCGAGCTCGCGGACGAGCTCGTTGAAGTGGACGCCCGGCTCGGCCTCGACGTGGGCGGAGATGCGTTCACGCGTCGTCATCGGTCACCCCCCGCGCCCTGCGCGCGGTGTACACGGCCGCGATGACGAGCCCCGCCATCGCGGCGTCGAGCCCGTGTTCGAGCGTGTGGTGGAGCGCCGGGCCGACCGTCTCCGTCATCAGGGCGACGCCGACCGCGGTCCGCGCGAGCAGCGTCGCGAACGCGAGCGTCACGAGCAGGTACGGCACCGAGCGGCGCTGGACGAGCGCGGCGAGCGCCACCCCGATGACCAGGGCCGCGGCTATCGCCGCGACCCCGAGCACGACCGGCAGGACCACGCTCGCCATCCGTCATCGCCCCCCGCTTCGTGTCCGCGCGGAATGAGGCTGTCGGGGGGTCATGGGCGGCGAGCGACGAGCACGAGCGCGAGTGCGGCCACGGCGGCGAGGGCGCCGAAGCCGGGCTGTCCGGGCGTGGCGGTCGGCGGCTCGGTCGGGGAGGGCGACGCCGTCGGGGTCGCCGTTCCGTCGTCGAACGGCGTCGCCGTCACCACCAGCGGGGGCGTGGCGGTGGCGTTCGCCGCCTCGGGCGTCACCGAGAACGTCGTCGCGACCGGGGAGTCGCCGGCGAGGGCGGGCGTGTCGTCGCCGTCGAAGGTCCCGTCGCCGTCGTCGCGGTACAGGACCGCCCGGACGGGGAACGTCTCGTCGCCCGTCGCCGCGTCGCCGAGCGGGACGGAGACGTTCCGGTGGTCGCCGGCGTCGAGCGCGACCGACCCGAGCGTCGCGCCGTCGGTTCCGTTCTCGACGACGAGGTGGCCGTCGGCCGGAAGCGCGGCGTATCTGACCGTCACGCTCCCGTTCGCGGCCCGGAGGGGCGTGAAGTCGCGCGCGCTCACGGCGGCGCGGTCGCCGCGCGCGAGGGACACGGTCGCCGCGGCCGGCCGGCCGAAGCTGGTGACGACGCCGTCCTCCTCGGGGTCGAACTCGCCGTCGCCGTCGCGGTCGTCGCGGAGGACGAGGTGGACCGTCGCGGAGCCGTTCCAGTCCGCCCACGCCGCGTCGTCGACGGGGACGCGCACCTCGGTCCGGAACCCCTCGCCGGCCCGCAGGCGCGTGTGGCCGAGCACCGCACCCGGCTCGCCGTCGTCGTCGCGCTGGACGGCGAGGAAGCCGTCGCTCGCGACGAACGCCGTCTCCACGACCACCACGCCGTCGGGGGTGACCTGGGCGTCGGCGGCGACGTGGTTGACGTGGGCCGCCGCCGGCAGGGGGACGGCCGCGAGCGCGACGGCCGCCGCGAGGAGGACCGCGGCGGCGTGGACGGTTCGCATCGTTCGGTGATAGGGCCGGAAACGGGAAAGTCAGACGGTCACCGTCGCGGGCGGCATCTCCAGGAACGCGCGCTCGTACCCCTCGTGGCGCGCGACCTGCGGCGGCACCCCTGTCGAGAGCTCGATATCGCCCGAGAGCTCGCCGACCGCGGCCCCGTAGTGGAAGCCGAGCTCGGGGTCGAGGGTCCGCCGGAGTTCGACGGTCTCCCCGCCGACGGTCGCCGACAGCGCCATCGCCGGCAGTTCGAGGCCGTTGTAGCGGGTGCGCGGCGAGACGTAGAGGTAGGTGTCCGCGCCGAAGCGGGCGGCCGCCTCCCCCGAGACGGCGCCCGTCGCGAGCAGCGCGTCGTCGCGGTTCGGGGCGCCGAACACCGTGCCCGGGAGCGCGTCGCGCGGCGGGGCGACCGCCTGGGGCATCATCATGTCCATCGGTCGCACGGCACCCGGCTGGCCGTAGGCGTCTATCTCCTCGCTACGGACGCGCTCGCGCTGCTCCTCGTCGAACACGAACGGTATCTCGGCGGTGGCCGGCGCGCGGAAGCGGCCCTCGTAGGCGCCCGTGAGCGCGACGGCGTCGGGGACGCCGCCGACGGAGACGCGGGCCGTGTACTCGCCGTCCGCGGCGGTCCCGTCCCCGCCGGAGAGGTCGAAGTTGCCGCCGTAGTGGTAGCCCATCCGCTGGGAGAGCATCGGGTAGATGACCTCCTGCGAGACGAGGTCGCCGTCGCGCTCGATTTCGAGCGACAGCCCCGTCTCGGGAACGACCCGACCCGTCTCCGGTTCCCAGACGGCGGCCATCGCGTGGACGTTTCCGGACCGTTCGGTGAGCGACACCTCGTTCCCGTTCACGTTCCAGAAGCGGTGCGGCGAGGTGTACATGAACGCGACGCGGAGGTCGCCGGCGTCGGCGGTCCCCTGCATCGCCATCCCCTCGCGGTACGGCTGGACGTAGACGCCGTCGGGGAGGTCGCTCGCGGCGGTCGGGGTCGGGGTGGCGGTCGCGGGGTCCGTCGTGTCCGCACAGCCCGCGAGCAGGGCGCTGCTCCCGGCGAGCGCGAGGAAGCGACGGCGGTTCATACCCGTACGACGGCCGTTCCCCGAAAAGCGGTTCTGGTGCGACCGTCGAAGGAGCGCGGACGCTTTGTCCGTCGCCCCGCTAGCGACCGCATGCGCCGCACGCTCGCGCTCGTCGCCCTGCTCCTCCTCGCCGGCTGTCTCGGCGGGTCGGGCACGCCCGCCGGGGGCGACGACCTCCGGCTGGTCGAGGAGTGGCGTGCCGGCAACAGCAGCGTGGCCGGGAACCACCACGCCGTCGCGGCCGGCACGGTCGACGGCGAGGCGGTCGTCGCCGTCCCCATCGGGGGTCGCGCGGGCGCGGACGGCTGTGAACTGCTCGTCCTCGACGGCGACGGGAACGAGCGGTGGTCGGAGCCGGTTCCCGCGGACGCCTGTACCATCCACGCCGTCGCGGACCCCGCCGTCGCCGATTTCGTCGGCGACGACGCGCCCGAGGTCATTGCCGCCTCGACGGAACGCGAGGCCGTCGCCTACGACGCGCTCACCGGCGAGGCGGCGTTCCGCTACGCGCTGTCGAACTACGGCTACACCCGGCCCGTCGTCGCGGACGCGACCGGCGACGGCGCGGCCGAACTCGTCGTCACCGACGTGGACGGCACCATCGCCGTCGTGCGCCCGGACGGGGAGACGGTGTGGCGCCGCCCCCTCGACGCCTACTCGTGGTCCGCGCCGAGCGTGGCCGACTACGACGCCGACGGGGCCCCCGAGACGCTCGTCGGCCTCGGCAACGGGACCGTCGTCGCCTTCGACCGCCGCGGCCGGGTCGCCTGGACGGCCCCGGTCGAGGGGAGCGTGACGTGGTCCGCCGACGGCGACGTGGACGACGACGCGGCCCGCGAGTTCCTCGCCGCCACGACGGACGGGGTCGTGGCGAGCATCGACGGCCGGAACGGGACGGTCGAGTGGACGCGCCCGCTCGGTCGGCTGGCGGCCGTCGGGCCGCCGTTCGACGGGGACGGCGACGGGGTCGTGGAGGTGTACGCGACCAACGCGACCGGGACGCTGTTCGCGCTCGACGGGCGCGACGGCACGGTCGAGTGGACGCGGACGCTGACGAACGGGACGCAGATGACGCCCCCGCCCGCCGCCGGCGACGTGGACGGCGACGGGAACCGCGACCTGGTGGCGGTCACGAACGACGGGTCGGTCTCCGTCGTGGACCCGGCCGACGGGACCGTTCGGGCGCGCTACACGCGCGACGCGCTGGTGTACGCCCACGCGACGCTCGCGGACACGGACTCGGACGGCAGGAAGGAGGTGTACGTGCTGTACGGCGACGGTCGCGTGGTGGCCCTAACGGCTCAGAGCTCGAACTCGTCCTCGTCGTAGAGGTCGTCGAAGTCCACTTCCTCGCCGCGGGTCTCGGCGGCGCGTTCCATGTCGTCGTGGCGACGCTGCTCGCGCTTGCTCAGGCCTTTCCGCTCGCGACCGCGTTTCGTGTCTCCCATACACTGTGTGTCAATACCACACACGGGTATAAGCGTACCGCCGGCAGCTACAAGTGGGTCGGCGGAAAGGGGGTGCGACCTACGCCTCGGGGAACAGCGCGGCCGGCGGCTCGCCCGGTAGGGCGTCCCGGTCGTGCGGGGCCGCGAAGTCGAGGTCCGGCCCGACGGCGACGAAGCCGGTGGGGTTGATGTCCGTGTGCGTGGTGTAGTAGTGCTCCTTGATGTGGGCCATGTTCACCGTCTTCGCCACGCCCGGCGTCGTGTAGATATCGCGAACGTACGGCCAGAGGTTGTCGTACTGCTCGATGAGCCGCTGGTTACACTTGAAGTGGGTGTGGTAGACGTTGTCGAACCGGACGAGCGTGGCGAACAGCCGCAGGTCCGCGAGCGTGAGGCGCTCGCCGTCGCCGACCATGTAGCGCTGGTCCGCGAGCACCTCGTCCCAGCGGTCGAGCGCGTCGAACAGTTCCCCGACCGCCCGCTCGTACGCCGCCTGCGTGCCCGCGAAGCCGGCGCGGTAGACGCCGTTGTTGATGGGGTCGTAGACGGCGTCGACGGCCTCGTCTATCTCGTCGCGGATGTCCTCGGGGTAGAGGTCCACGCCGTTCCCCTCGAACGCCGTCGCGAACGTGCGCATCACCTCGATGGACTCGTTGTTGACGATGGTCTCCGACTCGGTGTCCCACAACACGGGGACCGTCACGCGCCCGGTGTAGTTCGAGTCGGCCGCCAGATACGTCTCGCCGAGGTAGTCGAACCCGTTCACCGTGTCCGGGGTGCAGTCCTCCTTCTCCGGCGTGAACTGCCACCCCTTCTCGTCGCGATACGGGTCCACGATGTCCATCGACACCTGCTCCTCGAGCCCCATCAGCGAGCGCACCAGCGCCGCGCCGTGCGCCCACGGACACGCCCGCGAGATGTAGAGGTGGTAGCGGTCCGAGACCGCGGGGAACTCGTCGGTCCCGAGTTCGTCGCGGAACGACGTGGGCGAGCGGTCGAACTCGCCGTCCTCGTCGTTCATCTCGTAGGTGTCCGTCTTCCACTCGCCGTCCACGAACATGTTGACCATCGTGCCCGCGAGTACGGCGCGCGGCCGTATAGGGTTACAGGCGACACCGGTGTCACCCGGGGGTCGCGGGGTAACGGCGGCGCGTTCGCCCGGTGGAGACGGGTCCCGTCTCCTCGCTCGCGTGTCGCTCGCGGCGCCCGCTCCCGCTCGTATTCGAGGACCTGTGCTCGCTTCGCTCGCTCGCCCCTCGCCGCTCGCCTTCGAAGGCTTCATTAGCGTCGTTGGCCTCAACTACGGTAATATGAGCGACAAACCTGCCTCGATGTACCGGGACATCGACAAGCCGTCGTACACCCGGCGGGAGTACATCACGGGTATCCCCGGCTCGAAGATCGCCCAGCACAAGATGGGTCGCACCGAGAAGGACGAGGACGAGTACGAGGTCCAGATAAGCCTCGTCGTCGAGGAGGCCGTCCAGATCCGCCACGGCTCGCTGGAGGCGTCGCGCCTGTCCGCGAACCGCCGGATGCTGAAGGTGCTCGGCGAGGAGGGCGACTACAAGATGATCCTCCGGAAGTTCCCCCACCAGGTCATCCGGGAGAACAAGCAGGCGACCGGCGCGGGCGCCGACCGTGTCTCCGACGGGATGCGCCAGTCGTTCGGCAAGATCGTCGGCACCGCCGCCCGCATGGGCAAGGGCGAGCGCGTCTTCACCGCGTGGTGTCACCCCGAGGACGCCGACACCGTGAAGGACGCCTTCCGCCGCGCGTACAACAAGATCACCCCGCCGTGCCGCATCAAGGTCGAGCGCGGCGAGGAACTGCTCGTCTCCTAGAGCCCCGTTCTCCCGCTTTCTCCCGCCGCGCAGCGACGGCCCCGGGCCGAGCGCGGGCTTCATGTCCTCCCGGCACGCACCGGCGACCGTGAGCGAGACGCTTTGCCTCGCCGTCGCCACGGACGCCGAAACGCTGTCGCGCGTCCGCGGCCCCCTCGCCGAGCGCGGTATCGAGGCCGAACACGTGCCGACCTCGGAGCGGACGCTGTCGCTCGATGCCGACCTCGGCGACTTCGACGTGGGGTTCGTCTTCCCCTCCAGACTCATGGAGGGCGGCGTCGCCGACGCCCTGCTCGGGGTGCCGTGGGTGAACGGCCGCGAGGCGATACTGCGGTCGCGCAACAAGGCCGGGGCGCTCGCGCGCCTGTCGCGGGCCGGCGTTCCGACGCCCGACTCCGTCCTCGTCTCGAACCCCGTCGGCGAGGCCGACCTCCGCGAGGCGTGGACCCGGTTCGACCCGCCGGTCGTCGTGAAGCCCAACTCCACGACGCGCGGCACGGGCATCGCGAAGGCGGCGGACCTCGACTCGTTCCTCGGCATCGCGGACTACCTCGACCTGGTCCACGACTACCGCGCGACGGGCGACCGCTCGTACCTCGTCCAGGAGTACCTCCCGGACGCGCGCGACTACCGCGCGATGACCGTCGAGGGCGAGTACGTCGGTGCCGTCGAGCGCCGCCTCCCCGAGGACGCGCTCGCCGAGGGGCGGTGGAAACACAACGTCCACCGCGGCGCGGAGGCCGTCGGGGTCGACTTCGACGCCGACCTGCGCGCGCTCGCGGAGGACGCGGCCGCGGCGCTCGACGTGGACTGGCTGGGCGTCGATATCCTCGTCGCGGGCGACCGCGCCGTCGTCAACGAGACGAACGCCCGCCCCACGGTGGACACGGCGACGAAGTACGAACCGGGCTTCTACGACCGCCTCGCCGACCTGATCCGCGCGCGCGCCTGAGCCGTGGACCCCGGCGGTTTATGTGGCCGCCCGGCCGACTCCGGGCATGGTAGTCGAGACGGTCGCCGTCGCCGTGTGGACGATGCTGCCCGCGTACGTCCCCAACAACGCGGCGGTGCTCGTCGGCGGCGGGCCGCCCATCGACGGCGGGCGCACCTACGACGGGAAGCGCCTCCTCGGCGACGGCAAGACGTGGCGCGGGACGGCCGGCGGCACGCTCGCGGGCGTCCTCGTCGCGGTCGCGGCGAACCTCGCGGCCCCGGCCGTCGAAACCGCGACCGGCCTCGACCTCCCCTCGTTCCCCCTCCACGCGGCCGTCGCGCTGGCGTTCGGCGCGATGCTCGGCGACGTCCTCGCGTCGCTCCTCAAGCGCCGGACGGGCCGACGGCGCGGCGCGTCCTTCCCGCTGCTCGACCAGCTGGACTTCGTCGTCGTCGCGCTGGCGCTCGCCTTCCTCGTCGCGCCCGCGTGGGCTGGCGGGGTGTTCACGCTCCCCGTCGTCGTCGCGGTGCTCGTCGTCACGCCGGTGCTCCACCTGACGACGAACGCGGGGGCGTACCTGCTCGGGCTGAAGGAGGAGCCGTACTAACGCACCTTTCTCGACCGAGCGGTCTCCTCGCTCGCTTCGCTCGCCGCGGGGGCCGCTCGGTCGAAAAATCTGCACCGAAAAGAGCCGAGCCTCCGCTTCGCTCCGGCTCGGTGAACCGCCCGGTCGCTCGCCGCGCTCGCTCGCGGATGCGCTACCTCTACCGGCTGGTGGCCGTTCACGCGCCGCCGAGGAGGAACAGCGTCACGGCCGCGAGCAGACACTCGAACGAGAGCGTGCCGAGCGCCGACAGCGCGAGGAACCGGCGGTCGTCCATCTCCGCGAGACCGGCCGGCACGGTGAGCATCCCGCGGGTGAACAGCAGCGAGTTCGAGACGGGGACGACGACCGGACCCCAGCGGTCGAACCAGCCGTCGAAGCGCGCCAGTTTGTCGTCGTCGATGCGGAACCACCGCTTCGCGAGCAGGCGCTCGCGTCCCAGTCGCTTCGCGGCGGTGAACAGCGCGAACTGGCCGACCGTCGCGCCCAGAACCGCGACGCCGAGGACGAGCGCGAGGTCGACCGGGTCGGTTCCGACGAGGAGGACGGCCGCCGGAACGATACCCTCGCTCGGGACGAAGTAGAGCAGCATCGCCCCTTCGAGGAGGAACACTCCCAGCAGGACCAGCAGGGCGAACTCCGAGTCGAAGACGTCGCGGAGGACGGGGGTCGCCTCGTTCACGGCGTTCCGGAGGAACGCCCCGATATCGGCCTGCAGGGGTGACACGCGCGTCCGTTGCCGAGTGGCGGCTAAATCCCTTTCCGTGTAGCGACGCGGTTTTGTCGTCGCCGCCCCGAGCGCGGCTATGGACATCACCGACCGCCCGCGCCGCCTGCGCGCGGACGGCGTGCGCGACCTCGTCTCGGAGACGCGCCTCGCCCCCGCGGACTTCGTCGTCCCGGTGTTCGTGGACGCGACGACGGACGAGCGGGTCCCCATCGAGTCGATGCCGGGCCACGAGCGCGTGCCCGTCGACGAGGCGGTCGCCCGCGTCGAGGAGGTGCTCGAAACGGGCGTCGAGTCCGTGATGCTGTTCGGCATCCCCGAGTCGAAGGACGCCGAGGGGTCGCGCGCGTGGGCCGAGGACGGCGTCGTCCAGCGCGCCACGAGAGCGATCAAAGCCGAGACGGACGCGTACGTCATCGCGGACCTGTGTCTCTGTGAGTACACCGACCACGGCCACTGCGGCGTCCTCGAACCCGACGCGGCCGAGGACCCGGACCTCACCGTCCGCAACGACGCGACGCTGGAGCGGTACGCGGAGACGGCCCGCTCGCAGGCCGCCGCGGGCGCGGACATGATAGCGCCCTCGGGGATGATGGACGGGCAGGTCGCGGCCATCCGCGCGGGCCTCGACGAGGGCGGCTTCGAGCACGTCCCCATCATGGCCTACGCCGCCAAGTACGCCTCCGCGTTCTACGGGCCGTTCCGCGACGCGGCGGACGGTGCGCCCGCCTTCGGCGACCGCCGCCACTACCAGATGGACCCCGCGAACCGCCGCGAGGCGATGCGGGAGGTCCGCCTCGACGCCGAGCAGGGGGCGGACGCGCTCATGGTCAAGCCCGCGCTCCCCTACCTCGACGTGGTGCGCGACGTGCGCGAGTCGTTCGACCGCCCGGTGGCGGCCTACAACGTCTCCGGCGAGTACGCGATGCTCCACGCCGCCGCCGAGAAGGGGTGGCTGGACCTCGACGCCGCCGCCCGCGAGTCGCTGCTGTCCATCAAGCGCGCCGGCGCGGACCTGATCGTGACCTACTTCGGCGAGCGGGTCGCGCGCGACCTGTAGGCAAGAATTGTCGCGCGCACCCCGGTAGCACGCCGCTCTTCCCCCGCGACCCGCCGGACGTTCGTCCAGAATCCCGCGCCCCGAACGTCCGGTTTTCGGGCGAACGACGCCATTATATGCATTATATTGTTAGCCATTTCTGACGAACACGATATTATTCACTCGATACTGGACGGTTGTCTGCCAAGGAATTATATACTCCTCTGCCATGCCAACGCCCGTGTCCGAAATGACGAACACGAACTGTATCGGTCTGAATCTGACCGTTCGGGTAGTCAACGGGGGAATCGTATCGTGATGTACGAAGTGCTGGCGCAGGCGGACGTGGGGACGTTGGTCGACGCCGTCAACACGACGTGGGCGCTGACGGTCGCGTTCCTCATCTTCTTCATGCAGCCGGGGTTCGCCCTGCTCGAAGCCGGGCAGGTCCGCGCGAAGAACGTGGGGAACGTCCTGATGAAGAACATGACCGACTGGACGCTCGGCGTGCTGGCGTACTTCCTCGTCGGCTACGGGGTCGCCGGCATCGTCGGCCCGCTGACCAGCGGGCGCGCGATTCAGGACCCGTTCGCCTACATGGCCAACCCCGAGGGGTGGGTGACGTGGCTCGTGGGCGCGGTGTTCGCGATGACGGCGGCGACCATCGTCTCGGGGGCGGTCGCCGGTCGCATGAACTTCACCGCGTACGTCTTCGTGGCGGCCGTGATGACCGCGATCATCTACCCCGTCTCGGAGGGTATCACCTGGTGGGGCGGTCTGCTGGCGATAAACGAGGGCGCGCCCAACGGGTTCGTCGCGGACGCCATCGGCGTCGGCTACCTCGACTTCGCGGGGGCGACGGTCGTCCACATGCTCGGCGGCCTCGCGGGGCTCGTGGGCGCGTACATGGTCGGGCCGCGTGAGGGACGCTACGACGAGAACGGCAACAGCCAGGCCATCCCCGGCCACTCGATGCTGCTCGCGGTGCTGGGGACGCTCATCCTCGCGTTCGGCTGGTTCGGCTTCAACGTCGGTACCTCCTCCATCATGGGCGGCGACGGGGCCGTCCTGAGCGCCCAGCTGGGCCGCGTCGCGCTCAACACCACGCTCGGCATGGGCGCCGGCGGGGTCGCGGCGATGATCGTCTCCGCCGCGTGGCAGGGTAAGCCCGACCCGCTGTGGACCGCGAACGGCCTGCTGGCCGGCCTCGTGGCCGTCACGGGCGCGGTGCCGCACGTCTCGTGGGTCGGCGGCATCGTCCTCGGCGCGCTCGCCGGGGCGCTCGTCCTGCCGACGTTCCGCTGGGTCGTCGACTCGCTGAAGATCGACGACGTCTGCGGCGTCTTCGTCGTCCACGGGAGCGCGGGTGCCATCGGGACCATCCTGATCCCGGTGTTCTCGACCTCCGGCTTCTCCGCGACCCAGCTGGCGATGCAGGTCGTCGGCGTCGCGGTCATCGGCCTGTGGGCGGTCGTCGCCACGGCCGTCACCTTCGCCATCGCCGACGCGCTGTTCGGCCTGCGCGTCAGCGAGCAGGAGGAGGAGGAGGGGCTCGACCTCTCCGAACACGGCGTCTCGGCGTACCCCGAGTTCGTCGGCGAGAGCGGCGGTTCGAACGCGGGCGCGGTCACCACCGACGGCGGCCGCGTGGAGACGGACGGCGGCGTTCCGGTCGCGGACGACACCGCCGCGGCCAACGGGGGTGACGCCGAATGAGCGCGAACGACAGCGAGATCAAGATGGTGATGGCGTACATCCGGCCGGACAAGCTCTCGGCCGTGAAGAAGGGGCTGGCCGAGGCCGGCGCGCCGTCGCTGACGGTGACGAACGTGTCGGGCCGCGGCTCGCAGCCGGCGAAGAAGGGGCAGTGGCGCGGCGAGGAGTACTCCGTGGACCTCCACCAGAAGGTGAAGGTGGAGTGCGTCGTCGCCGACATCCCCGCCGAGGACGTGGCAGAGGCCATCTGCGAGGCCGCGAAGACCGACGAGAAGGGCGACGGGAAGGTGTTCGTCCTCCCCGTCGACGAGGCCTACCAGATCCGGACGGGGAAGGTCGGCCCCGAGGCAGTCTGACCGTGGTCGGGCCGTCGAGAAGTCGCTCGACGCCCGACGACGCTCCCGTCGGGCGCGCGGCGCTCGACGACGACTCGCTCGAACGCCGGGAGGCGGCCGGCGACGTGCTCGGCTACGCGCCGCTCGTCGACCACGACGCGCTCGACGCCCGCACCGTGCTGGTCCGCCTCCGGGTCGCGCCCGACGACGTGCACGCCGTCGCGGCCGACCTCGCGGCGGCGGGCGCGACCTCCGTCTTCGAACTGACGGGCGGGGCGAACCTGCTCGCGGTGTGCCGGTTCCCGGACGACGCCGGCCGCGAGCGGTTCCTCGCGGGGCTGGCGACCGACGACCGGGTGCGCGACGCGAGCGCGACCGTCGCGCTGCGCACCGTCGTCGAGGGGGACGCGCGGGGCCTGCTGTAGGCCGCGCGCGAGCCGTTACCACCCCGCTCGGCAACGCTTGCGCTGGACGCTCGTCCGACTTTCCACCCCGCGAGCGTCGCGTTTTCCGACGAAGAACGACCTTATACACGTAGTATTCTACCGTATTTCGGACGTTCGTCGGTTCCTCGCGCCTCTATTTCGTCGTTTTCAAGCGAACGCTTATATAGAACACATCCATCACCGCCGCTCGTACTTCGGAGTCAAACCATGGCGAAAACGAGCGAAAAACCGGACGAAACGGTAACGCGGGGGAAGAGATGAACGCGGTCGCGCTCCAGCTCGACCCGACGGCGGTCGTGGACGCGGTGAACTGGGTGTGGGTGCTCGTCGTCACCTTCCTCATCTTCTTCATGCACGCCGGCTTCGCGATGCTGGAGGCCGGGCAGGTGCGCTCGAAGAACGTCGCGAACCAGCTGACGAAGAACATGCTGACGTGGAGCGTCGGCGTCATCGTGTTCTTCCTGCTGGGCGCGACGGTGTCCTCGGTCGCGGCCGGCCTGACCGGCGGGCCCGATTACACCCTCTTCGCCGTCTTCGACGCGTCGAACGCGAGCGTCGCGGCCGACGGCGGCTGGGTGGACTGGCTGTTCGGCGCGGTGTTCGCGATGACGGCGGCGACCATCGTCTCGGGGGCGGTCGCCGGCCGCATGAAACTGCGCGCGTACGTCACCTACACCGTCGCCCTCGCGGGCGTCATCTACCCCGTCGTCGTCGGGCTGACGTGGGGCGAGGGGTTCCTCGAGGTGCTCGGCTTCACCGACTTCGCGGGCGGGATGATCGTCCACGGGATGGGCGGCATCGCGGGACTCACGGCCGCGTACATCGTCGGGCCGCGCATCGACCGCTACACCGACGACGGCGGCGTGAACGTCATCCCCGGCCACTCCGTCACCTTCGCCGTGCTGGGGACGCTCGTCCTCGCGTTCGGCTGGTACGGCTTCAACGTCGGGACGGCCGCCGCGCCGCTCGCGGCCGGCGGCGGCGAACTCGACTCCTTCGGCTACGTCGGCCGCGTCGCGCTCACCACGACGCTCGGGATGGCCGCGGGTGCGCTCGGCGCGAGCGCCGTCGCGATGTACAAGACCGGGAAGGTGGACACGCTGTACGTCGCCAACGGGATGCTCGCCGGCCTCGTCGGCATCACCTCGAACACCGACCTCATCACGTGGCCGGCCGCGCTGCTCATCGGCGGGCTAGCCGGGGCACAGCTCCCCGTCGTCTTCGAGTTCGTCGAGAAGCGCCTGAAGATAGACGACGTGTGCGCGGTGTTCCCCGTCCACGGGAGCGCGGGCGTGCTCGGCGCGCTGCTCGTCGCCGTCCCGTTCCTCACGGTGCCGGACGCGGGCGTCGACCCCGTCGCGCAGGTCGTCGGCGTCGCGGTCATCGCCGGCTGGACCGTCCTCGCGACGGGCGCCGTCTTCGGCGCGCTGAAGGCCGCCGGCCAGATCCGCGTCTCCCGCGAACACGAACTGGAGGGGCTGGACGTCTCCGAACACGGCGTCGACACCTACCCCGAGTTCGGCCGCCCGGACACGGTCGCGGACGGCGGCTTCGTCGAGGACGGCGGCGTCTACCGTCCCGACGGCGGTCTGCCGAACGACGGGGGCATCAAGCTCGTCATGGCGTTCATCCGCCCGGACCGCCTCTCCGCGGTGAAGCAGGGGCTCGCGGAGGCCGGCGCACCCTCCATCACCGTCACGAACGTCTCCGGACGGGGGTCCCAGCCGGCGAAGAAAGGCCAGTGGCGCGGCGAGGAGTACACCGTGGACCTCCACCAGAAGGTGAAGGTGGAGTGCGTCGTCGCCGACATTCCGGCCGACGACGTGGCCACGGCCATCGCGGACGCGGCCCGAACCGGCGAGAAGGGCGACGGGAAGGTGTTCGTCCTCCCCGTCGAGGGAGCCCACCAGATACGGACGGGCAAGACCGGCCGCGACGCGGTCTGAGCCGGCTCCCTCTTTCGGCGCGTTTATTCGACACCCCCGCCCAGCCGTGCGTATGACCGCAGACCTCGTCGCGGCGCTGCGCGACGCCGACGCCGTCCGGTTCGGGGAGTTCGAACTGTCGCACGGCGGCACCTCCGACTACTACGTCGACAAGTACCTCTTCGAGACGGACCCGCGCTGTCTCGAACTCATCGCCGACGCCTTCGCCGAGCGCGTCGGCGACCACAAGCTCGCGGGCGTCGCGCTCGGGGCCGTCCCGCTCGTCGCCGCCACCAGCGTCGCCACCGGCAACCCCTACGTCATCGTCCGCAAGAAGACGAAGGAGTACGGGACCGGGAACCGCGTCGAGGGCCGCTTCGAGGCGGGCGAGGAGGTCGTCGTGCTGGAGGACATCGCCACGACCGGGCAGTCCGCGGTGGACGCCGTCGAGGCGCTCCGGGAGGCCGGTGCCGTGGTGAATCGGGTGCTCGTCGTCGTGGACCGCGAGGAGGGCGCGAGCGAACTGATGGCCGAGCACGACATCGAACTGGAGTCGCTGCTGACTGCTTCCGACTTGTTGGAGAACCAGTAGCCCGTTCGTTTTCGGGTTTCGTTAGTCGCTTTCGGTGGGTACGCCGTGAACGCCCCGCTCGCGTCGTCGTCTCCGGCTACTGTTCCGGTCCGGCTACTGTTCCGGTCCGGCTACTGTTCCGGTCCGGCTACTGTTCCGGTCCGGCTACTGTTCCGGTCCGGCTACTGTTCCGGTCCGGCTACTGTTCCGGTCCGGCTACTGTTCCGGTCCGGCTACTGTTCCGGTCCGGCTACTGTTCCGGTCCGGCTACTGTTCCGGTCCGGCTACTGTTCCGGTCCGGCTACTGTTCCGGTCCGGCTACTGTTCCGGTCCGGCTACTGTTCCGGTCCGGCTACTGTTCCGGTCCGGCTACTGTTCCGGTCCGGCTACTGTTCCGGTCCGGCTACTGTTCCGGAAACGCCCCGCTCGCGCGGTTCTATGAGAACCGCACCGCGACCGAACCGCCCACACGCCTCCCCAGCCGACTCGCTCCGTTCGGTCGCTCGTCCCTCGCGCGACGCCGGCTCGCCACGACAGGCTCGCCGGCGCACGCCATCGCTCGCACTCGCGACTCCTGCCGATGAAGCCCGTGAAAACACCGTGGACCGCCTCGGGGAACGACGGGGTCGTTCGACGCCTCAGTTCCCGTCCGCGACCCGCTCGCGGCCGTCGAAGTCGGCGGAGTTGTCCATCGGCTCGTAGCCGAGCACCGCCTTCGCGCGCTCGATGGAGTAGTACTTCCGGTCGTTGTCCGAGATGCCGTAGACGATCTCGTACTCGTAGTCGGCCTCCAGCGTGCGGGCGTGGAGGTGGGCGCAGTCGCGATGGGAGAGCCACATCGCCTGCCCGCGCTCGTAGTCGACGGGCGGGTGCCCCTCGGTGAGGTTGCCGATGCGGACGTTACACACCTTGATGCCGTGTTCGTCGTGGTAGAAGCGGCCGAGCGTCTCGCCGGCGGCCTTCGAGACGCCGTAGAAGTTCCCCGGACGGGGGAGTTCCGTGCCGTCGAGGCGGAAGTCGTCGTCGGCGCGGTAGAGGTCGGGCTTGCGGTCCGTCTCGTAGTGGCCGACGGCGTGGTTCGAGGAGGCGAAGACGAACCGCTCCACGCCGGCCTCGACGGCGGCGTCGTACAGCACCTTCGTGCCGTCGATGTTGTTCGCGAGGACGGAGTCCCACGGCGCGTCCGGCCGGGGGTCGCCCGCGAGGTGGATGACGGCGCCGACGCCCTCGCAGGCCTCGGCCATCAGCTCCGCGTCGGTCACGTCGCCGACGAGGAACTCCGCGTCGGGCTCGGTCGCGGGCTGGCTGTGGTAGAGCAGTCGCCAGTCGTACTCGTCGGCGAGCCCGTCGAGAATCGCCCCGCCGACCCGCCCGCCGGCGCCGGTCAACAGCACGGGGTCGTCCATACCGACGGGTCGCACACGCGGGACAAGAAACGTCCGGTTCTTTCCCCCTCGGTGCGCACGTTCGTGTATGGACCCGACCGACCCGGAGGCCGCCTGCTTCGAGGCGGGCATCAAGTTCGGCTCGCTCTACCACCAGTTCGCGGGGACGCCCGTCTCCCCCGAGTCGACCGACTCTCTCGAACGCGCGATGGCCGAGGCCATCGAGAACCAGCCGTACTGCGAGTCCGTCACGGTCGAGATCCACGAGGAGCGGGTGCGCGACGCCATCGACCACGCCGAGGCGTACACCGAACTCACGGGCGCGCTGATGGACGTGGACATGACCGTCGACTACGACGGCGTCGTCGTGCACACGGAGATGCGGATGGCGGACGGCTACCCCCGAATGCGTGTCGTCGACGTGTCAGACAAGCGTTAAGCCCCCGTACGTTCATTCGACCGCCATGCCCCTCTCAGCGACGGAGCGTCTCGACGACGCCCTCGACGCGACGCTGGACCTCCTGACGCCGTTCGACGCCGGCCGCTGGCTCCGGCTCGCCGTCGTGGCCTTCTTCGTCGGCGGCCTCGGGGGGAGCGCCTCCGGCGGCGTGCAGGCGAGCGGCGGCGACCTCCTCGGCGGTCTCGGCGGCCTCGGGGGCGTCGTCGCCGACCTCGGGGGACGCGGCCTGAACATCGAACTCCTCGTCGTCGCGGCGGTCGCGCTGTTCGCCCTCCTGCTCGCGCTCGCCTTCCTCTACGTCGGGAGCGTGATGGAGTTCGTCCTCGTGGCCGCGCTGGAGCGGCGCGAGGTGTCCGTGCGCGAGCCGTTCGGCACGCACCGCGGGCGCGGCGCGCGACTGTTCGGCTTCCGCCTCGCGCTGTTCGCGCTCGTCGTCCTGCTCGTGGGCGGAGCCGTCGCGCTCGGCTTCGCCCTGCAGGGTCCCGGGCCGCGTCTGCTCGCGCTCCTGCTCGCCGTCCCCGTCGCGCTCGTCGTCGTCCCCGTCGTCCTGCTCGTCCACGGCCTGACGACGGTGTTCGTCGTCCCGGCGATGTACGCCGAGCGGTGCGGCGTGCTCGACGGCTGGCGACACGTCCTCCCCGACCTCCGCGCGAACCCGGGGGAGACGGCCGCGTACGTGCTGTTCTCCGTCGTCCTCTCGGCCATCGGCGCGACGACGATAGCCACCGTCGTCGGCATCATCGCCGCCGTCCTCGTCCTCCCGGTCGGCGCGCTCGGCCTCCTCGTCGGCGCGTTCACCGGGGGTATCGGCCTCGTGGTGCTCGCGCCGCTGTTCCTCGTCGTCGGCCTCGCCGTCGCGGCCGTCGCGGCCGTCCTCCGGGTGCCGGTGCTCGTCTACCTGCGCCACTACGCCCTGTTCGTCCTCGCGGACCTCTCGGACACCGACCTGCTCGCCGGCGCGCGCGAGGCGACGGGCGCGGCCCCGCCGGGGCTCGACGACGCGAACGACGCCGAGAGCGCCTGAGTCGTCGCGTTTCACTTCCGCTTTCGGGGTCGTTTATATAGTCCCGGGCGTCGAAGCCCGTGTCATGAGTCAGACGAGTTTCGACGACGAGGAACTGTTCGGCGAGGCGGCCTCCGAGATGCGCGAGACGGTGGAGTCGGCGCTCGCCGACGCCCGCGCCGCGCTCCCCACGGCCGACGCCGTCTGGGAGGTCGAGGCCGACAACACGCTCGGCGTCCTCAACTCCCTGAAGGGCGCGCTCGACACCGGCGACGCGGCCGCACAGCTCCGCGAGGCGAAGAAGCAGTTCGTCATCGGCCAGCGCGCCGACGCCTTCGAGGACGCCGACGACCTCGAAGCCGAGATAGCCGAACTGGAGGAACTGCTCGGCGACATCGAGGAGGCCCACGAGTCCGTCTCGGGGCTGGCCTCTACCCTCCCCGGCCTGCGCGGCGCGCTGGAGGACGCGGGCGAGGAGAGCGACGAGGACGAGGAGTAGCCTACCGCTCGGCCGTGGCGGCCGCCACGTTCGCCAGCGCCGCCGCCGCCTCCGCGAGCAGTTCCTCGCCCAGTTCCGCCGACGCCTCGTTCGGGTCGCCGATGTTGCCGGCCTCGGTGAACTCGTCGAAGTCGTAGGCGACGTTCGTCCCGTCGACGAAGACGCCGAACCGCTCGCCCATCCCCTCGCGCGCCTCGTCGAACCGCTCCTCGCGGACGAGGTCGGGGCGCAGATGCAGGACGAGCGAGGTCTCGACCGCGCCGCCGTGGCCCAGCGGCACGTCGGGCGCCACCACGTCGAACCACGTGAACGGAACCGCGTAGCCGTCGCCGTCGCGGGTGATTCGGCCACAGAGTTCACGGAGCGCGTCGGTGTTACCCCCGTGGCCGTTCACGACCACCACGCGCTCGACGGTGTCGCACAGCGACCGGACGGCGTCCCCGACGTACGCGCGGAAGGCGTCCTCGCTGACCCACATCGTCCCGTCGAACGCGCGGTGCTCCTCCGCGACCCCCACCGGGATGGCGGGCGCGACGACGGCCTCGCCGTCGTACGCCTCCGCGCCGGCCTCGGCGATGGCTTCCGCGGAGAGGGAGTCCACCCCGAGCGGCGCGTGCGGGCCGTGCTGTTCGGTGCTCCCGACGGGGAGGAAGGCGACATCGGCGTCGGCGTCGCGGGCGTCCGTCCACGACATCTCGGCGAGCTTCATGCCCGTGACGGCGGCCTCGGCGGGCAAGTAGCCGGCGGTCCGGGTCGTGGTCCCGCTCGTCCTCGTCGGGTGTCGCGTGAACGTCCCGCTCGCGCGGTTCTCGGGGAACCGCACCGCGACGGCACCGTGACCGCCCCGCCCACACGCTTTCCGAATCGACTCCTCCGTTCGCGTCGCTCCGGGTACCTCGCGCGTCGCCGGCACGTCACGAGCGGCTCGCAGGTGTGCGCCGAAAACGTCGGAAGCGGCCGACTCAGAACAGCTCCTCGGCGTGAAGCGTGCCGTCGCGCAGTTCGCCGCGGACGGTCACCTCCTGGCCGAGGCGGACCTCCTCGCTCGTCGCCACGGTCAGCGCCTCCTCGCCGTTGTCGAGCATC
This sequence comes from Halosegnis marinus, assembly GCF_029338355.1. GTDB lineage: Archaea > Halobacteriota > Halobacteria > Halobacteriales > Haloarculaceae > Halosegnis > Halosegnis marinus. The sequence goes on from NZ_CP119802.1 coordinate 1,416,632, forward strand.
ACCGGGTCGCCCGTCTGGACGACCGTGCCGGTGAACTCCCGCGTCTCGGCGGTCGCGGCGCTCGCGGTGCCGGCGGTCGCGCCGCCGGTGTCGGGGTCGGACCCGGTCGCGGCGTCGTCGCCCTCCGAGTCCCCGCCGGCGAACGCGCCGAGCCCCTGCTCGCCCGTGCCGTCGTCGGTGTCGGCGTCCACGTCGCCGCTCGCGCTCGTCGCGCCGTCGTCGAGCAGCGAGACGGTCGAGCGCCAGCCGGCGGAGGCTTCGAGGTCGTCCTGCCAGCCGTCCTGTATCTCCACGTCGGCACACAGCACCTCGTCGCCGGGGCCGATGTCCTTGTCCGCCTTGTCGCCCCACAGCGCGACGCGGATGTCGCCCGTGGCGTCCTGCACGCGGATGTTGCGCACCTGCCCCTCGGAGCCGTCGTCGCGGTCGAAGGTCCGCTTCGGGTCAGCCGAGCGGACGACGCCCGCGATATCGACCGTCTGGCCGATCTCGACGCTCCCGATGTCGGTCGTGTCCGGGACGTAGGTCACCTCCTCGTCTATCTCCTCGACGGCGCCGCGGTCCCCGACGTGGAGTTCGAGCGCGCCGTCGCGCTCGCGGACGTAGCCGTCGATGACCTCGACGGAGACGCCCTCCGACAGCTCCTCCGCGCGGTCGGCCTGCTCGTCCCACAGCGTGACGCGCACGCGGCCCGTCTCGTCGCCGAGCGTGAGGTTCGCCACCCGGCCCTCGGAGCCGTCGTCGCGCGAGAACGTCCGGACCTCGTCGGTACCGAGCACGCGCCCGACGAGGTTCACGTCCGACTGCCCGATGGTCAGCCCGTCGATGGACGAGGCGTCGCCGATCTCCACGTCCACGTCCGTCTCGTCGTCCCCCTCGACGCGGTCGGCGCTCACCTCCAGCCCGTTGTACCCCTCCTTCGGCCGGCCGGAGATGCGCAGCACCTGTCCGGCGGCCAGCTCCTCGACCGCCGCCGCGGCGTCGTCGTCCCACAGCGCCACCCGCACGCGGCCCGTCTCGTCCGCGACCTCGAGGTTGACGACCTGCCCGTCCTCGCCCTCGTCGCGCTCGAACGTCCGGAGTTCGCCCACCGACAGCACCTTCGCGACGAACTTCGCCTCCTCCATCCCGGGTTCGATGTCCGCGATGCCCTCGACCTCACCCTCCGTGAGCTCGTGGGCGATGAGCATCGCCGCGGTCTCCTCGTCCGCGAGGCCCCCCATCTGCTCCACCTTCGCCTCCACCGCCTCGCGGAACTCCTCCAGCGAGGGGTCGGGGTCGTCGAGGTCCTCGTAGACGTCCTCGATGTCGCTCATAGCTACCGATGGCATGGGAGCGTCCCGATTAAGGGTTGTCGTTGGTCGCTCTCTCGGGCGTCGTTGCGTGTCGGTCGCACGCCGTGGGTGGCCCCGCCATGCCACTTAACGCCTCGCCGCCCGCCGAACCGTAACCCCTTTACTCGACACCGGGGTACGGATAGGTGAGTCCTGGTAGGGTAGTGGACTATCCTCTTGGCTTGCGGAGCCAGGGACCGGAGTTCAAATCTCCGTCAGGACGTTTCTGCTGCGAACAATCCAGCGAGCACCGCGCAGCGTGTGCTCGCGCGTAGTGAGCGGCGAAACGCCGCGCGGAGATTTGAGCCAGCGAGTCGCAGCGCCCGAGCGGAGCGAGGGCGACCGTCTCGCCCAGTTCAAATCTCCGTCAGGACGTTCACTTCGTTCGTGACCTGACGAAGTCAGGTCACTCTCTCGTTCACGCCCTGACGTGGTCGTGTTCGCTGCGCTCACACGACCTCCGTCAGGACTCGCAACCGTTCTGTTTCCCCCCGAACACCGCGTTCGACTTCCCGTCGCTACTGCTTCCTGTCGTGCAGCAGCTGCGCCAGTCCGACCAGCCCCGCGGCGATGGTGACGAGGACGCTGACGACGGCGACGGCGCGGTCGAAGGCGAGGCCGCCGCCCCCGTTTCCGTCGTCCGACGCGGCCGTCGCGTCGGGCGCCTCCATCTCGTCCGGCGGTTCGCCGTGCGCGACGGTGACGCCGCGCTCGCGGTCCTGCACCACCAGCCGTTCGTCGGCGAGTGCCGCGCGGCCGAACCCCTCGCCGCGTCCCTCCAATCGCCAGTGTTCCGTCCCCGAATCGGCCTCGACGGCCACGAGCGTCGGCGTCCCGTCGGTCGTCCCCGAAAGGACGACCGAGACGCCGTGGGGCTCTATCTCGGCGACTGTGAGGCCGCCGGCCGGGGTCGCCGCGACGCCGAACGACCGCTCCGTCCGGCCCGAGGCGGGGTCGAGCGCGTCGGTTCCGTCCGGCCCCATCGCGTACAGCGACGACCCCGCGACCGCGAGGGCGTTCGTGCCCGTCTCTCGCGTCCACAGCGGCTCCCCGCGGTCGAGCGTCAGCGACGCGGTGGTCGTCGCGCCCCCGACGACGACCCCGTCCTCCCACACGGCGAGCGCGCGGACGCCGTCGCCCTCGCTCCGGGTATCCGTCCACAGCGGCTCGCCGGAGGCGGCGTCAACGGCCGCCACGGTCCGGCCGCGGCTCCCGACGACGACCCCCGCGCCCGCGACGGGCGGGACGGCCGCATCCCCGTCCGAGGCGTCGAGCGGCGCCCGCCACGCCTCCTCGCCCCCGGCGCCGACGGCCACGAGCGCGTCGCGCGTCTGCACGACCGTCCGGCCCGCGACCGCCGTCAGCCCCTCCACCGGCGCGCCGAGCGAGCGCTCCCAGACCGTCTCGCCGTCGCTCGCGCGCAGGCGGCGCAGGGTTCCCGTCTCGGTGCCGACGACCACGCCGTCCGCGTCGACGAGCAGTCCCGCCTCGGCGACGGTGTCGCCGACCGGCCGGGCCCACGCCGCGTCCCCGGTCTCCGCATCGACGGCCTTGACGACCCCGGCGGCGGGGACGTACACCGTCTCGTCGCCCGCGGCGGGCGCCTGCTGTGGCGACTCGGCGGGCAGTTCCCACAGTTCGACCCACTCGTCCGTGGAGGCCGCGGCGCGCCCGGCGAGGCCGACGCTGGCGACCGTGCCGACGCCGACCGCGGTCAGGAACGACCGCCGCGACGCGCTCGCCGCGAGCGCGCCCGGCGGGGTCGGTGACTCCCCCTCGTTCAACGGCCTGTCAGTATCGACCGCTGGTACATAAACGTGCCCGAAACGTCCGGGCTACGGCGCGCAACGGCCGAATCCGGGGCGGCCCACAGCGTCAAGTCGCCGGGCGCTGAACGCGGGGTATGCTGCTCCAAGCCGGAATCCCCGGCGGTATCGAACTGCTCGTCTTCAACGTGATCGTGGCCGCGCTCGTCGTCTACTTCACGTACAACGACGCGCGCACCCGCGGCGCGAACGCAGTGCTGTGGGCCGGCGTGATGGGGCTGGCCTCGCTGTTCCTCAACATCGTCGGGTTCCTGCTCGTGTTCGCGGTCTACTACGTCATCGTCGTGCGGGACTGACCGGGGATCCCGTTCCCGACTGACGCCCTTTTGTCCCCGCGGACGCTTCCGACTCCATGGACGTGCCGCTCGCCGACCGCCTCCGCGCCGGCGTCGCCGTGTTCAACGCCGGTCACTACCACGCCGCCCACGACGCGTGGGAGCCGCCGTACCGCGACGCCGACGGCCCGGCGCGCGACTTCCTCCAGGGGCTCATCCAGTACGCCGCCGCGGCCCACCACGTCACGACGGGCAACCGCGAGGGGGCACAGGGGCTCGCGGACAGCGCGCTCGGCTACCTCGACGGCGCGGACGACCGCGGTATCGACCTCGCGCCCGTCCGCGCGTGGCTCCGCGACTGCCGGGACGACTACCCGGCCGTCGCGGGCGAGCGGCCGCCCGCGCTCGCGCTCGACGGGGAGACGCCCGACCTCCCGGACCTGCGCTACCCCGCGGCGGCCGTCGCCGCGCCGCTCGTCGCCGAGGCCACGGGCTACGACGCCGGCGCGTTGCGGGCGGGCGCGGAGTACGCGCTCGCGGACCTCGCCGACGAGGAGGTGGGGAGCCCCTTCGTGACCCTCGTCCTCGACTTCCTCGCCGGCGAGCGACGGGGCGTCATCGTCACGCGCCTCTCCCAGCACGTCGACCGACGGCGCTCCCGGGAGGACGACGTGAAGGGCCTGTTCGACTAGAGCAGCGGGACGAACCGGACGCCGCCGTGGTCGGTGCGGTCGCGCACGCACGCCCCCTCCCCGACGGTGAACGCGACCAGCCGCTGGGTCGCGCCGCCGACGGGGGCGAGCAGGGTCCCGCCGGGTCGAACCTGCGCGAACAGCGCGTCCGGGACCGACTCGGCCGCGCAGGTCAGGTAGCAGGCGTCGTAGGGGGCGTGTTCGGGCCAGCCCTCGCGGCCGTCGCCCGCCCTGACCGCGACGCCGTAGCCGAGGCGGTCGAGCCGTTCCCGTGCCCGCTCGGCCAGCGGCGCGTGGTACTCGACGGAGAACACGTCGGCCCCGAGTTCGGCCGTCACCGCGGCGTGGTAGCCACAGCCGGTGCCGATTTCGAGGACGCGGTCGCCCGGGCGGGGGTCGAGCAGGTCGGCCATCGCCGCGACCATGTGCGGCGCGGATATCGTCTGTCCCTCGCCGATGGGGAGCGGCCGGTCGGCGTACGCCTCGTCGCGTCGCGCCGGGGGGACGAACTCGTGGCGCGGGACGGCGGCCAGCGCGTCGAGAGCACGCTCGCCGATGTCGTCCCGCTCGCGGAGGCGGGCGACCATGCGCTCGCGGTCGCGCTCGCGGCTCACGGCCCTACCAGGCCGACCACGCGCTCGACGTCTCGTCGCGGGCGTACACCCGCTTGAGGTCCTTCGCGAGCGCCGAATCGCCGGTGTAGTCGAACTGCTTGCGGTCGTAGTCGGCGACGCCGTCGCGGATGACCAGCCCCTCGACGGTGAACTTCTCGTCGCCGTACTGGGCCGTCTCGTCCACCATGAACTGCTCGTCGCCCGGCACCCGGAGTTCGAGCGAGCGGGTCTCCTCGCGCCCGCCCTCCTTCGGGTGGAGCGTCACGTCCACGACGACGTTCTCGACGGCGCGGGTCCACAGCGTCTCCACCTCCTCGAAGGGGACGCGGCCGCGCCGCCCCTCGTCCGTCTCGATGGCCGTGACGCGCACCTGCATCAGCGCCTCCGGGGTGTCGAGCAGGAACTCGTCGCCGACCTCGACCTGCTCGCCGGGGTCGCGCTCGTACTGGACGGCGAAGGAGTCGCCGTCCTGCGAGACGACGGTGCGGCGCGCGACCGTCTCCTCCTCGGGGAGCGACTCCTTGTGGATGTGGCCGCACTCGCCACACCGGACGGTGGCGGGGTCGGCCTGCTTCAAGACCTCGTGGGCGGTCGGCGCGTCCGGCGAACACGACGGACACGCGACCGCGACGCGTGACTGACTCATTACCCGCCGTAGCCCGTCCGCGCGTAAAAGCGCGCGGACTGGCCGCGAGACGTCCTCCGCGCCGGTCGGGGCCTACTCGACCTGCGGGAGCTCTACGACCTCCCCGTCCGCGTACACCGTCGGCTCGCGGAGCACGCCGTCGGAGTGGATGGGCGCGGAGGTGTCGCCGCCGATGGAGGCGTCGTCGCCGACGGCGATGTGGACGGTCCCCCCCGCCTTCTCGTCGAGCAGGACCGAGCCGACGAGTTCGGAGACGGCGACGTTCGTCCCGATGCCGAGTTCCGCGAGGTTGTACGCGTCCTCGCCGACTTCCTCGGCGGCGCGCTCGAACTCCGCGGCCACGTCGGGGTCGGAGAAGTCGGTGACGTAGCCGTCCTCGACGGTCACCTCGACCGTGTGGCCCTCGTCGAGGAGGCCGTGCGGGCTGACGGTCCCGTCCACGACGTAGGTGCCGTTCGCGGTCGTCGGCGAGACGAACACCTCGCCGGCCGGGAGGTTCGAGAAGTCGCCGTCGCCGCGGACGATGCCGGTGTCGTCGTGCCACTCGCGGTCGCCGAACGCGAAGGTGATGTCGGTGCCCTGCGGCGACGTGACGCGTATCTCCTCGGCTCCGGCCACCTGTTCGAGCATCGCGGCACACTCGTCGGCGATTTCCTCGTAGTCGGCGTCGAGTCCGACCGCGAACACCTCCTCGGTGATGCCCGGCAGGGTCGCGCCGCGCGCGCCGGCCTCGCAGGCCGCCGAGCGCGCCCGGGTGTGCGAGAGCGACTTGGTGGTCGGCGCGAGGAAGGCGTCGGCCTCCGTCATCGCGGCGGCGACCGCGGCGGGCGGCTCCTCGGCGTGCTGGTCGCGCGGCGGGAACCGGACTATCTGCGCGTCGTTCGTCACGTCGCGGGCCGCCTCGTACAGCGCCTCGCCGACGGGGGCGCGCTCGTCGTCGGTCACGACGAGCAGGGACTCGTCGGCGTCGAGGGCGAGACACTGTTCGACGGCGGTGCGGGCGGGGGCGGCGAGGTCGGTCATACCCGCGGGTCGGGACGGCCCGAGATTAGCTCTTGGGTGTCCGCCTCGAAACGGTTAACGGGGTGCCGGCGCGAGTCGCGCGTATGATACAGGTCGCGGTCAACGGCTACGGCACCATCGGGAAGCGCGTCGCGGACGCCGTGACGGCACAGCCGGACATGGAACTGGTCGGCGTCGCCAAGACCAGCCCGAACCACGAGGCCGAGACGGCCGTCGAGAACGGCTACCCGCTGTACGCCGCCATCGAGGACCGACTCGACCTGTTCGCCGAGGCGGGCATCGAGGTGGCCGGACTCGTTGAGGAGATGGTCGAGGGCGCGGACGTGGTCGTGGACGCGACGCCCTCCGGCATCGGCGCGGAGAACAAGGCGCTCTACGAGGCCCACGACACGCCCGCGCTGTATCAGGGCGGCGAGGACGCCGACCTCGTGGACACGAGCTTCAACGCGCGCGGCAACTACGCCGACGCCGAGGGAGCAGACCACGTCCGCGTCGTCTCGTGTAACACGACCGGGCTGTCGCGCCTGCTCGCGCCGCTCGACGAGGCGTACGGCGTCGAGAAAGCCCGGGTTACCCTCGTCCGGCGCGGCGGCGACCCCGGCCAGACCGGCCGCGGCCCCATCAACGACATCCTCCCGAACCCGGTCACCCTGCCCTCGCACCACGGGCCGGACGTGAACACGATATTCCCGGAGCTGAACATCGACACGCTCGGGATGAAGGTGCCCGCGACGCTGATGCACACCCACTCGGTCAACGTCACGCTCGACGAGGTCCCCGACGCGGACGACGTGCGCGACCTGCTGGCCGGCGAGGACCGGCTGTTCCTGATTCCCCCGGCGTACGGCATCGACGGCGCGGGGAAGCTCAAGGAGTTCGCGATGGACCGCGGTCGCCCCCGCGCGGACATCTGGGAGAACTGCATCTGGGACGAGTCGATAACCGTCGAGGACGACGACCTCTACCTGTTCCAGGCCATCCACCAGGAGTCGGACGTGGTGCCGGAGAACGTCGACGCCGTGCGCGCGGTGCTCGGCGCCGCCGACCGCGAGGAGTCGATGGCCCGCACGGACGAGGCGATGGGGCTCGGCTTCTGAACGGCCCCGGAACCGTGTGAGTCGTTGACGGGGTCAGAAGGCTTTTGCGTAGAAACGGCTTACCGGTGGTATGCGCAGGGACGACCGCGACGACCCCTTCGACGACTTCTTCCGCGAGATAGAGCGGATGATGGAGGAGATGACGGGCGGGAACGTCGACATCAGCGCCGAGGCCGACGCCGGCTTCGGCGACGACGCGCACTTCTCCGTACAGACGGCCGACGACGCGGTCCGCGTCGTCGGCGACCTCCCGGGCATCGACAAGGACGGCCTCGATGTGAAGTGCGACGGTCGCACGCTCACCGTCGTTGCCCGTTCCGAGCGCCGCGAGTACGAGGAACGCCTCGACCTCCCCGCGCCCGTGGACGAACACACCGCCGCCGCGTCGTTCAACAACGGCGTCCTCGAAGTGACGCTCGAACGCGCCGACGACTCCGCCGACATCGACCTCCGGTAGCTCGGTTCTCCCCACCCGCCCATGGAAGGGACACCGGCTTAACCGGGCGACCGCTACTGGACGTATGCTTCCGCCCATCGCGAGCAACTTCGTCGCGGGCGAGTCCGTGCCGACCGCGCTGGCACACACCCGTGAACTGAACGAGGGGGGCGTCGGGGCCATCCTGAACCTCCTCGGCGAACACTACGACGACCGCGCGAACGCGGCCGCCGACGCCGCGGTCTACCGCGAACTCATCGCCCAGATCGGCGAGTCCGACCTCGACGCGCGCGTCTCCGTGAAACCGAGCCAGATCGGGCTGGACGTCGGACCCGACACCTTCGAGGAGAACCTCTCCGCCGTCGTGGACGCCGCGGCCGAGCACGACGCCTTCGTCTGGGTCGACATGGAGGACCACACGACCGTGGACACGACCCTCGACGCCTTCGAGGCGAACGTCACGGAGTACCCGAACATGGGGCTGTGCGTCCAGTCGAACATGAAGCGCACGCGCGACGACCTCGAACGGCTGGTCGAGCTGCCGGGAACGGTCCGGCTGGTGAAGGGCGCCTACGACCCGCCGAAGGAGATCGCCTACAAGGAGAAAGCCGACGTGAACCGCGCGTACCGCGAGGACCTCGCGTACCTGTTCGAGCACGCCGACCGCGTCGCGGTCGGGAGCCACGACCCCGCGATGGTCCAGCGGGCGAAGGAGCTCCACGACGAGTTCGGGACGCCGTTCGAGGTGCAGATGCTGATGGGCGTCCGCGAGGACGAGCAGTTCGACCTCGCCGCGCAGGGGTACGACGTGTACCAGTACGTCCCCTTCGGCGACAAGTGGCTCTCGTACTTCTACCGGCGCGTGCGCGAGCGCAAGGAGAACGCGCTGTTCGCGCTGCGGGCCCTCGTGTCGGGCTAGTCCTCCGCGTCGGGTTCCGCGCCGGTCTCCTTCTCATCCTCGTCGTCGCCGACCAGCCCGGCCGGCACCTCCCGCTCGCGCGACTCGCCGAAGCCGGCCGACAGCACCCGCGTCAGCGCGTCCTCGACGCGCTCGTCGGTCACCTCGTACTCGTGGGGCTCCACCTCGATGACGAAGCCGGTGGTGATGTTCGGCGAGGTCGGGAGGAACAGCACGTCGCGGCCGTCGTCGGTCGTCTTCCCGGTCTTGAACGCGGTCATCCGGTGGCCGTGCCACGTCTCCAGCTTCACGGGCGCCTGCAGTTCGTCGGTGCCCGACAGCGCCGTCTCGGCGGCCATCTTCGAGGCGTTGTAGACGATGCGCAGGCCGGGCAGGCGGTTGAACACGTCGTCGAGGACGCCCTCGACGATGTCGCCGACGGCGGTGCGCATCAGGTAGCCGACCGCGAGCACCAGCAGGGCGAAGAACAGCAGCGTGAGCGGGACGTACGCCTCCGTGGGGATGCCGTCGGGGAACACGTTCGTCGCCACCGCGACGCCGAGGATGGCGGTGTAGATGTACACCACGACGAACGCCGTGGCGAGGATGGGGACGAGGATGACGAGACCGCTTGCGAAGTCCCGTTTCCACGAGGAGGGCAGCATCTACCCGAACGTCGGAGCGGGGCGTAATCAGCGTGTCGCACCCGGGACCCGAGCGAGCGGCGGGAGCGACGGGTCACGGACCGACGAGCGGGAGCGAACGTCGTGAGCGACACGCGAGCAGGGCGACGCGAGCGGAGCGAGCGTCGCCGAAGGGGAGCGGGACCGTCGCCGTCGGAGGGCGAGCGGGAAACTACTAACCCCGCCCCGTCCGAACCGCGCCACATGACACACGAGCGGACCCGCGAGATATACGACCGGGCGCTGTCCGTCCTCCCGGGCGGGGTGAACTCGGCGGTGCGTGCGGCCCCCCAACCGTACCCCCTGTTCGCGCGGAAGGGCGACGGCGGCCACGTCGTCGACGCCGACGGGAACCGATACGTCGACTGGATACAGGGGCTCGGCCCGCTGCTGTACGGCCACGACCTGCCGGAGCCGGTGACCGCCGCGGTCCAGAAGCGGGTCGCCGAGGGGCCGGTGTTCGGGATGCCGACCGAACTCGAGGTCGAGCACGCGGAGTTCGTGACGCGCCACGTCCCCTCGGTGGAGATGATACGCTTCGTCAACAGCGGCACGGAGGCGACGGTGTCGGCGGTGCGGCTGGCGCGCGCGGTGACGGAGCGCAACAAGGTCGTCGTGATGCAGGGCGGCTACCACGGCGCGCAGGAATCGACGCTCGTTGAGGGGGACGCCGACCACCCGAAGCCCTCGACGCACGGCATCCCGCAGTCGTTCGCGAAGCACACGCTCCCGGTGCCGTTCAACGACGCCGAGGCCGCGAAGGACGTGTTCGAGGAGCACGGCGACGATATCGCGGGCGTGCTGGTCGAGCCGGTGCAGGCGAACTCCGGTATCGCCTACCCGGTCGACGGCTACCACGAGACCCTCGCGGACCTCTGTGAGGAGTACGGCTCGCTGCTCGTCTGGGACGAGGTCATCACGGGCTTCCGGGTCGGCGGCCTCGGCTGTGCGCAGTCGAAGTTCGACATCGACCCCGACGTGACGACGTTCGGGAAGATAATCGGCGGCGGCTTCCCCGTCGGGGCCATCGGCGGCAAGACCGAGTACGTCGAGCAGTTCACCCCCTCGGGCGACGTGTTCCAGGCCGGCACCTTCTCCGGCCACCCGGCCGCGATGGCCGCGGGGCTGGAGGGGCTGAAGTACGCCGCCGAGCACGACGTGTACGACCACGTCAACGACCTCGGCCGGCGGCTCCGCGAGGGCCTCTCGGAGATCGTCGCCGAGCGCGCCCCCGAGTACACCGTCGTCGGGACGGACTCGATATTCAAGGTCGCGTTCACCCGCGCGGACGCGCCGCCGCAGGACGACTGCTGTGCGAACGGCTGCCGGCAGGACCCGGAGTGTGCCCGCTTCGGCGCCTGCCCCAAGCGGGGCACCGACGCGGCGCGGATGGAGACGGACCGCTACGCGCGGCTGTTCCGGCCGGCGATGCGCGACGACGGCGTCCTCGTCTCGCAGAACCAGTACGAGGCGAACTTCGTCTCGTACGCCCACACGGAGGAGGACGTGGAGCGGACGCTCGACGCGTACCGGGAACACCTGTAGCTCCCCGGTCGGCGGTCCAAAGAACCGAGTTGGAGACGACGGCTCAGGGGGCCGTCGCCTCGCGAGTTCCCGCTCGCATTAGTGCGAACGGCTACCTACGCATAACCCTTGGGGTGGGGATTCCGCCGTCTCAGGCGCTCGCTCCCGCGCCGTACGTCTCCTCCAGGTACGCGACGATGTCGTCGCTCTCGGGCATCCCCTCGACGCCGTGCTCGGGGTCGACGAGGACGGGGACGCCCGTCTGGCCGCTGACCGCCTCCACCTCGGTGCGCTCGTCGTGCGACCGGGGGACCATGTGGCTCTCGTACTCCAGGTCGAGTTCGTCCAGCTTGTCGATGACCTTCGCGCAGTAGGGACAGCCTTCCAGCTCGTACAGTTCTAGCGTCATCGCTTCGCCGTACGGTGGCGAGCGGGAAAAGCCCTGTCGCGACGTGCGCCCGGCGCGCAGTCCCGGGGCAGCGGCGCCGAGCCGACGGGGCCGTCCGTTCGCCGACGCGCGGCCGCGACCGGATTTCGTATCCCGATATACACTTTATCGCCTCGGACCCGAAGGGGGTTTGAGCGTGGCCACCCACCCCCGGATATGGACATACGGCTCGCGACACGCGGCTCCGACCTCGCCCTCCGACAGGCGGCGTCGGTGAAGGAGCGGCTCTCGAACCGCCGCCGCTCCGTCGAACTCGTCGAGGTGGAGACGGAGGGCGACCGCATCGAGGACGAACTCATCCACCGGCTCGGGCGCACCGGGGCGTTCGTCCGCGCGCTGGACGAGCGCGTGCTCGACGGGGACTGCGACGCGGCGGTCCACTCGATGAAGGACATGCCGACGGAGTTCCCCGAGGGGCTCGTCGTCGCCGGCGTGCCGGACCGCGCGGCCCCCAACGACGTGCTCGTGACGCCGGACGGCACGGCGCTCGCGGACATGCCCGAGGGCGCGACGATAGGCACCGGGAGCCTCCGGCGGCGGGCGCAGTTGCTCGCCGAGCACCCGGGGCTGACCGTCGAGCCCGTGCGCGGCAACGTGGACACGCGCGTCGAGAAACTGCTCGCGCCCCACGTCCAGGACGAACACGAGCGCCGGACGGAGATGGTCGAGAACGGCGAACTCGAACGCGGGGCCGTCGAGGAGTGGTTCGAGGGGCTCTCCGAGATCGAGCGCCGCGCGGCCGAGCGCGACACCGACACGCGGTACGACGCGCTGGTGATGGCCGAGGCGGGGCTGGACCGCGCGGGCCTGCTCCACCACCTCGACACCGAGTCGCTCGCGACGGACACCTTCGTCCCCGCCCCGGGACAGGGCGCCATCGCGGTGACGGCCGCGGACGCGTCGGTCATCGAGGCCGTCCGCGACATCGACCACCCGCGGACCCGGGTGGAGACGACCGTCGAGCGGACCGTCCTCGGGGAGCTGAACGGCGGCTGTATCGCCCCCATCGGCGTCCACGCGGTCGTCCAGGGCCAGCACGTTCACACGGTCGCGCAGGTGCTCGGCCCGGACGGCGAGGAGTCCGTCCGCGAGACGCGCGACCTCCCGGTCGAGGACCACGCGAACGCCGCGGCCGCGTTCGCCGCCGACCTCGCCGACCGCGGCGCCGACGAACTGGTCGAGGCGGCGCGCGAGCGGGCCGATGAGTGACGGCGTCGTCTACCTCGTCGGGAGCGGCCCCGGCGACCCGGACCTGCTGACGGTGAAGGCCCGGCGGCTCATCGAGGAGGCCGACGTCGTGCTCCACGACAAGCTCCCCGGCCCGTCGCTCGACCTGGTCGACGACGAGCGCGCGGAGGACGTGGGAAAGCGCGCCGGCGGCGAGCGGACCCCGCAGGAGTACACGAACCGCCGGCTGGTCGAACTCGCGGAGGCGGGCGAGACCGTCGTCCGGCTGAAGGGCGGCGACCCGTTCGTCTTCGGGCGCGGCGGCGAGGAGATGGAACACCTGGCCGAGCACGGCATCGAGTTCGAGGTCGTGCCGGGCGTGACGGCCGGCGTGGCGGGCCCCGGCGTCGCGGGCATCCCCGTCACACACCGCGACCACAACTCCAGCGTCTCCTTCGTCACGGGCCACGAGGACCCCACGAAGGCCGAATCGGCGGTGAACTGGGAGGCGCTCGCGGCGACGGGAGGGACCATCGTGGTGTACATGGGCGTCGGCAAACTGCCCGACTACACCGCCGTCCTGCGCGACGCGGGCATGGCCGCCGACACGCCCGTCGCGCTCGTCGAGCGCGGGACGTGGCCCGAGCAACGGGTCGCCGTCGGCACGCTCGACGACATCGTCGCCGTCCGCGACGAGGTCGGCATCGAACCGCCCGCCGTGACCGTCATCGGCCCGGTCGCGGCCACGAGAGAGCGCGTCCGCGCGTTCCTGCGGTCGCCGTACGAGCGCCCGGACACGGAAGAGTAAATCACATACGACGATATGAAACCGACCATCGCCGTCTTCCGACCCGACGACGAACGCCTCGCGGACGCGGTCGCCCTGCTGGAGTCGCTGGGCGCGGTGCCCGTCGGCGACCCGATGCTCGAAGTCGCGCCGACCGGGGCCGCGCCGCGCGGGGACGCCGACTACGCGATACTCACATCGAAGACCGGGGTCGAACTCGCCGCCGACGCGGGGTGGAACCCCGGCGACGCCCTCGTCTGTGCCATCGGCGAGGCGACCGCCGGCCACCTCGCCGAACACGGCTACCCGGTCGACCTCGTCCCCGAGGAGTTCTCCTCGGCGGGGCTGGTCGCCGCGCTCGGCGACGACGCGGCCGGCGCGCGCGTCGAGGTAGCCCGCTCGGACCACGGGAGCGACGTGCTGCTCGACGGCCTGAACAACGCCGGGGCGTACGTCCACGAGACCGTCCTCTACGAACTGACCCGCCCCGAGGGGAGCGGCGAGTCGGCGACGCTGGCCGCGGCCGGCGACCTCGACGCCGCGCTGTTCACCTCCTCGCTCACGGTCGAGAACTTCCTCGACGCGGCCGCGGCCCGCGGCGTGCGCGACGCGGCGCTCGCCGGCCTCGACGGCGCGGTCGTCGGCTGTATCGGCGCGCCGACCCGTGAGACGGCGGAGGGCCTCGGCATCGCCGTGGACGTGGTCCCCGACGAGGCCGACTTCGGGGCGCTGGCGCGGGCCGTCGCGGCGCGCTTCGACTGATTGCCGGCGTCGCGCCCTTTTCACCCGACGGTCGCGCAGGCCCGGTATGGGTGGCTGGCGCGCGGTCGGCGCGGTCGCGGGCTGGCAGGCGGCGGCCTCGCTGTGTTACTACTCCGTGTTCGCCGCGACGACGTACTTCCGCGGCACGTTCGGCGTCTCGCGCACCCTCGTCGGGGTGTTGACCGCCGTCGCGACGCTCGGCTACACGCTCAACCTCTTCCCGAGCGGCGCGGCCGTCGACGGGTTCGGCGAGAAGCGCGTGATGGTCGTCGGCCTCGGCGGGCTCGCGGCCGCGACGGCGCTGATGGGCCTCGCCCCCACCGTCCTCGCGCTCGGGGGCGCGGTCTTCCTCCTCGGGACGTTCTACGCGACGGCGATGCCCGCCTCGAACCGCGGCATCGTCAGGAGCGCGCCGCCGGGCCGGGAGAACTCCGCGATGGGGCTGAAGCAGGTCGGCGTCACCGTCGGCTCGGGGGCCGCCTCGCTCGTCGTCGCGGGGGTCGCGACCGTCGCCGCGTGGCAGTGGGGGTTCGGCGTCGTCGCCGTGCTCGCCGCCGGCTACGCGGTCGTCTTCCTCCTCACCTACGAGGGCGGCGGGGGCAGCGGCGAGTGGTCGCTGCCCGACGTGGCGAGCCTCCGGGGGAACCGCGCGTACCTCCTGCTCGTCGTCGCGGGGCTGTTCGTCGGCGCGGTCGTGTTCACGACGGTGAGCTACACCCTGCTGTACGCCGACGAGTCGGTCGGCGTCTCGGCGGCCGCGGCGGGGGTCGTCCTCGCCGGGGTGCAGGCGACGGGGAGCGTCGGTCGCCTCGGGGCCGGCGCGCTCGCCGACCGCCTCGGCGGGGGCCGCGGCGCCGCGACGGTGACCGCCGCGCAGGCAGCCCTCGCCGCCGTGCTGTTCGGCGTCCTCGCGTTCGGCTCGCCGTCGCCCGCCGTCGCCGTCGTCCTCCTGCTGGGCGTAGGGGTCACAATCCTCGGCTCCACGGGCGTGTACTACTCCTGTATGGCCGCGGTCGTCGGCGACGACGAGGTGGGCGCGGCCACCGCCGGCGGACAGACGGCCATCAACGCCGGGGGGCTCGTCGTCCCGCCGGCGTTCGGCTACCTCGCCGACACCGCCGGCTACGGCGCGGGGTGGGCGCTGCTCGCGGGCTGTGGCGTCGCGGCGTTTCTCGCCGTCGCGGCGGTGCGCGCGGTCGGTTAGAACTCAGTTCGAGGTGGGCCGTGAACGCCCCTCGGTGATGCCCTCGTCGCCCTCGTCCTGCACGTCCGGGGTCTCGACGCCCTCGACGGCCTCGGCCACGTCCGTCTCCTTCTCCGTATCGACGTGCCAGCGCTCGACCGTGTTCTCGTAGTCCGCGAGGCGGTTCGAGACGTGTATCTTCAGGTCGTCGTCGTTGACGTTCACCTCCAGGCTGTACTCGTCGCCGCGTCGGCCGACGTTCGCGCTCACGAGTTCGTTGTCGAAGTAGTACGGCGCGATGCGCGTCATGACGTTCTTGTACACCGCGCCCTCCACCTTGCGGATGGCCTTGCGGCCGGCGGAGTCGGCGGCGCGCGCGAGGTGGCCGACGGACTCGCGCCACTCGTCGACGGCCTCCTCGGGGTCGTCCAGCTTCCCGTAGGAGTCGGCGAGCTTGTCGCCGGCGGCCTTCACGTCCTCGTCGGGGTCGACGCCCTCCTTCTCGCCGGTCCCCTCGCCGACGCTCGCCTGTTCCGCGGTCTTCTCGTTGACGTCCTCGTCCAGCCGCTCGTGCTGTTTCGGGCGCCACTCGTCCCACGCGTCGAACGCCCCGTCGGGGACGGTCACGTCGTCGCGCTCCCGGCCCACGTCGCGCAGCGCGCGGGTGACGCGCTCGCCGTGTTCCACGATGTCGCCCCACGTGCCGCGTTCGCTGAACCCGGAGACGCTCTCCTCCATTCTCGGCTCCTACCGTCCCCGTGCGAATAACGGTTCCGTCACCGCCGGCCGTAGGTGAGACCCGTCGCCCACGAGTCGAGCCGGTCCTTGACGCCTTCGAGCCACGCCGCGGGCGACACCGCCCGCGCCTCCGACTCGTCGAGCTCGATGCGGTCGCCCTCGTACGGGTCCGGCGACTCCTCCATCAGCTCGCTCGTGGTGCTCATCGCACAGCGCCCGCACGATTCGGCCTTCTTGCCGCCCATGGCCGCCGTTTACGGCGCGCGTTGGTTAACTCTTGTCGTGGGTGTTTTCTCCCCCCGCGACGGACGGGCCGGTATGGGTTACCACCACGTCGACGTGTCGGCGCTGGAGCCGGCGCCGGACCGCCCCTCGACGAAGCGCTCCGTCAGCGACGCCTGCGGGCTCGACCACCTCGCGGCGCACGTGTACGAGGTCGCGCCCGGCGAGGAGATACCGCTCGCGTACCACTACCACGACGAGCAGGAGGAGGTGTTCTACGTGACCGAGGGGGAGCTCCGCGTCGAGACCCCCGAGGGCGACTACCTCGTGCCCGCGGGCGACGCCTTCGTCTGCGAGCCGGAGAGCCCGCAGTTCGCCGCCGTCCCCGAGGACGGCGAGGCGACGACGGTGTTCGTCGTCGGCGCGCCGCCCGTCGACGACGCCCACCCGTACGACCCCGACGCCGACGAGCCGTGAGCCGCGACGACGAGGGGGAGCCGGAGCTCGACCGCCCGGAGTGGGACGACGAGTACCTCGACCGGGTCGCGGAGCGGCTGATGTACCACTACGACCTGGAGAAGGACGAGCGCGTCCGCGACCGGCGGTTCCCGCTCGTCGGGCGGCTGCTCATGGAGAGCCGCAAGCAGTTCCTCCACCCGAGCCTGAACTACGCCCGCGAGAACGCCCGCGAACACCTGTTCGTGGACCGCATCGCCGCCCCGACGGTCGCGGACCTCGACCGCCTCGTCGAGCTCGGTCACGCGCTCGCGGACCTGTGGATCGAGGCCGACGAGGAGCACCGCAGCACCGAGTTCACCTTCGTCGTCCTCGCCGACGACCTCGGCGACGAGGTGCGCGAGCACGTCTCCGGCTTCCGCGACCGGACCCTGCTGAAGTACGGCTACTACGGCCACTACGAGGTGAACCTCGTCGTCGTCGCGCCCGGGGCGGAGGCGTACGTCGCGAGCAGCGAGGCCGACGTGTGGCGCGCGTTCGCCCCGTGGGCCGACGAGGACCCCGACCCGGAGCCGGGGCTGGTCGCGCGGCTGCGCGGGCTGTTCGGGCGCTCCGAATAAGGAAAACGGGTCGGCGCGTCCGTCAGTCGTCCGCCGGTGCGCCGGTGTAACTGTCGCGGACCTCGTTGATGTTCTTGTAGCCCATGTAGCCGAGCGAGAGCGCCAGTCCCGCGAGCACCAGGGCGAGGACGCTCTGGAGCGCGTACGAGATGACGTCGAATATCGTCGAGGCGTTCTCGCCGGTCGCGCCGAGGTTGTTGACGGCGTCGAGCGTCGCCAGCGGGTTCCGGTAGAGCCCGAGGATGAGCAGCGCCGTCAGCGTGACGGCGAGCATCAGCGCCATCGGGACGCCGGTCGAGATGAGCTGCTTGGAGTCGTCCCAGTTGGCGAGCCACAGCGTCGCGGCCAGGAGCGCCAGCGCGGCGAGCGTCTGGTTCGCCGCGCCGAAGAGGGGCCACAGGCTGGACCACGCGCCCGAGCCGACGAGCAGGTACGCCGGGAGGCACAGCAGCGCGCCGGAGGCCACGTAGCGGTTCACGGCGAGCTCCTGGGTCTGGGTCTCCGGCACCTCGACGATCTCCTCCATCATGTACCGGCCGAGGCGGACGGCCGTGTCGGTCGAGGTGAGCAGGAAGCTGACGAAGACGAGCCCGATGAAGGCCGCGCCGGCCGCGATGGGCACGCCGAAGACGGACAGCGCCGCGGCGCCGCCCGCCGGGAAGTTGGCGAGCGCGCCGGCCGCGCCCGCGCTGAAGTTCGTGAAGCCGATGACGGCGAACGCGCCGATGGCCGTGGTGGCCAGCAGCCCCTCGCCGAGCATCGCGCCGTAGCCGATGTCGCGCGCGTCGGTCTCCTTGTCGAGCTGCTTCGCGGTCGTCCCCGAGGAGACGAGCGAGTGGAACCCGGAGATGGTCCCGCAGGCGATGGTGACGAACAGGAACGGGAAGATGGGCCCGAGCGAGCTCGTCAGGCCGCGGAACGCCGGGTAGTTCGTGGTGAGCGACTCGACCACCTGCGTGTTGCCGCTGACGGAGACCTCCACCGCGGAGAAGCCGAGCAGCGGCGCGGCGATGGCGCCGAGCAGGATGCCGCCGACGCCGGTGTACAGCAGGCTGGACGTGAGGAAGTCACGGGGCTGGAGCAGCACCCACACGGGGAGCACGCTCGCGACGAAGCCGTAGACGACGACGACCGGCACCCACGCCGCGACGTTGACGCCCGAGCCGGCGAGCGGGAGCCAGTCCCACGCCGAGGCCTGCCCGAGGATGACGATGGTGTCCGCGGCAGTCGACTCGGTCGCGACCATCGCTATCGGGTACTGCAGCCCCACCCAGACGCCGCCGAACACCATCGCGATGAACGCGACGGCGCCGGGGATGAACGGGAGGTCGAGCTGGTACAGGTACACGCCGAACAGGACGGCGAGCGCGAGGTAGACGATACTCGCGGTCGCCGCCGACGGGAAGGCGTTGAACACGATGGCCACCACGAAGGCGAACACCGCGATGACGAGGATGATGGTGAGGAACGCGAACCACAGGAGCATCTTCTTCCCGCGGTCGCCCACGTACTCCCCGACGATGTAGCCGATGGACTTCCCGTCGTGTCGGACGCTGGCCGACAGCGACATGAAGTCGTGGACGGCCCCCATCAGGGGGTTGCCGATGGCGATCCACGCGATGGCGGGGAGCCACCCGAACGCCGCCCCGGCCGTGATGGGGCCGACGATGGGCGCCCCGCCCGCGATGGAGGAGTAGTGGTGGCCCAACAACACCGGCTTCTTCGACGGGACGTACTCCTGGCCGTCCTCGTACTTGTGTGCGGGCGTCTCCGCCTCCTCGTCGAGTTCGACGAACTGTGCGAGATACCGCGAATACGCCAGATACCCCACCGTGAAGGTGACGAGACTGGCGATGACTAGTACGGCTATCTGTACCATGGTTCGGTCCAACCCATGACAATTAACAACTTAAAGATTCGGCTTCGCTCGGAACCTTCCGCGTGAACCCCGTCGATAACCGTTCTCGGGACCGTTCTGAACGAACGGTGAGGCCCGGGCAGAAAGCCTATATTGTCGTCTCGATGTCGAGTTCCGCCGCGACCTCCGCGAGGAACGACCCCTTCACCTCCGAGACGCGGGTCTCGATGGCCGCGAGCAGCGGCGGGTCGAGCGCCTCCAGTTCGGCCAGGCGTTCCTCCTCCGTGGCGATGCGGTCGCGCAGGAACCGCGCCCCCCGGCCGTTCTCGTCGTCGTCGGGCGCGGGCGTCAGGCGGTTCACGATGACGCCCGCGACCGGCAGGTCGCGCTCGGCGAGGCTCCCGACGGCCCGCTCCGTCTCGCGGACGGAGAGCTCGTCGGGGTTGGCGACGAGGACGAACTCGGCCTCGTCGCGCAGGGTCTCGCGGGCGAACTCGAACTTCTCCTTCCGCTCGCGCAGGCGCGCGAGGATGGGGTCGCCGAGCGCCGAGCGCCGCGGCTCCCGGCCGCCGATGGCCGCCCGCTCGTAGAGGTCGATGGACGCCTCCCGCTTCTCGACGAGCCGGTCTATCCAGCCGCCGAGGTACTCCGGCAGCGACAGCAGCCGGAGGGTCCCCCCGGTCGGCGAGGTGTCGAAGACGACCCGGTCGTGGTCGGCCTCGCGCATTATCTCGATGAAGCGGTCGAACAGCGCCGACTCGTGAGCGCCCGGCGTCTGGTGGGCCAGCTCCAGCTGCCGGTCGATCTCGTTGACGATGCCGGCGCTCACCTGGTCGCCGAGCGCCCGCTTCGTCTCCATCAGGTGTTCGGTGACCTCCCGTTCGGGGTCTATCTCGACGGCCGACAGCGAGTCGTACCCCTCCACCGGCGTCGGTTCGTCGCCGAACTCCTGGTCGAACACGTCGGCCGTCGAGTGGGCCGGGTCCGTCGAGACGAGCAGGACGGACTCGCCCGCGGTCGCGAGCTTGTGCGCGTAGGCGGCGGACATCGAGGTCTTGCCGACCCCGCCCTTCCCGCCGAAGAAGACGAACCGTGCCATCAGAAGTGGTACTGCTCGCCCTTGCGTTCGAGCATCGAGTCGCGGTCCCACATCCGCCGCTCCCACTGGGCGAACTCCTCGGCGAGGTAGGGGAGCAGTTCCGCCGTGTAGTAGGAGACGGGGCTCGGGATGCCGAACGCGTCGGGGAAGCAGGCGAGCAGGAACGCGTCCTCCCGGTCCTCGGCCTCCTTCTCGATGAGTTCGTAGGCGGGGTGCGACACCATCCCGTGGTAGAGCCCGCGCGCCCACTCCGCTATCCACTCGCGGAACGCCGCGATACGCTCGGAGAGGTCCATGTGGGCGTGTGGCGCGGGCCGGGGGAAAACGGTGTCCCTCCGCGCGTGTCCGCGCCGCACGCGGACCGCGCGGGGGCTAAGTGCCCCCCTCCCGAACGGCGGCCCATGAGCGGTATCCCGGTCACGGTTCTCAGCGGGGCGCTGGGGGCCGGCAAGACCACGACGATGAACCACCTGCTGGAGAACGCGGGCGGGCGGCGCATCGCCGTCCTCGTCAACGACATGGGGGAGGTGAACGTCGACGCGGAACTCATCGAGAACCGCGAGGGGGGCGTCGCCGAACTGTCGAACGGCTGTATCTGCTGTGACCTGCGCGACGACCTCGAGGTGGAGGTGAGCCGCCTCGCCCGCGAGCGCGACTTCGAGTACCTCGTCGTCGAGTCGTCGGGCATCTCGGAGCCGGCCCCCGTCGCCCGGCAGTTCACCACCGGGGCGGCCTCCGCGCCCTACGACCTCGACACGCTCGTCACGCTCGTCAACGCCGAGACGTTCCTCGACACCGTCGCCGACGGCGAGGAGGTGGAAACGGAGGACGTGCGCCGCACCCGCACGGGACAGGCGGAGCGCGAGACGGAGACGCGCCCGCTGTCGGACCTGCTCGTCGGGCAGGTCGAGACGGCGGACGTCCTCGTCGTCAACAAGTGCGACCTCGCCGACGAGGCGACGCTCGAAGCCACGGAGGAGCTGCTCGGGTCGCTCAACCCCGAGGCACGCCTGCTCCGCACGACGGAGGGGGCCGTGGACCCCGGCGACGTGCTGGGAACCGGGCTGTTCGACGCCGACACGACGAGCGAGACGGCCGCGTGGCGCCGCGCCGCCGACCACGCCGAGGGCGACCACGCGGACCACGACCACAGCCCCCAGTCGGAGTACGGCATCGACTCGTTCGTCGTCCGCGCGCGCCGTCCCGTCGCCCCGGCCGCCTTCGCCGACTTCGTGCGCGACCTCCCCGAGGCGACCGTCCGCTCGAAGGGGACGCTGTGGGTCGCGGGCCGCGAGCACGCCTTCGAGTACGGGCAGGCCGGCCCCTCGGCGCGCGTCGAGCGCGGCGGGCAGTGGGTCGCCGCGATGTCCGAGTCGCGCCGGGAGATGCAGCGGCGGATGAACCCCGACCTGCCGTGGGACGACGAGCACGGCGACCGCCGGACGGAACTGGTGTTCATCGGGCGCGAACAGGACGAGGAAGCGATTCGGGCGGCGTTCGAGGCGTGTCTCGTCGCGCCGGGGACGGAGCCCGACGCGGACCCGTTCCCGACCGACGACGAGCCGTCCGCGCTCCGGTAATCAGCAGGCGCAGCCGGTCGAGCCGGGCGACCGCTCGAACGCCATCGCGTCGCCGCAGTCCGGGCAGTCCGGCGTCTCGTCGTCGGCGCTCGCGTCGGCGACGCGCTCCCCGCAGTCGTGACACCAGTAGGCCCCCTCGACCTCGCCGGCGCCCTCGCCGCGGTTCGTCGACTGGCCGGACGCGCGCAACGCCTCGCTCACCGAACGTAGCAGTCCCATACCGGCGTGTGGGTCGGTCACGCACTTCAATGCCGGCGGGGCTGTCCGCCGGCCGCGCACACCCTACGCCTCGTCGGCCAGCGTCGCCAGCGCCCGCTTCAGTTCGCCCTTGCGCTTCCACGCCGCGAGGCGGTCGAGCAGGCCGGGCCCGCTCGCCTCCACGCTCGACCGGGCCGTCAGGCGGGTGCCCTCGTCCTCGGCCCGGTAGGTGAGCGTCGTGGTCAGCGTCGCGAGCGGCCCCTCTATCTGTTCGTACTCGAGGCCGTCCTCGCGCTCCTCGAACCGGAACAGGAGGCCGACGCCGCGCCGGCCGGCGGCGACGAGCGTCGCGCCGTCCTCCTCGCGCGTCTCGCGGACGGTGAAGCTCCCCTCCGCCTCGACGACGCGCTCGGGGGTCAGCGCCCGGGCGACGGCTGCGGGCGGGGCGGCCACGAACCGGTCGGTCTCGACCTCGCGCATACCCCCCCGTGGCGGGGCCGCCGTATGAGCCTTACCCGAGGTACAACAGCAGGGAGACGCCGAACATCGCCGCGCAGACGACGACCACGCCGAGGACGATGGTCAGCAGGCGGCTCTCGGCCGGGACCTCCCGGTGGGCCGCGCTGTCGCGCTCCGAGACCATCCGGCGGTAGGCGGCCGCCGCGAACCCCGCGGCCGTCGCGACGCCCGCCGCGAGCCCGACGGCGGGCGACGCGCCGAGCTGAACGGCCACGGTGGCGACGAACGAGACGCCGACGAGGAGGCCGAGGGCCGCGACCACGAGGAAGGGAACGGGGTCGACGGGGTCCCCCTGGCGGTCGGTGAACACGGGGGACGATACGGGCCGCGGCGACTAAACGGTGTGTGACTACGTGTCGTGACTCCTAAGGCCCCCCTGGCCGGACGGGGCGTATGGCACGCGACGGCGACATCCGGGTCCTGCTCGTCCTCGACCTCCTGCTGTCGGCCGCCTTCGCCGGGCTGGTGCTGTGGGGGATGGACTTCGCGGGCGTCGCCGAGTTCACGCTCCCGAACCTCGCGTTCGCGACGGCGGCGCTCGCGGCGCTCACCTACGTCGTCGTCCTCCGGTGAGGCGGTGTCGGTGATTTCTTGACGCTCGGCGTCGCTCCTCCGGGTATGACCATCGAGGACCGGGACGAGGCGTACGTCGTCGGCCACGCGCTCGCGAAACACACCCTCTCGCGGCTCCGCTCGCAGGAGACCGAGCAGGTCGGCTTCCGGAAGGGGCTCGTGAAGCTCGGCCGCATCGCCGGCTACGAGATCATCGACGGCGCGATGGAGACGGAGTTCGTCTCAATCACCACGCCGCTCGCGGAGACCACCGGCGAGCGCGTGAAGGGCCTCGACGACGTGGTCATCATCAACGTGCTGCGCGCGGCGACCCCGTTCGTGGAGGGGCTGTTGAAGGCCTTCCCCCGCGCCAAGCAGGGCGTCATCTCCGCCGGCCGCGACGAGGAGGCCGGCATGGACGAGGACGGGGAGTTCCCCATCACCGTCGATTACGTGAAGCTCCCCGAAATCTCGGAGGACGACACCGTCATCGTCGCCGACCCGATGCTCGCCACCGGCTCCACGATGGTCACCGTCCTCGACCACGTACTCGCGGACGCGAACCCCGAGCGGACGCTCGTGCTGTCGGCCGTTGCGGCCCCGCCCGGGCTGGTCCGCGTCGGCGAGCGGTTCCCCGAGGTGGACCTGCTCACCGTCGCCGTGGACGAGCGGCTGGACGACGACGGCTTCATCGTCCCGGGACTGGGCGACGCCGGCGACCGCGCGTTCCGCACGACGTAACGACACCCTCTTGTACCGGACCGGAATACGGAACGGTCCCCACGGCGTTCGCCGGCCGCGAGCGCCGAACCCCCTCCCTTCGCCTGCAGATTCCGCCGACTGCGCCCCGATTCCATCTCCAGCGGAAGGTTCGCAAGCCGCGCGTCAGACGCCGCGCCCTCATGCGGTTTCGCCGTCGCGCGCCTCAGCCCGAGTCGAGGTCCACCCGGCCGCTCGTCGCGCTCCTGAGCCGGTCCCGGAGGTCGGCCGCGTCCGCGACCGGCACGCGGGCGTCGAACACGACCCGCTCCCCGTAGTCGGCGTCGAACTCGACCCCCGCCGATTCGAGCAGCCCCCGAACGGTCCCCGAGTCGTCGTACGCGACGGTCGCCCGGACGCGTTCGTGGGGTTCGGCCTCGACGACGCCCGCGGCGTCGACGGCCTCCTTCACGGCGCGACCGTAGGCGCGCACCAGCCCCCCGACGCCGAGGTTCGTCCCGCCGTAGTAGCGCGTGACGACGACGGCGACGTTCTCCAACTCCCGCCCCTGCAGGACGTTCAGCGCCGGCTTTCCCGCGCTCCCCGAGGGCTCGCCGTCGTCGCTCGAATACTCGCGGAACGGCTCGTCGCGCACCCGGTAGGCGGGGACGTTGTGGGTCGCGTCGGCGTACTCCTCGCGCACCGCGGCGACGAACGCCTCGGCGGCGCCCTCCGACTCGACGGGCCGGACGTGGCCGAGGAACTCGGAGCCGCGCACGGTGAACGAAGCCGTCGCTTCCCCCGCGACGGTGCGGTACGTCTCCCGGTCGGCGTCGCTCACGGCCGTCCCTCGGCGGGGGCGGTGAAACGGGTTGCGACCGCGCGTCAGAGCCGGCCGAGGTGGGTGTCGCCGAACGCGGTCGGGTACTTCAGCCCGTAGCCGAGCGCGCGGTCCCCGCCGACGTGGACGACCCACACCAGCGCCGCGTCGACGGCGAGCGGGACGCCGCCGAGCAGGCCGGCCGCGAGCAGGGCCGCGGGCGCGACGAGCGTGTGCGCGAGGTTGTACGCCGCCGAGCCGACGCGCGGCCCGGCGAGGTAGCCGAGCATCGAGAGGTCGGGCGCGAACAGCAACAGCGCGAAGAGGAGCCACGAGGCGTCGCGCACCCAGTAGGCCCCGACGCCCGCGACCGCGAGCGCGACCCCCTCCGCGCCGAGCAGGGTCCGCGGCGCGAGCGCGAGTCCTCGAACCCCCCGTGTCCCGGTCGAGCTACTCATGGCTCGCGTACGTCGCCGGCCGGAATAAACGTCGCTGTGGCGCGTCTACGCCGCCCGGAGTCACTCCAACTCCAGTTTGCGGACGAAGTCGAGCCCCTGTAGCTCCGTCACGAGGTCGCCGGGCAGGGGGTCGTCGGTGACGACGTACAGCTTCGGCTCGTCGGTGAACTCCGGGTCCTCCGAGACCGTCTGTCGGATGGAGATGCCGTGGTCCGCGATGCGGCCCGTCACCGTCGCCACGATGCCCGGCTCCGTCTCGTCGGCCACCTGCACCGTCAGCACCGACAGGCCGAGCACCGGCGCGAGGTCCATCAGCGAGGGGACCGCCGAGATGTTGCGGAACACCCGTTCGAGCTCCGGGTCGTCGAGGATGGCGTCGGTCGTCGCGTCCACGACCCGGCGGTCCACGCCGACCTCGCGGGCGAGCCCCGTGTTGGGAATCTCGATACCCCCCGAGACGACCCGGCCCTCCTCGTTGACGGAGAAGCCGCGTTCGAGGAGCAGTCGCACGACGGCCCGCTGGCCGGGCGAGTCGGCGAACTTCGCCATTATCTCGTCGAACATACTCGGCGAGTCGGCGGCGGGGGGTTTGTGCGTTCCGCCCGGCGGACGAGGCTCGCCCCGTCAGACGCCGACGACGAGCGTCAGAACCGAGAACAGTAGGTCGCCGTAGGTGACGGCGAGGACGAGGCCGACGAACATCGGGACGATGAACGGAAGTCCCGGGGTGAGCCACACCTCGTCCTCCGCGACGAGCACCTCCAGCCCGGCGCGGAGGCCGTCGGGGGTGGTGCCGTAGGCGCTCCCGTCGAGGCTCGCGAGGAAGGCGGCCGCGCCCCACGGGTCGTCCACGTCCGCGACCCGGCGGACGGCCGGGGTGAGCGCCTCGCCGCCGTCGGCCACCGCGGGCCCGGCCGCGAGCGCGCCGTCGGTCGGGTCGCCGCGCTCGCCCTCGGGGGGAAGCGAGGCGGGGTCGCGGTAGCGGTCGGGGTCGCGCCGCAGGTCGGAGAGCGTCAGCCCGCGCCACCGGAGGTACATCCGGAGCGCGTCGAGGTCGAGCCCCCGGCGGGTGAAGCCGTCGGGGGTCTCCAGCAGGCTGCCGTAGTCGGTCGCCACGTCGGGGACGCGGGCGGGCCGGCCGACGAACATCGGGAGCGCGACGTGGCCGGCGAGGACGTTCCGGGCCGCGAGCACGAACGGGAACGCCAGCCCCACGAGCACCGTGTTCGAGAGCACCGTCATCGAGAGCACGCCGAGCGGCGGGACCACGAGCGGCAGGGTGTCGCCGGGGAGGTAGTAGACGGGGAACTCGGGGAACAGCAGCGCGAGCACCATGATGGCCTTGGCGTCCGCGCCGCCGAAGCCGCCGACGCGCCAGAACAGGTAGCCGAGCGGCGCGACGATACCGAGCGAGACGGCGGCGTGGACCGCGAACTGCCGGGTCCGGAACGGGTCGGCCGCCGCCACGCTCGCGTCCGCGACGAACAGCACGGCCCCGACGGAGACGAGCGGGAGCCACAGCACGTTGCGAACCCGCCGGGTGCGGATGTCGCGGTAGGCCGCGAGCGCGAAGAACGGCACCGCGACCAGCCGGAGCAGGTCCGAAATCGGGCTCGACAGGAGCGATTCGATGGCCGTCGTGGTCGCCACGGTCGGACTGCTCCCCGCTCCGGCTAAGCGATTGGGGTTCCCGGAAAAGGAGCCTTTATGTTCCGCGCACGACAGGTCGGCCCGTATCGATGCAATCACGACGTGACGTGCTTCGAGGGGGAGCCGCGCTGGCGGCGACGGGGGTACTGGGCGGACTGGCCGGGTGTTCGGCGATCACCGGCGGCGGGGGCGGGAACTACGCGAACTGGATACCGGAGGCCGACGACTACGGCGACCGGGACCACCTCGGGTTCACCACCATCCGGCCGAGCGACATCGCGAGCAACGAGGACGCCTTCTCCGAGGACTACTTCGACCTGTTGGAGAACACCGAGTCGAACTTCGACGCGACCGGCATCGACTTCGAGGACGTAACCGCCTCGACGTACTTCTCGGGGAGCACCGTTCTCTCCGGCGGCCTCGACGGCGAGGCGGTCCGTGAGGAACTGGAGGACAACGAGTACGAGGAGGACGACGAGGTCGGCGGCTACCGGCTCTACGTCCCGGACGGTGTCTCGGATCCGCGGCGGTGTTGGGGCGTCGGCGGGTCCGTGTTCGCCACCAGCGCGGTCGGCGACATGGACGCCGTCGAAACCGCGGAACTACTCGTCGAGACGACCGGCGGCGACGGGAGCCGACAGGTCGACGACAGCGAGGCGTTCGGCGCGGTCGTGGACGCGGTCGGCGCGCCCACCATCGGCACCGGCGGGACCTTCGACGAGGAGGAAGGCGACGAACCAGAGTCGGGGGTGTTCGAACACAGCGTCGGCCGGGGGGCCGCCGTGAACGTCAACGGCGAGACCTCGGATGTCGCCGCCTACGTCGTGTTCGACGAGGCGGACGACGTCGACACCGGCGACCTGGAGGACTGGGTCGACGAGAACGACGGGAGCGACGGGACCTTCGACGACGTCGACGACGTCTCGTACAACGCGAACGGCAGGGTCGGTACCGTCTCGGGGACCATCGACACCGACGACCTCGGCGGCCAGTTCCTCTGACGCGACCGTCGCCCCCTACTCGTGGGGCGTGCGGATGTCCTCGGCGCGGAGTTCGTCGTGTGCGCGCCACGTCCGCGGGCGGCAGGCGACGACGAGCGCGCCCGCGAAGACGACGGCGAGCGTGAGGGTCACGACGACGCCGGGGACCATCCCGACGGCGGCGCTCGCGGGCCACGGCTCGGGCGTGAAGGCCGTCACTCGGAGCACCCACGCCCCGTCGAGGATGGCGAACAGCGGGAGGTACACCCGCCGCAGCCGGTGGGCGACGGCCTCCTCGGCGGTGATGCGCAGCGCCGGCTGGTGGTAGTCGGCCGCCAGCCGCTCGCGCCAGTCGGGCGACGGCTCGCGCGAGGGGTCGAGGCCGACGGCGAAGACGTTCCGCTGGAGGGTGCGGACCCGCGAGCGCCACATGTCGTACGCGCGGTAGCGGCGCGCCTCGATGACGAGGAAGAGGCCGACCGCGAGATTCCCGATGAGCAGCACGTAGTGGGGGTTCGACTCGTTCGTGAACGCCCACGTCAACACGGCCGCGAGCAGGAGGACGGCCCAGTTCGTCGTGCGGTCCAGCCGCTCGCGCCACAGCTTCATCCGGTGGACCTCGCCGCGGTAGAGGTGGGCCATCGCCCCCGACGGCCCCATCTCCTCGTCGAGGAGGCCCCGGCCGACGCCGGGGTCG
The DNA here is from genome assembly GCF_029338355.1 of Halosegnis marinus. GTDB lineage: Archaea > Halobacteriota > Halobacteria > Halobacteriales > Haloarculaceae > Halosegnis > Halosegnis marinus. Next base: position 1,445,173 of record NZ_CP119802.1, read on the forward strand.
AGGGGCGGGCGCTCCTCGGAGTCGGCGTCCGTCATTCCGGCTCCGGCGGGGCCGCCCGCTCGCCGTCGGCCGCGCCGTCGTACTTCTCGCGGAACTCGGCGATGAGCTGACCCATCTCGGCGTACCAGTCGTTGAGCATGCGCTGCATCGCGTCGGCCACCTCGTCGGGCGGCGCGGGCGCGAACACGTGGTAGTAGCTCCCCGAGTCGAAGCTCCGCTGCTCCTTCTCCACGACGCCGGCCTCCGCCAGCCGGCGGAGCGAGCGGTACGCGGTGGTGCGCTCGCGGTCGATCTCCGCGGCGAGTTCGTCCACGGTGAGGGGTCCGTCGGCCTCGACGAGGATGGCGAACGCGCGCCGATCGAGGTCGGACAGCCCGTGGAAGCAGTCGAGCAGCGACTCGCACTCCAGCTCCCGACCCAGCATCTCCGCCATCGAGTCGACCATCAGCGGACACCTCCGGCGCGGCGGCCGAAAACGCTTGCGCGGCTCACGCCTCGGCCCCCGCGCCCGCTCCCGAGCGCGCGCCGACCGTCTCGCGGAGCCACCCCTGCAGGTACGCGCCGGCGAACATCCCGCCGACGGCCCACAGGATGGGGAGGTTCCCGACCCCGAGGCTGGCGTACGCGGCTCCCGGACAGATGCCCGAGAGGCCCCAGCCGGCGCCGAACACGACGCCGCCGACGAGGACGTTCGAGTCGAACGACTTCAGCCGCCGGGCGTACGCGCGCTCCGTCAGGGGCGCGGTGCCGCCGGCCCGCTCCGCGACGGCGAAGGCGATGCCCGAGACCGTCGCCGCCCCGCCCATCACGAGCAGCAGGCCGAAGTCCTCGAACTGCAGGAAGTCGAGGACCACCTCCGGGCGGGCCATCTCCGAGACGGCGAGGCCGACGCCGAAGACGAGGCCGCCGACGAACACCGCCGGGAGGAACAGCGGGTGTCCCCCGTCGTCGGCGCTCACGGCGTCACCCCCACGGCGGCGACGAGCTGTGCCGTTCCGATCGCCACGGCGAGGAACGTCGCCACGTTCAGTATCGAGGTGCGCGAGCGCGACCCGACGCCGCAGACGCCGTGGCCGGAGGTACACCCCTTGCCGAGGCGGGTGCCGGCGCCGACGAGGACGCCGCCGAGCGCCAGCCGCCACGGCTGCACGTCGGTGGTCCACGGCCCCTCGCCGAGCGTGAAGGCGTACGCCGCCGCGCCGAGCACGATGCCGACGGAGAAGACGACGCGCCAGTCCCGGGAGGCGCGGTACTTCGCGAACCGCTGCCGGTCGGAGACGTACGACAGCGTCGATTCGAGGAACGTGCTCGCGCCGACCGGAATCGCCGTCAGCGCGTAGACGAACACGGTTCCCAACCCGATGAGCAGGCCGCCGAGGAGATAGTGGGCGGTGCCGTTCGGGAACAGCCCCGCGAGCGTGGATTCGAGCGCCATCACTCCCCCGCAGCGCAGTTGTTCGGGCCGAGCTCCATCGTGAACGCCTCGTCGTCGTCCGCGGTCTCGCGGCCGAGGTTCGTGGCGATGATGGACTCGTAGTTCGCCGGCCGGGGCGGCATGTCCGCGAGCACGCGCTCGACGAAGGTCTCCCGGTCGACGCCGAGCAGGTCGAGGTCGTCGACCAGGTCGCCGACCGTCGCGAGGTAGGCGCCGTCGTCACGCGCCTCGGTGCGCTCGCCGAAGTGTGCCGGCCCGACGAGGGTGTCGTCGGGCAGCGTGAGCAGGCGGTCGTGGAGCGTGTCGTACAGCGTCCGCGCGGCGTCGGCGGCCCCGGCGTCGCCCTCCTCCAGGTCGGGGCGCGCGACGCTGTCCACGAACAGGGTGTCGCCCGTCAGCGCGAGCGCGTCGTCCACCCGGTAGGTCGTCATCCCCGAGGTGTGGCCGGGCGTGTGGCGGACGGTCAGGGTCGCGCCGCCGACGGCGAGTTCCTCGCCGCCCGCGACCGTCCGTACCTCGTCGGCGTAGGTCGCGCCCCGGTCGGCCGCCGCCGCGGGCAGGACCGCCGTCGCGCCCGTCGCCGCGGCGAGTTCGCGCAGGCCGCTGACGTGGTCGGCGTGGACGTGGGTGTCGAGGACGTGGGTTATCTCGACGCCGAGGTCGTCGGCGTCGGCGACGTAGCGGTCGGTGAACGCGCGCAGGGGGTCGATAACGGCCGCTTCGCCCTCCGAGACGACCATGTACGCGAGACAGCCCGAGGAGGGCCGGCGGTACTGCCGGACGACCGTGCCGCTCGGGAGGTCGAGGTCGGTGTGTTCGTACAGCCGCGCCCAGCCGCGCATCCCGTCGTCGAGGTGGGAGGTCTCGTAGCCCGCGTCGGCGAGCAGGCCGGCGACGAACTCGCTCGACGTCCCCTTCGCGCAGACGACCACGACCGGCTCGTCGGCCGGTACGTCCGCGACGAGCGACTCGTCGAGCCCGTCGAGGAAGTCGAAGTAGGGGACGTTCACGGACGTGACGTTCGGCGCGTCGATGTGCCACTCCCCGTAGTCCGCGCGTGCCCGCGTGTCGAGCAGGGTGACCCGCTCGCCCGCGTCGATGCGGCGCTTCAGGTCGGCCGGCGCGGTCGGCTCTATCTCGGACTCGGTCTCCGGGAACATCGCCTCGTTCATACCCGTCACTCGGACAGGTCGGTCAAAAGGGTTGCGACTGTCTTGCATTTCTGTTACAACGCGGTAACCCGGACACCGCGTCGAAACCGCGCTACTGCCGCGTAAGGCATCTCCGAGCGACTGAGCGTTGTACTGCTCACGAAACGCTTTTGTATCGCTCCTCCAAGATTGCACTTACACTGCAAACCATGGACGACACACAACCCACCGAGACGCTGGACGTGAAAGGGGAGAACTGTCCGATGCCGGTCGTGCGGACGAAGCAGGCCGTCGACGGCCTCTCGTCGGGCGACCTGCTCGAAGTGCTGGCAACCGACGCCGGGAGCGTGAGCGACATCGACGGGTGGGCGGCCGGAACCCCGGGCGTCGCGCTCGAATCCCAGAGCGAGCGCGAGGACGGCGACGGGACCGTGTACGTCCACCGGGTGCGCGTCGAATGAGCGCCGAGGCGGCCGACGCGGACCCGGCCGAGCGCGTGGCCGAGCTGGAGGAACGGGTCGCGGAACTGGAGGCCCAGCGCGACGACGACGAGCAAAAGTCGATGGTCATCGTCGCGACGAAGGGGACGCTCGACATGGCGTACCCGCCGCTCATCCTCGCCTCGACGGCCGCCGCGTTCGGCTGGGACGTGACCGTCTTCCACACGTTCTGGGGGCTCGACATCCTCCACGAGGAGCGCACCGAGGACCTGAAACTGAGCGCCGTGGGCAACCCCAACATGCCCGTCCCGAACGCCGTCGCGGCGATTCCGGGGATGGACCGCGTGGCGACGACGATGATGGAGCGGCGCATCGCCGACAACGACACCGCCACCGTCTCCGAACTGCTCGACACCTGCTTCGAGATGGGCGTCGAGCTCCAGGCGTGCCAGATGACTATCGACCTGATGGGCTACGACGAGGACGACTTCCACGACGAGGTGACCGTCGGCGTCGGCGCGGCCACGGCGCTGTCCCGGATGGCCGACGCGGACGTCCAGCTGCTCGTCTGAGCGTCCCACACCTACACAAGGGCTTTATTCCGCGGCGGGGAACCCGGCGGTTGGTCCCCGATGCAGCGAACGGTAGCGGTCGCGTACTACCCGGAAGGCGCCGGGCACGCGACACGGATGACGGCGATAGCACAGGCGCTGGAACGACGCGGCGCGGCGGTTCGGCTGGCCGGCGGCGGCGACGGGAGCCGGTTCGTCGCGCTCAACGGCTACGACGAGTTCGAGCCGACGCCCGTCGACTACATCGACACCTACCAGGGCGACGCGCCCCACCGGGTACTCACCGAGAGCCTCCCCGCGACGGCCGCGCGCATCCGCGACTACGTCGGCTGGCTTCGGCGAATCGATCCGGACGCGCTCGTCACCGACGACATGTTCGCGGCGATGGCCGCCGCGCGCGTCGGCACGCCGCTGTACGTCCTGAAACACGACCTCCCGCCGCTGTACGACGACCCGGTGGAGCGGGCCGGCGCGGCCGTCCACACCCGCTTCCAGCGGTCGGCGGCGCGGGCGTTCTTCTTCCCGACGGTCCGGCCCGACGCCGACATCGCCCCCGACGACGTGACCCGGGTCCCTCCGGTCGCGCTCCCGGGGGACGACGACCCCGACCGCGCGCCCGACGTGGTCTGTGTCCCGAGCCACTTCTCGTCGTTCGACCGGGTGGCCGACCGACTCTCGCGCGACGGCCGCGACGTCGTGAACGTCGGCGCCGACGACTGGGAGCCGGTGCCCTCGCTGCTCCCCTATCTCCGGGCGGCTGACCTCGTCGTCTGTTCGGGGTACTCGACGATAATGGACGCCGCCGTCGCCGGCACGCCCTGTGTCGTCCGCCCGGCGACCGACGAACAGCGCGCCGTCGCCGACTGGCTCGACGGGACCGCGGGGTTCGCCGTCGCCGACGACGCGCTCGACGTGCTCGACGCGGCCGACGACCCGCCGGTCTCCCCCGAGTTCGAGAACGGCGGCCGCGAGATCGCGGCGCGCGTGCTCGCCGACCTCGCCGGGCGCGCGAGCGACGCGGCGGACCTCCCCACGGACGACGGCGCCGGCGGCTGGCGGCGACGGCTCGCCGGCCTCAATGCCCGGACCCTCCTCTGAGGGCACTCCCTCACATCCGGGGGACGCGCGTCCGACCGAACCGTGCGGCCCGACTGATGGGGAAACCCCGTCGCGAGCGCGGTCATCGACCGGGCGTTTCTCTCTCCACGGGGTTCCGGCGGCGACCGGTCGGTCCCCGTACCGGCTTCACCGTCGAGGCCCCGGAGCGCGACGACGCGGCCCGAATCAGGCCCCCTCTTCCGTCGTCCTCTCTCCCTCGGTCGCTGTTCCCTCTCCGGTCGCCGTCCCCTCCTCGGTTGGTGACGCCTCCTCCGTGGGTGTCTCCTCCTCGGTTTCCGTTTCGGCCTCGGTCGGGGTGTCGGTCTCCACCTCGGCGGTGGTCGCCGTCGGGTCGCCGGGGGTGCCGCCGACCGCGGTTTCGGTACTGTTGCCGGGCGATTCGGCGTCGCTACAGCCCGCCAGCCCGGCCGCGACGGCCGCGCCGACCGCGACGACGAACCGACGGCGGGAGCGTTCCGTTCGTTCCATGCGGTTCGGGCGCTCGCTCGCGGCGCCCATTGTTATACACCGGGCGCGAGCCGCCGACCGCGGGTAAGCCCGCCGCCCCCGCGAGTACGACGGGCGTACGCACGGGGCCGGACGACCGCGGCCGCGAAACCGCGGCTTACGGCGCAGCCGCTGTCGGGCGAAAAGGGAGAGAAAGGCGGCGGGTCGCGACCTCAGATGACGCGGTTCTGGAGGTAGTCGAGGTGCTTCGCGTTGTAGACGATGCGGACCTCGTCCGTGGCCGGCGAGCCGATGCAGGTGAGCCGGACGTTCTTCTCCTCGACCTCCTCGTCGGAGAGGATCTGCTGCATGTCCATGTCGATGTCGCCGTCGACGGCGATGGCGGCGCAGTTCGCACACGCGCCGGCGCGGCAGGAGAACGGCCAGTCGTACCCCTGCGCCTCGGCGGCTTCGAGGATGTACTCGCCCTCGTTCACGTCCAGCGAGCCGTAGTCCTCGTCGCCGAGCCCGGCGTCCGCGGCCTGCTCGAAGAGGTCGTCGTCGTCCATCTCCCAGCCGTGGTCGTCGAGCACTTCGTAGTTGAGGTATTCTACCGTGGGCATCACCGCGGCGATACGAGCCGGCCTATGTTAAAGGTCGCCTTTTCTCCGGCTACGGCTCCGTCTCGGCGCGCCTGCCGTCCGTCGGCGGGGTCACAGCGTCACGGAGAAGACCAGGTACGCGCCGAGCGTCGCGACGGAGGGGACGAAGTTCTGCATCAGGATGACCCGCGCCGTCCGCCCGGGTTCGAAGAGGTCGTCGGAGCTGGGGAGGTCCTCGGGCTCCTCGTCGCCGATGGGGGGCGAGGGCTCGCCCGGCTCCCCGTCGGTGCCGGAGCCGTCGGGGCCGATACGCGGGGTTTCGTCGGCGGCCAGCGCGCCGGGCGACATCCCCGGGCGCTCCCCGCGAACCGTCTCGGAGAGGCGCGCGGTCCGGGTGGCCCGGCCCCACCCCAGCCCGACGATGCTCATCGTGGCGACGACGACGAAGCTCGCGGGGATGCCGAGCGCCGACAGCAGCGTGATGATGGTCGCGGAGATGACCGCGACGACGATGGCCGCGGTAATCGGGAGCTCCGTGAGGTCGTTGCCGACCGTTTCGAGGGTTCGCCGGGCGATGGTGAGCGCGCCCAGCCCGGTCGCGATGCCCGCGAGGAGGATGGCCGGGTTCATGTCCAACTCGCCCGACCCGACGAGCGGCGCGACGGCGTTCGCCGTGTTCGACGCCCCCGAACTGAACGCCATGAAACAGCCGATGACGACGACGGTGAGCGCGCCGGCCGCCTCGCGCGGCGTCGTCCCCGGACCGAGCGCGGGCCGCGGCACGGGGCCCGACCGGTCGAGGGCGAACAGCCCGCCGTCGCTGCGGTCGATGGCGACCCAGCTGTTGATGCGCGGGTAGAAGTAGCGTCCGACGACGCCGGAGACCCAGAAGGCGACGAGCGGGGCGACGAGCCACCAGACGACGATGCGGCCCATCACGCCCCAGTTCAGTTGCCCGGTCGCGAGGCCGAGCCCCGCGATGGCGCCGACGGCCGTCATCGACGTGGAGGCGGGCACGCCGAAGCTGTTGGAGACGAGCAGCGCCGTCCCGATGAAGAAGAGGACGCCGATGGAGACCTCGAGCGTGAACAGTTCGGCGGGGACGATGCGGCCGCCGAGCGTCTCGACGACGTTGCGCCCGACGGTCCACCCGCCCGCGAAGAAACAGACGGCCATCAGCAGGCCGGCGGCGAGCTTCGAGAGGACGCCCGCGCCGACCGCCGGGCCGAAGGCGACGCCCGTCGTGGCGCCCCCGACGTTGTAGCCGACGAACGCCGCGACCAGCAGCCCGACGAGCAGGAGCGCAGAAATCATGTGCGGAAATCGGGGACACGCCGACTTAAGCCCCCGGTCCCGGCCGTCGAACCGGCGGCTTTAGGCGGCGAGGGCGCGCAGTTCCGGCCATGTTCGAGACGTTCGAGGTCGTCCCCGCCGTCGACATGCAGGACGGACAGGTGGTCCAGCTGGTCGGCGGCGAGCGCGGCACCGGCCGGCGCTACGGCGACCCCGTCGAGGCCGCGGAGCGGTGGGTCGACGCCGGAGCCGAGACGCTCCACCTCGTGGACCTCGACGGCGCGTTCGAGGGCGAGCGCGTCAACGCCTCCGCGGTCGAGGCCGTCCTCGACGCCGTCGAGGTCGACATCCAACTCGGCGGCGGCATCCGCACGGCCGACGACGCCGTCGGTCTCCTCGACCGGGGCGTCGACCGGGTCATCCTCGGCACCGCGGCCGTCGAGACGCCGGAAATCGTCGGCGAGATATCGGCCGCCCACCCGGGGAGCGTGATGGTGAGCCTCGACGCGAAGGGCGGGGAGGTCGTCGTCGCCGGCTGGACCGAGGGGACGGGCCTCGACCCCGCCGAGGCCGCCGCCCGCTACGAGGCCGAGGGCGCGGGCGCGATACTGTTCACCGACGTGGACGTCGAGGGCCAACTGGAGGGCGTCCGCACCGACCCGGTCGAGCGCGTCGTGGACGCGGTCGATATCCCCGTCGTCGCCTCCGGCGGCGTCGCCACGCTGGACGACGTGCGCGCGCTCCGCGGCGCGGGCGCGGCGGCCGTCGTCGTCGGCACCGCGCTCTACGAGGGGCGGTTCACCCTCGCCGAGGCGCAGGGTATCTGATTCTCTCGCGCGAACGCCCCGCCCGTGCCTCGGACTCCCGAGGATGCACAACCGTCATAGCCTCCCCGCGAAAAGCACCCCTATGACAGAGCGGAGCGCCGCGGTGACACGCGAGACCGGCGAGACCGACATCGAGGTCACCTTCGCGGTCGACGGCGAGGGGGACGCGACCGTCGAGACGGGCGTCGGCTTCTTCGACCACATGCTGACGGCGTTCGCGCGCCACGGCCTGTTCGACCTGACCGTCCGGTGTGACGGGGACCTCGACATCGACGACCACCACACCGTCGAGGACGTGGGTATCGCGCTGGGCGAGGCGTTCGCGGAGGCCGTCGGCGACAAGCGCGGCGTCGTCCGCTACGCCGACCGCCGGGTGCCGCTCGACGAGGCCGTCGCCTCCGCCGTGGTGGACCTCTCCGGCCGCCCCTACTTCGAGTGGAGCGGCGAGTTCTCACAGCCGACGGTCGGCGCGTTCACGAGCGACATGGGCCGGCACTTCTGGGAGTCGTTCGCGATGCACGCCGACGTGACCCTGCACGCGGGCGTGGAGGGGCGCAACGCCCACCACGAGGTGGAGGCGCTGTTCAAGTGTCTCGCCCGCGCGCTGGACGACGCGACGCGGCTGGACGAGCGGCGCTCGGACACGCCGAGCACGAAGGGAACGCTCTAAGCGCGGTGTATCTCGTCCTGCAGTAGCTTCAGCCGGCCGTGCGAGGCGGCGTGGTCGATGGCCGCCTCGACGGCCTCGGGTTCGAGGCCGTAGGCGCCCGACACCATCTCCACGGCGTCCGCTCGCTGGACGGGCATGTCGCGGTTCTCCAGGAAGCGGAGCGTCTTCCGGTACCCCTTCGGGACGCGCGAGGACGACCCCGCGCCCGTGGAGGCCATCCGGGCCTCGGCGGCGCGCTCGTCCGCGGGGCCGTCCTCGCCGTCCGCCTTTTCGGCCTCTTCCGCTTCCTCCGCGGACGCCGTGGCGTCGCTCTCGGCGCTCGACCCCGGTTCCGCGTCGTCCATCACGTCGGCGACGGACGGCTCCACGTCCTCCGACGTCGCGTCGAGCAGGGGGTCGAGGACGGACGCGAGCGCGTCGCGGCAGTGGTCGCACAGCACCATCCGCTTGCCCTTCCCCTCGGGGTCGTGCTCCGGCGGGAGCACGTCGAAGGTGCCCGAGGGCGTGTCGCCACAGAAGTCACAGCCGGAGACCTGACGCATACGCGGGGCGTCGCGCGGCGGGGGCTAAACCGTGTCGGCCCGGCGGGGTGGTGAAAAGACCTATTCGGCGCGCCCGCCGACTCCGGGTATGACCGACGCCGACACCGCCCCCGTCTCCGTCGATTTCGGCGACGACGGACTCGTCCCCGCCGTCGCACAGGACGCCGAGACGGGCGAGGTGTTGATGCTCGCGTACGTCGACGCGGAGGCGCTCGCGGCCACCCGCGAGACGGGCTACGCCCACTACCACTCGCGGTCGCGCGACGAACTGTGGAAGAAGGGGGGGAACTCCGGGCACACGCAGGCCGTCGAGGAGGTGCGCGTCGATTGTGACGCCGACGCCCTCCTCTACCTCGTGGACCAGACCGGCGGCGCGTGCCACACGGGCTACGAGTCCTGCTTCCACCGCACCGTGGACGGCGAGACGGTGGGCGAGCGCGCCTTCGACCCCGACGAGGTGTACGGGGAGTGAGCGCCCCCGACCCCGAGGCGGTCCGGCGGCGGCTGACCCGCGCGGCCGACGAGTACGAGCGCGTCCGGGGGGAGATGGACGACGCGGGCGGCGAGTCCGCGGTCCGGGGGACGGCGGGCGCGTACCACACCTTCCGCCGCCTGCTCGACGGCAACGAGGAGTCCGCGACCGGGTCGGGCTTCCAGGCGTACATCGAGTTCCAGGAGAAGGTCGCGGACCACACCGACTCGCTGGACGAGGACCTCCCCGCGTACGACGCCTTCGAGGCGGCCGACGACGCCGTCCACAAGAAGCGGCTCTCGGCGAGCGACTTCGAGGCGGCCCGCGAGGCGCTCGCCCCGGCCCGCGAGTACGCCGACCTGCTCGTCGAGTGGGAGGCCGCGGAGGACCTCCTGCGCGAGGCGCGTCGGGACGCGCTCGACCGGCTGGACGCCCTCGACGACGAGACCGCGGAGGCCGAACGCCTGCTCGACCTCGGCGACGCGGACCTCGACGCGCCCGTCGAGCGCCTGCGCGACCCCTTCGAGCGGTACAACGAGGCGGTGGCGGCGGACGTCCGCGAGCTGAAGCGGAACGGCTCCGCGCGCGAACTGTTCGACGTGGTCGCGGCCGCCGAGTCGTACCCGCTGGTCGACTTCCGCGACCCGCCGACCCGGCTCGCCGAGTACGTCCGCGAGGCCGACGTGGGCGAGGAGTCCGTCGCCACCCTGCTGGAGTACGCGGACTACTCCGCGGAGAAGCTCTCCCACTACGTCGAGGACCCCGGCGCCCTCTCGCGACACGTCGCCACGAACCGGACCTACCTCTCGAACCTCGACGCCTCGCCGCTCGAAGTCCCCTACCCGCCGCCTGACGGGGAGACGCTCCGCTACCGGTGCAAGGAGTACGCCGCGGTCTGCAACCGCTTCGCGTCCGAGGAGACGCTCGCGGCCCTGCGCGCGGTGCGGTCGCTCCCCGACGAGACCGACTACGAGCGCCTGCGCGAGGCGGCGGTCGCGCTCGCGGAACTCGGCGAGGAGGGGCGCGAGCGGCTCGTTTCGGGCGACGTGGCCGCCGAACTGGACCGCCTGCGGGCCGAGCGAGCGGCGCTGTCGGACGCGCTCGCCGCCGCCCCGGAGCCGTAGCGGCGGTCGCGTCCGGCGGTAAGCCCGCCGGAGGCGCCGGTACGGCCGCGTTACGGACGACGGGATGCGGACGGGAGGGTGGAACGGCGACGGAAGCCCCGGTTACCGCCGGCACGGATTGTATAACGAAGCGCGTGGCTCGCGTCCATACGGGACATGGCACGACCGAGACGGCCGGCCGACGGGAACGGACCGACGAACACGCCGCGGCTCACCCGGCGACGCGCGCTCGCGGCGGGCGGCGCGGCGCTCGCGGGTGCCGCGCTCGTCGGCGCGGGCGGGGCGGGCGCGCGGACGGGTGACGACGACACCGACGAGCGGCGCTATCGGGTGACGGTGGCGAACCTCACGCCGGGCCAGCCCTTCACCCCGCCGGCGGTCGCGGCTCACAGCGCGGACGTGGAGGTGTTCGCGGTCGGCGACCCGGCGAACGAGCCGACGCGGCAGGTCGCGGAGAACGGGAACCTCGGTCCGCTCGTCGACCTGATAGGGGCGACCGACGAGATACGCGGGGCGGCCGTCGGCGACGCGCCGCTCGTCCCGCGGTCGGACCCCGGCGACACGGGGTACCCCTCCTACGCCTCGCTGGAGCTGACCGCCGACGAGGAGGCGCCGTACCTGACGTTCGTCGGCATGCTCGTCGCGACGAACGACGGTATCGTCGGGCTGGACACCGTCCCGCTCCCCGGGGCAGTCAACGCCTCGCGGACGTACTACGCGAACGGCTACGACGTGGGGACGGAGCGGAACACGGAGCTGTACGAGGACCTCGTCCCCCCGGCGAAGACGCTCATCGTCGGCGGCGAGCCGGAGGGGACGACGGAGAGCGACCCCGACCTCGCCGAGGACGACGTGGTTCGCCCGCACCCGGGCATCGTCGGGGACGGCGACCTCGACCCCGACGTGTACGGGTGGGACGAGCCGGCGGCGCTGGTTCAGGTCGAGCGGCTCGCGTCGGAGTGAGTCCCCCGACTTTTTCGCCGATACCCGTGTCGCCGGGGACGTGGACACCCCCCAGCCCGACCGCGCGTTGAGCCCCGTCATCGGGGTCACGATACTCGTCGCCATCGTCGTGGTTCTCGCGGCCGGGGTGGGTGCGATAGTTCTCGGCTTCGGCGAGGACCTCACGAGCACGGACCCCGACGCCGTCGCGGCAACCGACACGGACGCGCCGGCCGAGGCGACGCCGACCCCGGCGGCCGCGGAGCAGGAGGCGCTCGTCTCCAGCCGGAACAACACCGCCGGCGCGAACGGGACGCGCAACGTCGCCGTGTTCGACGTGTCCGTCGGCTCGAACACGGCCGGCAACTCGCTGAACTCCATCGAACTCGACTACAACCACACGTCGGGGTTCGTCGTCTCGAACGACACCCTCGACGCGGTGCTCGTCGCCGGCCTCGACACCGACGGCGACGACGAGACGGAGACGAACCTCAGCACCGACCTCTCCGGCGTCACCGTCTCTGACAACGGGACGACGGTATCGGTGAACTTCGTCGGCAACTACGGCGTGAACGAGAACGACACGCTCGTGCTGGAGTTCAACGGGGTGGACAACCCCACGACCGCCGGCGAGTACACGGTGTCGGTGACCGTCAACGGCGAGGTGACGAGGAACGCGACGATGGAGATCGTCGCGGCCGACGCGCGCGACCTGGCCGTGCCCGGTCAGCGGTCCCGTGCGTCGGCGAGCGCGTCGCGGAACTCGCTCGCCAGCTCCGTGGCGCGGTCGCGCTCGGCCGCCTCGGCGTACACGCGGACGACGGGCTCCGTGCCCGAGGGGCGCGCGAGCACCCACGCGTCGCCGTAGTCGAGGCGGTAGCCGTCGATGGTCGTCGGCGTCGCGTCGGCCGACCCGGCGTACCGCTCGGCGGCCGCGAGCATCGCCTCGCGCTCGCCGTCCGTGTCGTAGCCGAGGTTCTCGCGCACGTTCGCGTAGCCGTCGTAGTCGGCGACGGCCTCGCTCGCCGTCCGGTCCGCGAGCAGTTCGAGGAAGCGCGCGGCGGTGTACGCGCCGTCGCGCGCCAGCCGGTAGTCGGGGAAGAGGACGCCGCCGTTCCCCTCGCCGGCCACGGGGACGTGGTGGCCCTCGGCCGCGAGTTCGCGGATGCGCGTGATGATGTTCGTCGAGCCGATGGGCGTGAGTTCGAGGGTCGCACCCGTGCGCTCCGCGACATCGACGAGCCGCTGGGAGACGTTCACCGCCGACACCGTCGTGTCGCCCGCGTCGAGCGCGGCCTCCGAGAGCGCCGCGAGCGTGGCGTCGCCCTCGATGTACGTGCCCGTCTCGTCGTAGAAGATGGCGCGGTCGGCGTCGCCGTCGTGGGCGACACCCACGTCAGCGTCCGCCGCGCGCACGAGGTCGCCGAGGTCGCCGAGGTTCGCCGCGACGGGTTCGGGGTCGCGGCCGGGGAAGCGGCCGTCCGGCTGGGCGTTGACGGTGACGACCCGGCAGCCGAGTTCGCGGAAGAACGCCGGGGAGGTGAGCGCGCCCGCGCCGTGGCCGGGGTCGAGCGCCACGGTGAGGTCCGCGTCCGCGATGCGGTCGCGGTCGATGGCGGCGAGCAGCCCCTCGACGTACTCGCGGCGGGCCGACTCCACGCGACGGGACTCGCCGGTCGCGTCCCACGGCACCTCGTCGAACCGCTCCGCGAGCAGGCGGTCCTCGACGCGTTCGAGCGTGTCGCGCGACAGCTCCACGCCGTCGGCGCCGACGAGCTTCACCCCGTTGTACTCCGGGGGGTTGTGGCTCGCGGTCACCATCACGACGGGGACGCCCTCGCGCTCGGCGTACGCCTGCGCGCCGGGCGTGGCGAGGACGCCGAGCCGGTGGACGTCGGCCCCGGTCGCCGCCAGCGCCGCCGCGGCCGCGTCGGCCAGCATCTCACCCGTGCGACGCGTGTCGCGGGCGACCGCGACGGTCCCGGACTCGAACGTCGAGCCGGCGGCCAGCGCGACGCGGCCGACGAACGCCGGCGTGATCTCCTCGTTCACCACGCCGCGGACGCCGCTCGACCCGAACACCTTCATGACTCACCGTATCGGGAGCGCGCAAAAATCGGTATCGGTCGGGCGGCGTGGGGGGTACGCGGGGACGCTGTTCGCGGTGGAGGGGCGGGTCAGCGGGTGCAACCGTCCGTAGGGGGGCATCCCTCCTTACCTCACCCATCGGGGCGTCGTTCGGCCACGGACGTGTGTTTCGAGGGTCGAAACGAACTTCAACCGAGGGGCCGAAGCGGGGACGATGAGCTGGGCGTCACCGGACGGGTCGGCGGAGGGAATCGCCGCGGCGGTCGGGACGCGCGCCGGGCTGCTCGGCGCGCTCGCCGACGGCCCGCGAACCAAGCGCGACCTCCGCGAGGAGCTCGGGGTCGCGCGCTCGACCGTGTACAAGGGGCTGCGCGAGCTGACCGAACTCGACCTCGCGCGCGAGACGGGGGAGGGGTACGTGCTCACGGCGCTCGGGGAGCTGGCCCGCGAGGAACGCGAGCGGTACCGCGAGCGGCTCGGGGGGCTGACCGCCGCGCGCGACGTCCTCGCCGACATCCCGGCCTCGGCCGGCGTTCCGGCGGCGTTCGCGGAGTCGGCCACGGTCGCCACCTCCGAACGCACCGCGCCCGAGCGGGCGCTCGACACGTTCGACGCGATGGTCCGCGACGCGGAGCGCGTCCGCTCGCTGTCGCCCGCGGCCATCCCCCGGTACATGGCCGACCTCCACGAGGACGTGCTCGCGGGCGAGGACCGCGAGATCGTCGTGGAGCGACCCGCCGCCGCGGCGCTGCGCGCCGAGTACGACGAGTTCGACGCGGCGGTCGCGGCCGGGCTCGACGTCCGCGTCCTCGACGAGTCGCTCCCGTTCGGCCTGACGCTGTTCGACGACGAGGGCGCCGCGCTCACCACCTACGAGGCGGGCGGCGTGAGCGGCATCCTGCTCTCGGAGGCGCCCGAGGCCGTCGCGTGGGCCGAGCGGACGTACGCAGACTACCGCGACCGCGCGGTGGACGCGTGAGCGCCGACAACGACGTCTCGCTGGACGAGAAGCGCGTCTACGCCGGCGGCTCCGCGCGCCCCGCCTTCGTCGCGAGCGACGCCGGCCTGGTGGAGCTGTCCGTCTCAGACGACCTCGCCGGCGAGTACGGGCTAGCACGGCGGGGCGCGACCCGCGACGTCGTCGCCGCGGACGGCCGGGTCGCCGCCGCCACGGACACCGACGCCCTCCTCGCCACCGACGACGGCTTCGCCGACACCGCCTTCGGCCCCGCGACCGCGGTCGGCTTCGCCGACGGGCTGGTCGCCTGCGGCGAGGGCCGCGTCGCCCGCTACGACGACGGCGCGTGGACGGCGCTCGGCGAGGTGACCGACGCGCGCGCCGTCGCCGGTGACCTCGTCGCCGCCGCGGGCGGCCTGTTCCGGCTCGACGGCTCGCACGCCGGGCTCGACACCGCCCGCGACGTGGCGGTCGGGACGGACGTGTTCGCCGCCACCGACGCGGGGCTGTACGCGCTCGCCAACGGCTGGATGCGCCGGCTGGAGGGCGCGTTCCGCGCGGTCGCGTGCGGCGGGGGGCGGACCGCGGCCGTCCGCGACGACGGCACCCTGTTCGAGCGCCGCGACGGCGAGTGGGCGGACACGGGTGCGCCGGGCGACGTGGCCGACGCCGCCCCGGTCGCCGGGGTGCTGTACGCCGTCACGACGGACGGCACCTTCCTCGCCGACGCCGGCGACGGCTGGCGCGAGCGTCTGCTCGGCGTCCCCGGCTGTCGCCGCATCGCCGTCGTCCCGGACGCCGAGTAGGCCGTCGCGCCAGGCCGTGAAGGAAACGCTTGTTATCGCCCGTGTGCCAGCCCCGCGTATGATACTGCCGGGGTCGGCGTCGCAGTCGCTCGGGGCGGCGCTCGCCGACGAACTCGACGAGCCGCTCGCCGTGGTCGAGACACAGCGCTTCGCCGACGGCGAGTTCAAGGTCCGCGTCCCGGACGCGGGCGGCGAGCGCGCCGTCGTCGTCGCGGCCACCGTCTCGGCCGAGGCCCACCTCGAACTGCTCCAGCTCCAGGACCTCGCGCGCGCCCACTTCGAGGAGGTGGTGACGGTGCTCCCGTACATGGGCTACGCGCGACAGGACCGCGCGTTCCGCGACGGCGAACCCGTCTCCGCGCGCGCCGTGGCCCGCGCCGTCTCGACCGGGACCGACCGCGTGCTCGCCGTGAACCCCCACGAGCCTTCCATCGCGGAGTTCTTCGACGTGCCCTTCGAGGTCGTCGACGCCGCCGCGCGCCTCGCGGAGCCGCTCCCCGACCTCGCGGACCCGCTCTTCTTAGCCCCGGACGAGGGCGCCATCGGCATCGCCGAGACGGTGTGTGACGCCTACGGCGCCGGCAGCTGTGACCACTTCGAGAAGACCCGCGACTACGACACCGGCGACGTGACCGTCGAACCGGCCGGCGCCGACCCCGACGGCCGCGAGGTCGTCCTCGTGGACGACATCGTCGCCACCGGCTCCACGATGAGCGCGGCCATCGCGCGGCTCCACGAGCGCGGCGTCGCCGACGTCTACGTCACCTGTCTCCACCCGATGTTCGCCGACAACGCCCGGGCGAAGCTCGCCGACGCGGGCGTCGCGGGCGTGTGGGGAACCGACACGATAGAGCGGCCGGTCAGCGACGTGAGCGTCGCGCCGACCCTCGCGGAGCGACTGTAGCTACTCCGCGGGCGCGACGCCGACCGTCATCTCGACGCCCTCCACCTCGTACGTCTCGCGGAAGCCGTCGGTCACGTCGCCGAACGTCGCGCGGGTTTCCTCGGCGACGAGGTCCTCGCGCTCCGCGACCAGCGCGGCCACGCGGTCGTCGGCCACGTCGAGGTCCAGCACGATCTCGGCGTCGAGGTCGAGGTCGAGGTCCTTGCGCGCCTCCTGGACGCGGCGGATGACCTCCCTCGCGTACCCCTCGGCCTCGATGTCGTCGGTGAGTTCGGTGTCCACGTAGACGACGCCGCCCGCGTCGCCGCCGACGCGGAACTCCGTCCCCTCGACGCCGGCGGGCGTCTCGGTGACGAACTCCACCATCTCCGGGTCGAGTTCGACCTCGCGGCCGAGCTCCTCCGCGACCGCGGCCTCCAGCGCGTCGAGGTCCTTCGCGGTCACGGTGACGGCGTTGAGCGCGTTCATCACCTCGCCGGCGTCGCCGCCGAACGCGGGGCCGAGCACGGACATGTCGGCGCGCGCGCCGTAGGCGAGTTCGCCCCAGTCGTCGCCCGGCTCCACCAGTTCGATGGCGCGGGCGTTGAGCCGCTCGCGCAGCAGGGCGCGCTGGCGGTCCACCGAGTCGGCGACGGCGTCGTCGTTCGCGGCGACGACGACGCGCGCGACGGGCCACCGGAGCTTCCGGCCGGCCTGCTGGCGCGCGTTCGCGCCCGCCTCCTCGACGGCGCGGACGGCGTCGATGTCGGCCTCCAGTTGCGGGTCGTACCACGTCTCGTCGAACTCGGGCCAGTCCCGCATGTGGACGGTCGGGTGGTCGTCCTCGCTCGACAGCGTGCCGTACATCTCCTCGGTGACGAGCGGGGCGTACGGCGCGAACAGCGTCACCGCCTCCAGCAGGACGTGGTGGAGCGTCTTGTACGCGGCCGTCTTCGAGGCCGAGTCCGACTCCTCCCACATCCGCTCGCGGACGACCTGGATGTAGAAGCGCGACACGTCCTCCACGACGAACTCCAGCAGCACGTCGAGCGCCTCGTCCTGCCGGTAGCGCTCCCACGCGGCCGTCATCTCCTCGACGACGGTCTGGAGCCGCGAGAGCAGCCACTCGTCGACGGCCTCCAGTTCGCAGTCGGCGAGCGACACCGCGTCGGGGTCGAACCCGTCCATCCGCATGTACGGGAGCGGGAAGCGGAACACGTTCCAGAGGATGTTGAGGTCCCGCTGCATGTTCTCCGTCTCGTCCCACGAGAAGCGCATGTCCTCGCCCTGTGGGTTCCGCGACAGGAGGAACAGCCGCATCGGGTCCGCGCCGTGCTCCTCGATGACCTCGCCCGGCTCGACGGTGATGCCCTTCGACTTCGACATGCCGCGGCCGTCGGGCATGTTGGCGTAGCCGTGCATCACCACGTCGGAGTAGGGAACCTCGCCGAGCGCGGCGGTGCCCATGCCGAGTTGCGACCAGAACCACCCGCGGGTCTGGTCGTGTGCCTCGATGATGAGGTCGGAGGGCCACAGCCGCTCGAACGCCTCCTCGTTGCCCGGGTAGTCGAGCGTCCCCCACGACGCCGCCGAGGAGTCGATCCACACGTCGAACACGTCGGGGACGCGCTCGTAGGTCGTCCCGTTCTCGGTGACGGTGAGATGGTCCACGGTCGGCCGGTGGAGGTCCACGTCGGCCGGGTCCACGTCCTGGTCGACGCGCTCGGCGAGTTCCTCGCGGGTGCCGATGACGACGGCCTCGGACATGTCCCCGCTCCAGTCCTCGGGGAGCCAGATGGGGATGGGGACGCCCCAGTAGCGCTGCCTGGAGACGTTCCAGTCCGGCGAGTCCTCCACGAAGTTGCGGAAGCGGTTGTCCCGCGCGTCGGCGGGGTACCACTCGCTGTCCTCGATGTTGTCGAGCAGTTCGTCCTTCACGTCGGTGACGGTGATGAACCACTGGTCCGTCGCGAGGAAGACGATGTCCGTGTCGCACCGCCAGCACTGCCCGTAGTCGTGGGTGTACGTCTCGCTCGCGAGCAGGCGGCCGTTCGCGTCGAGGTCCGCGATGATGTCGTCGTTCGCGTCGCGGACGAACTGCCCGGCGTACTTCCCGGCGCGCTCGTCGTAGACGCCGTCGGAGCCGACCGGGCAGAACACGTCCAGTCCAAGCTGCTGGCCGCGCTCGAAGTCCTCCTCACCGTGGCCCGGCGCGGAGTGGACGAGCCCCGTGCGGTCGACCTCGACGTAGTCGGCGTGGTACACCTGTCCCGCGCCCTCGAACGCGGGGTGGTCGGGCACCTCCTCGGCGAGCGGGTGGTCGTACGTCCAGCCGAGCATCTCCGCGCCCGGCAGCGTCTCGCGCACCTCGTAGGAGTCGTAGCGGCCCTTCTTCAGGACCTCCTCGACGACGCCCTCGGCGACGTACAGCAGTTCCGTCTCGCCGTCCTTCGTCGCCTCGACGGCGGCGTAGGTCACGTCCTCGTCCACGGCGACGAAGGTGTTCGCGGGGACGGTCCACGGCGTGGTCGTCCACGCCACCAGCGAGCCCTCGCGCGGCTGGCTCGCGGCTTCGCCGCTCGCTCGGTCCGAGGCCTCGCTTCGCTCGGCCTCGCGCAGCGGGAACTTCACGTAGATGGAGGGGTCCTCGACCTGGTGGTACTCGACCTCGTTCTTCGCGATGGCCGTCTCGCACCGGGGACACTGGGTGATGGAGCGCTTGCCGCGCTCGACCAGCCCGCGCTCGTGGGCGCGCCCGAACGCCCACCACACCGCCTCCATGTACTCCGGCGAGACGGTCTTGTAGGGGTTGTCCCAGTCCATCCAGACGCCGAACGACTCGAAGTCGGACTGGAGGCCCTCCAGCTGCTCGTCGGCGAACTCCTTGCAGGCGTCGATGAACGCCTCCATGCCGTACTCCTCGATGTCCTTCTTGTTCTCGAAGCCGAGCTTCTCCTCCACCTTCGTCTCGATGGGGAGCCCGTGCATGTCGTAGCCCGGCCGGTCGGTGACGTTGTAGCCGCGCATCCGCTTGTAGCGGATGTAGGCGTCCTTCAGCGTCTTGTTCCACGTCGTGCCCATGTGGGCCGCGCCGGAGGTGTACGGCGGCCCGTCCACGAAGAAGAAGTCCTCGCCGTCCGCGCGGTGGCGTCGCGTCCGCTCGTAGGCGTCCGTCTCCGCCCAGTAGTCGAAGACGCCCGGCTCCAGGTCGTCCGGGTCGTACTGGTCGGGGACCGCCCCGAAGCGCGTTCCAGCGCCGGGGTCGTCGTCGTTGGTCATACCCTCCGGTGGCGTCCCCTGCCTAAAAGACGAATCGGTCTCGCAGGCGGCTCACTCCGCGACGACGGCCCGGAGCCGCGGCACCAGCCGCCGGCCGCCGAAGACGACGATACCGGCGTACAGCGCCACCGCGCCCATGAACCCGGCCCACAGCCCCAGCGCCGTCTGCGTGCCGTACGCCTGCGCGCCGAACAGTTCCGCCTCGATGCCGACGGCGGTCAACAGGACGGTCACGAGGAGGTCGAACGCCAGCGCGCCGGCCTCGCCGGCGAGCTCGGACAGGGTGCGTTGCATACCCCTCCTGACCAGTCGGCCCGTATATGGGTTGTGGGTCGGTGTGTCACACACTCTGACGCAACGCTTACGTCCGAACGCGGGGGTCATCGCGTATGGCACGCACCGGAACCACCGACTACGGTCGCCTGACGAAGTCGGGCGTCGCGCTCGGACTCGCGCTGTTGGTCGTCAGCATCGGCGTCGAACTGGCCGCGGCGGGTCTCCACTACCCGCTGCCCGCGTGGGAGGACACGCTGTTCATGGACCTCGGCGTCATCGGGCTCCTGCTGTTCGTCCTCTCGCCGTTCGTCTTCGGCATCGTCCTCCCGCTCGTGGAGTGACGTGAACCCGAGCGAGGTCCCCTACCCGGAGGACGGGACGCACGCGCTCGCCGAGGACTGCCGGCGCTGTCCCGCCCTCTGCGAGTCGCGCACCCGAATCTCGTGGGGGAACGGCCCGCGCGACGCCCGCGTGGTCGTCGTGGGCGAGGCCCCCGCCGCGGGCGACCCGGGAGCCGACCGCTGGAAGGGCGGGAACCTCACCGGGGCGGCCTACACCTCGCGCGCCTCGGGCCGGAAGGTCCGGGCGCTCGTGGCCGACGCCGGGGTCGGCCCGGCCTACTACACGAACGCGGTGAAGTGCCACCCCGCGGGGAACCGCGACCCCACGGAGGAGGAGCGAACCAACTGCCGGCCGTGGCTCCGCGAGGAGGTGGCGACGGTCGCGCCCGACGCGATACTCCCGACCGGGAAACACGCCACGGCGTCGGTGTTCGCGCTCCTCGGCCGGGACCTCGACGGCTTCCTCGACACCGTGCTCGCCCCCGTCGACACCGAGTACGGGCGGGTCGTTCCGCTCCTGCACCCGAGCTACGAGGAGGTGTGGCGCTCGCGGCTCGGCCACACGCGGGAGAGCTACGTCGCGGCGCTGGCCGAGGCCGTCTCGCGGTAGTGGAGCGCGACGGTACACAGCGTCGCGAGCACGCCCGCGCCCGCCGCGATGGCGAAGGCGACCCGGTAGCCGCCGGGGGTGTAAACGCGCGCGCCGCCGATGACCTCGCCCGTCCAGTAGGCGTCGAGGACGTACCCCATCACCGAGGGGAGGACGGCCGCGCCGAAGTAGCCGAGGCTGTTGATGACGCCGGTGACGGTGCCCGCCACGTCCGGCTCGTGGCGCTCCTTCGCGACGGTGAAGGCGAGCGCGACGCCGCCGTTGGCGAACAGCACGGTGAAGAGGACGAGGCCGACGACGGGGAGCGGCGGCACGACCACCAGCACGCCGTACGCGACGGTGAATACGGCCGCCGACCCGACCATGAGGCTCGTGCGACGCTCCAGCCGGTCGGAGAGCGCGCCGAAGACGGGCGAGCCGAGGACGAACCCGACGTTGCCGAGCAGGACGAACGTCGAGGCCGTCGCCACCGACACCCCGTACACGTCCACGACGAACGGGACGCCCCAGAGCCCGAGGACGGTGAAGTTCGCCCCGAGGACCAGGAACAGCGTGACGCCCATCAGCCACGTCTCCCCCTCGCCGAGGACGTGGCGGGTGTTCGCGACGACCTGCGACAGCGAGGGCGGGGACGACTCGCCGCCGTCGGACGCGACTCCGACCCGCTCGGCCAGTCCCCCCGGCGGCCGGTCGCGGACGAACAGCGCGATGCCGACGGCGATGACCGCGCCCGCGACGGCCGAGGCGAGCACCGCGTCGCGCCAGCCGGTCGCCTCGATGGCGAGCGCCAGCGGCGTGGTGGCGAGGATGCCCCCGACGCCCGCCGCCGCGATGGTCAGCCCCGTCATCGTCGCGTAGGCGTCGGCGCTGAACCACGCGGCACAGAAGCGGAGCGTCGCGACGTAGAGGACGCTTCCGCCGAGGCCGACCACCGCCCGCGCGAGGAACGCGCCGGTGAACGACCCGGCGAAGGCGAACCCGACGACGCCGACGGTCATCGCGCCCAGTCCCACGGAGGCGACGCCGCGCGGGCCGTAGCGGTCCACCAGCAGGCCCGCGGGGAGCTGGAGCCCCGCGTAGATGTAGAAGAAGGAGGCGTGGAGGAAGCCGAGTTCCGCGGCGTCCGTCTCGAAGGTCCGGGCGAGCGAGTCGGCCAGCACCGCGGTGGCCGTCCGGTGGAAGTTCACGAGGAGGAAGCCCGCCGCCAGCAGGGTCCACAGCAGCGCGCGGCGACGGCGGGGGGACAGCGACATGCGTGTAGCTATCGTATCGCGACCAAATAGCTGGCGCTCGGCGCAGTCGCCGGTGGCTTGAAGCGGCGTCCGGCCCCACGACCGCGCATGTCCGACGACTGTGTCTTCTGTGCCATCGTCGCCGGGGACATCCCCGGCCGCACCGTGTACGAGGACGACGGGACGCTCGCCTTCCTCGACGCGAACCCGCTCGCGCCCGGCCACACGCTCGTGATTCCGAAGGAACACCACCAGCACCTGCAGGACCTCGACGACGACCTCGCCGCCGACCTCTACGCGACCCTCCAGCGGGTCGTCCCCGCCGTCGAGGACAGCGTCGGCGCCGACGCCTCGAACGTCGCGTTCAACAACGGCCCCGCGGCGGGCCAGGAGGTGCCCCACGTCCACGGCCACGTCATCCCGCGGTTCGAGGGCGACGGCGGCGCGCCCATCCACGCCGTCGCGGGCGACCGCCCGGACCTCTCGGACGACGAACTCGACGACATCGCGGCCGACATCGGCGGCCGGCTCGACTGAATCCGAATCCTTTTGCCCGCGAGAACGACGAACTCGGACGTGTCAACGAACGTGACTTCTCTCGTCGGCGCGGTCGGCGGCGCGGGCACGACGCGGCTGTGTATCGAACTCGCGGGGCTGTTCGCGGCCGAGGGCGACCGCGCCGTCGTCCTCGACGCCGCCTACGCGACACAGGGGCTCGCGGACCACATGGACGGCCGCATCGACCCCGACGCGACGGCCCTCGTCACGGCGGACCGACCGCTCGCGGACGGCCTCGTCGGGCTCGACACGGCCGGCGACGGCACCGTCGAGGCGCTGCCGGCGCGTGCGTCGTTCGAACGGCTGGCGCGCGCGAAGACCCCGGAGGCCGCCCGCCGCTTCGAGTCGCTCCTCGCCGAGGCGCGCGAGCACGCCGACCGCGTCCTCGTGGACGTGCCGCCCGTCGCCGCGAACCAGGCCGTCGCGGCCGTGAACGCCGCCGACCGGGTCGCGCTCGTCGCGCCTGGGACGACCCGCGGCGCGGACGGCGTCGCCCGTCTGCGCGACCGGCTGGCGGATATCGGGACCGAGGCCGACGCCGTCGTCGCGACGCGGGCTGTCGAGTGCGACTTCGCGGACGCGTGCGTCCCGGCCGACGACGCCGAGCCGGGCGAGACGCCCGTGGCCGACACGGCCGACGGGGCCTTCGCGGCCGGCGTGGCCGCGGCCGCCGAGGTCGCCTGCGACGCGGAGATAGAGCGGTCGTTCGACGGCGGCCTGCTCCCCCTATAGGAGGTCGCCGAGCCCGGAGCGGGCGTCGGCGAGCGGGTCGGACGGCTCGACGGCGAGCGCGCCCGCGAGCGCCTCCTCGGCGCCCGGTATCGTCCCGTGGGTCTCGACGTAGACGGCGAGCGCGAAGGCGTCGTCGTCCAGCCGGGTCAGTTCCTTGGCGTCCGCGCGCGACAGCCGCGCGTCGAGCCAGTCGCGGACCACCTCGCGGCCGCGCGGGGCCAGCGGCGACACGTCCTCGCCGAGCCGGTGGAGCGCCTTCGCCGCGGTGACGCTCGCCACGCTCGCGTCGCGGGCGGCGTCGCCCACGCTCGCGCCCCCGGCGTAGCTCCCGACGAGCGTCGCGGCCGCCTCGGGCGTACAGGGCAGGTCCCCGGCGAAGTCGCGCAGGCGCTCGGCGAGGGGCACGTCGGTGTCGTCGGCCACCGCGACGCCCCGGTCGCGCTGGGCCGTCGTCACCTCCAGGCCGGCGGCGATTTCGTCAAGACTCATTGTCATGTCGCGCGGTCGCGCCGGTAAATAACTGACGACGTCGAGCGCGCGAACGGGGCGGAAACCGCCGGAAGGGAACCTACCGGTAACCGGTGGGTTCGCCCGGACGAACTGCCCCCGGTTCCGGCCGTTTCGGCTCCCTTTTTAACCCCGTTCGGGACCCACTTTCGAGTATGAGCACGACGGAGACGACGTGTCCCGAGTGTAGCGGAACAGTCACCCCCGACGGAACCGAGCGCGTCTGTAGCGCGTGCGGCCTCGTGGTCGGCGAGGACGCCCTGGACCGCGGCCCCGAGTGGCGCTCCTTCGCGGACGACGACACGAACCCCAAGCGCACCGGCGCGCCGCTGACGCGCTCCCGGCACGACAAGGGGCTCTCGACGGAGATCGGCCGCTCCACGCGGCTGAAGGGGCGCAAGCGCCGCCGCGTCGCCCGGATGCGCCGCCAGCACAACCGCGCGCGCATCTCGACCAAGCGCGAGCGCAACCAGGTGTACTCCTTCACCGAGATACGCCGGCTGGTAAGCGACCTCGAACTCGGCGAGCCGGTTCGCGAGCAGGCGTGTGCGCTGTTCGACTCCGCACAGAGCGCCGACCTCCTGCAGGGGCGCTCGCTGGAGGGCTTCGCCGCCGCGGCGGTGTACGCCGTCTGCCGGACGAACGGCGTCTCGCGCACCGTCGAGGAGGTCGCCGACCGCGCGAAGGCGACCGCCGACGAGCTCCGGGTGGCCTACGACGCCGTGAACCGCGAACTCGGCCTCCCGACCGGCCCGGTCCACCCGCGCGAGTACCTCGCCCGGTACGCCTCCGAGTTGGACCTCCCGCGGGCCGTCGAGACGCGCGCGACCGAACTCGCCGAGCGCGTCCACGAGGAGGGTATCGCCGTCGGGCGCAACCCCTCCGGCGTCGCCGCGGCGTGTCTCTACACCGCCGGCCGCGAGCGCGACGCGCGCCTCTCACAGGCCGACGCGGCCGCGGTCGCGGGCGTGACGCCCGTCACCCTGCGCAACACCTACACCGACCTGGTCGAGCGCTGAACGAGCGCGGCCACTTCCTCCAGCCGTTCGGCGACGACCGACTCCGGCGCGACCTCGCCCACGGGAAGCCCGTGGCGTGTCGCGCGCCGCACCGCCTCCGACTCGGGGAGCGCCGTCGCGGGCGCGCCGAAGCGCCCGCGGAGCGGTCCCGTCTCTTCCGCGAAGTCCACGACCACGCCGACGAGCCCCGCGTCCAGCGCTCGTGCGAGTTCGCGCGTCCGGAGCGCGTCGGCGACCGCGGCCCGCTCGGCGGTCGTCACGAGCAGACAGGCGTCGGCGGCCGCGAGCGCCGCCCCCGAGTCGCGGCCCAGCCCGGCCGGACAGTCCACGACGACGCGGCCGTACTCCGCCTCGACGGCCGACAGCGCCGCTCGGAGCGCCCGCGGGTCGCTCGCCCGCGCGCCGGCCAGCGTTCGCCCGCACGGGAGCAGGTCGACGGGCCCGGACTCGTCCACGGCCTCCACGGCCGCGGCGCGGCCCGCCAGGACGTCGTGGAGGTCCGGCCCGCGCCGCTCCGGCAGGTCGGCCATCCCGAGGTCGGCGTCCACGCAGACGGCGTCGAGCTCCGCGGCGACCCCGAACGCGACGGTCGACTTCCCGACGCCGCCCTTCCCCCCGACGACGGCGAGTATCACGACAGGCGCGCCAGCCGTTCGACGCGGGGGTCGGCGACCTCGGCCCGCGCCGCCAGCCGCCGCGCCCGGTCGGCGAGCGCCGTCAGTCGCTTCCGGTCCGCGGCCACCCGCGCGTCGAGGTCGCGGACCGCGTCCAGTCCTCCTTCGCGGGCGAGGGCGTCGGCCGCGCCCGGCACCGTCGTCGCCGCCGCGACCGCCTCCAGCCGTTCGATGCGCCGCTCGACGGCGTCGAGGTCGGTCGTCGGTTCGGCCCGTTCCGGCTCCGCGTCCGCCCCCACGACCGCCTCGTGCGGCGGCCGCGGGTCCGAGAGCGCGTCGAGTACCGCCGCCTCGCCCGGGCTGTCGGCGACCGACTCGGTGCCGACGATGGCGGCCGCCGGCTCCGCGGGCGTCGCCGGCGTCGAGAACCCGGCACCGACGGTCGCCCCCGCCGGGACCGCGACGCGAAGGGTCGCGTCCTCGCTCCGGTGGCGCTCGGGGGCGCGCGCCGGCCCGTCCAGCCGGTTCTCCACGAGCGCCGCGCGCGGTTCGTCGGCGTCGTTCTCCAGCCGGCAGGCGACGAGCGTGACGCCGTCGGTCCGCCGGGTTCGTGTCGAGAGTCGCACGCCGTCGGTGGCCGCGTCCTCTCCGATAAACTACAGTACGAGGACGGGGGCGCCGAGCCACGCCGCGGCCGCGTCGGCGTCGCCGAAGGGACCGCCGGTCAGGACGACCGGGGCGGCGATGACCGCCACCCTGGCTGCGGCCAGCCGTCGGAGACGCGGCTCCGATTCCTCGGGCTCGTTGGTCAGGTCGGCCAGCGCGCCCTCGAACCGTTCCGCGACCCGCTCCGCCAGCCGGCCCCGCGCGTCCCGTTCGAGGTTAGCGACGCGGTCCTCCAGCCGGAGGCGCTCGGCGCGGGCGTCGTAGCCGGCCCGTGCCCGTTCGCGCTCGCGGGCCAGCCGCTGGCGCGCGGCCGACTGCTCGGTGGCGGCCTCCGAGAGCGCCCGGGCCGCGTCGCGGAGCCGGTCGCGCGCGTCCGCGGCGTCGAGGTCCGCCTCCCGTCTGGCCGTTACCTCGCCCCGGCGCTCGGCCACGCGCTCGCGCAGCCGCTCGATGTCGGCCGTCGCGTCCGCCGCGCGCTCGCGAGCCGCCCGCAGCGCCGTGCCGTCGGCGCCGTGGTCCGCCAGTCGCTCCCGCGCGGCGTCGAGGTCGTCGAGCACCGGCGGGTACTCGCCGTGCGACCGGGCGACCGCCGCGAGCGTCGCCCTGCGGTCGAAGCCCACACCCGCCCGGACCAGCCCGACGTGCTCGTGGACCGGTCCGGGCCGCGGACACCGCACCCGGTCGTCGGCCGGGTCGCGGACGGCGCGGACGACACGCTCCGCGTCGAGGTTCGCCTCCCGAACGTCCAGCGCCCGGCCGCTCCGATCGAGTCCCCCGACCCGGAGCCTCACGGGTCGAGCGGCCGCTCTCGCAGCCGCTCGGGGTCGGGGTGGTCGGTGCCCGCGGCGAAGCGGGCGTAGGGGGTGTGTTTCGACGCCTCGGACTCGTAGGCGCGGGCGGCCTCCCGCACCGCGTCCGGGGCGTCGGCGTACTCGTTGAAGGGGACGGTCCGCTCGACGCGTGTGTCGTCGGGGTGGCGCGCCCGGAGCCGGCAGGCCAGCAGCGCGCCGTGCTCGGTCCCCTCGAACAGCGCGGCGCGGCCGAACCGACGGACGACGCTCGCCCCGTGGCCCCGACAGAGGTTCCGCAGGGTGGCGCGCGCGTCCCGCGAGTAAGTCACGACGAGCAACACGTCTCCGCGAAACGAGCTACGAAATTTAAACGCATCGACACGAACGCGTCCCCGCGCCGGCGACGCTACCGGCGCGTCCGGCCCTCGCCGTCCACGTCGATACGGGCGTCGAACAGCGAGGTGACCGCCGCGACGGTCTGCGGGTCGTGCGCCTCGGGGTTGAAGTGGAAATGGGCCGTCGCGTTCGCGTTCCACAGGTGGCCGAGCAGCGAGTTCAGGAAGGTGTACGCGCGCTTCGTCTCGACGTACTGGAGCATCGTCGTCACGGAGTCGAAACAGACGTGGGCCCCCTCGGAGAGCTGGTCGGTGACGGCGATGCCGATGCCGGTGAGGTCGTTCGGGTCCGCGACGGAGACGTCGCCGCCCGCCCCGCCGCCGCCGCCGCCCGTCGCGGCCGCGGAGCGGGTTCCGCCGCCGACGTCCACCGCGGCCTTGCGGTCCGCGGCGAGGCCGGGAAGCTGGTCGAAGCAGTCGTCCGGCGAACGGGTGTAACTCACCCACAACACCGAGTCGCCGCCCTCCAGCGCGCCGGTACAGGCGTCGCTCACGCCGGCGTCCATCGCGTCGCCGCACAGGAGCGTCGCGCGTCCCCGCCCGACCGGCGCCGACTCCCCGCCGGCGCTCACCCCGGACACCCCGCGCTCGCTCCCCCGGCTCCCTTCGCCATGGAGCGGCATAGGAACGGCTTCGTAGTAAACCCAACCCTGACAGTTCAGGGCTCGACGGCCTCCACCTCGAAGGCCGGGTCGCCCGCGAGCAGGCCGGCGACGCGCTCGCGGGCCGCACCCGCCGAGGGGGCGAGGACGACGACGCCGTCGGCGGGTTCCTCGCCGACCGCGCGGTACGCCGAGAGGTCGCCGTCGAGGTCGGTCGCGTAGGTGCGGAGGGTGCCGCGGACGCGCCGCTCCAGCCCGGCGAGGTCCGTCTCGCCCGCCTCGAAGTCCGAGAGGGCGTCCTCGACGTTACGGAGCGCGGAGATGCGGTCCATCAGACCGTGCGCAGGTGGTCGGTCACCGGCTCGTAGATGTCGCCCTGCCGGCGGAGCTTCTCTATCTCGTGTTCGGCCTTGTCGCGGTCCATGCCGACCTGGTCGGCCCGCTCGAACACCTCCTCTATCGGCGCGCCGTCGTCGTACTCGTCCTCCAGCTCGTTGATGATGCCCTTGATGTTCTTGATGCGGTCGCGCTGGCTCTTCGAGGTGCCCGCCTCCACCATGTCCACGTCGAACTCGCCCGTCTCGGGGTCGACGCCGATGGCCTCCAGCGAGTCGCGCACGATCTCGACCACCTTCTCGGCGTCGCGCTTCTCCACCGTGTCGGAGAGCCGTACCCGCGCCGACGCCTCGGCGAGCCGCACCAGCGCCTCCAGCTTCCGGGCCGTGACGGGAACGGGGGCGTCCTCGCTCGCACCCTGCGAGCGGAGGTTCACGTAGAAGTCGCGGATCTCCTTCTTGGCCTCCTCGGTCATCGTCGGGAAGCAGTTCCGCTTGGCGTACGCGATGTACTTGCGCAGGAGGTCGGCCTCGATGGTCGGCTCGACGTCCTCCGTGACGTTGTCCACCTCCTCCTGAGAGATGTTGGAGGTCGGGACGCTCTCGCGGTGGGTGAACAGCTCCCCGGCGTAGTTCGTGTTGATGATGTGGTCCGCGAGGCGGCCGTCCTTCTCCTCGTCGGGCTTGTCCGTCACCGTGAAGATGAGGTCGAACCGCGAGATGAGCGCGGGTTCGAGGTCGATCTGCTCGCCGATGGGCTCGTACTCGTCGAAGCGGCCGTACTTCGGGTTCGCCGCGCCCAAAAGCGAACACCGCGACTTCAGCGTCGCGTTGATGCCGGCCTTCGAGATGGAGATGGACTGCTGTTCGAGCGCCTCGTGCATCGCCGAGCGGTCCTCCGGGCGCATCTTGTCGAGCTCGTCCACCGCCGCGATACCCTGGTCCGCGAGCACGAGCGCGCCCGCTTCGAGGGTCCACTGCTGGCCGTCGCCGAAGTCGTCGCGCACCGCCGCGGCCGTCAGCCCGGCCGAGGACGACCCCTTGCCGGAGGTGTACACCGAGCGCGGCGCGAGCTTCTTCACGTACTGGAGCAGTTGGGACTTCCCGGTGCCGGGGTCCCCGATGAGGAGCATGTGGAGGTCGCCGCGGATGCGCGAGCCGTCGGGGAGCGACTTCGCCACGCCCGAGAACAGCTGGAGGATGATGGCGAGCTTCTCGTCGGGGTAGCCGTAGATGGAGGGCGCCATCGACCCGATCATCTTGTCGTATATCTCCGGGTCGCTCGACAGTTCGACGATGCGTTTCTTGTCCTCCTCGGTGATGTCCATCTCCTCGAACTGCTCGTCCTCGATGGTGACGGCCATCCCCTCCATGTAGAAGTCGAAGATGGGGGACTTCTCCTGCTGGTTCCCCTGCTGTTCGAGCCGGAGGATGCCGGTGACGGTGACGTGGTCGCCGGCGGTGACCTTCCCGGTCACGTCGTCCTCGATGTTGATGTCTATCGCCTGGGGCGTCTCGCCGCCGCGCAGCCCCTCGGGCGACTCCTGGACCCGGAGCTTCTGGGAGTCGACGAACTCCGACTGGTCGAAGTTTATCTGGAACGGCCCCTGTCGCTCACACCCCTGACACTCGTGGGGCTCCTGGAAGTCGCCGTCCGACTGCGGGACGCGGGTCATCGTCCCGCAGCGCTGGCACTCGAAGGCGGCGTTGCGCATCTTCGGGCGTACGTCCGTCGCCTTCCGGACGATGCCCTGCACCGAGACGAGGTTGCCGACGTGGTCGGCGCGGATATCACGGATGCCGGTGTGCTGCCGGAGGTTGCGGACGCGGACGTGGGCGGAGCCGAGTTTCACGTCCACGGGGAGGTCGTAGAGTCGGAGCGCCTCCTCGGCGTAGTCGCGCATCTGGCTCGGCTGGGCGACGAAGTCGTCGGCCATGTCCGAGTCGTAGCGGTAGAGGTCGCCCCAGTCGAGGTACAGGGACTTGCGCTCGTTCGGGTACTTCTGTGCGAGGTCGCCGATCTCGTTCCGGTAGTAGGTGCGGTAGAACTCCTCGAACCGGTCGATTATCTCGGCGTTCTCCGCTCTGGCCATCTGTCAGCGACCCTTGTGCGTCCTGTGGTAAGAACGTTCGCAAGGCCGGGTGAAAGTGGTCGCGACCCCCCGTTCGTCGGTCAGGGGTCGCCGGGTCGAGCACCGGAAACGACGGGGGGTGAAGCGTGCGGACGCCCACCCCGTCACGCGGTCGCGTACCCTGTCGCAACGACAAGGCTTTTTCAGTCGGGTCGGCTACCGACCCGCTACACGTGGCCCACGCCTTTGCTTCGGACTTAACACAGCGTAGCGACCGCCAACGCCTCCCTCACGGGGGACCGACATGAACGCGGCCCGGGGGGTGACGGCCTGATGGCCCCCTCGTCGAAGACGGTCCAGAAGTCGTTCCTGAAGTACCAGCACCTGTTCGTGTTGACGACGCCGCTCGTGTTCGTCGCGGCGGTGTACGCGTTCGCGCCCACCTCGGGGACCGGCACCGGCTACTGGCTGGAGTACTGGTGGCTGTTCCCCTTCTTCCTGCTGGGCGCGACGACGGTCAACACCGTCGGTATCTCCGGGTCGGCGCTGTTCGTCCCGTTCCTCATCTTCGTCTACCCGCTGCTCGCGTCGGGGAGCCTCGACCCGGCCGCGTGGGCAGAGGTGGCGCTCTCGCCCGAGACGCTCGTGAAGGTCGGTCTCATCAGCGAGTCGTTCGGCCTCTCCTCGTCGGCCGTCGCCTTCATCCAGTACGGGCTGGTGGACCGGCGGCTCGCGCTCGCGCTGGTGGGCGGCGCGGTGCCGTTCGTCATCGCCGGAGCGCTGCTGTCGTTCGTCATCCCCGAGCCGGCGTTCCACCTCCTCCTGGGACTAGCGCTCGTCGCGGCCTCGTACCTCCTGTTCAACGCCGACCTCGGCCACGGCGACGAGTCCGAGGACCCGGACGCGGAGGCGGTCGCCGACGGCGGCCCCGACGGCGGCGAGGACCTTCCCGACGACGAGGGGAAACTCGGCCCCGCGGGCGTCGAGACGGACGACGAGGGGAACGTCACCCGTGTCGACCGGCAGGGCGACGACTACCGCTACACCCGCGGCGGCTACCTCCGGCGGTTCGCCAACTACGCCGTCGGCGGCACCTTCCAGGGGCTGGCCGGCTTCGGCGTCGGCGAACTCGGCATCGTCTCGATGCTCTCGACGAAGGTTCCCGTCCGCGTCGCCATCGGCACGAACCACATCGTCGTCGCGCTGACGGCCGTGCTCGCGTCGGTCGTCCACGTCTTCGGCGGGGGGCTCGTGCCCGGCGGCCACGAGATAGACCTCGCGTCGACGCCGTGGAACATGGTCGTCTTCACCGTCCCCGCGACCGTCACCGGGGGACAGATCGCGCCGTACGTCTCCAACGCGCTCGACGTGGAGACCATCAAGAGCGGGGTCGGCGGCCTGTTCGCCGTCATCGCGCTGGCGCTGTTCGCCATGGCCGCGAGCGGGGTGCTCTGAATGTACGACGACATCCTGCTTCCCGTGGAGGGGAGCGACGCCGCGACGGCCGCGACGAGCCACGCCGCGGAACTCGCGACGACGTACGACGCGACGGTCCACGTGCTCGCCGTCGCGGACACGCGTAACCGCTTCGAGAGCCCCACGAGCGGCCTCGCGCCCGACGCGTGGGACGAGGCCCAACACGAGAACGCCCGCGAGGCCGCCGCCGCGGCGACGGCCGCGCTCCCCGACGGCGTCGCCGTCGAGGAACACCTCGCGGAGGGGATTCCCGAGGACGTCATCCTCGACCGCGTCGGTGAGCACGCGATAGACCTCGTCGTGATGGGGACCCACGGCCGCACGGGGCTGGACCACTACCTCATCGGGAGTGTGACCGAGGACGTGGTGCGAAAATCGTCGGCGCCGGTGCTGACGGTGCGGCTCGACGCCGAGTAGGCCTTACCGCTCTCCTTCGAGCGCCCGAACCTGCGTCTCCACGCAGCGTGCCGGCCACTCGACGAGGTGTCGCTTCAGTCGGTCGAACGCGGCACCGAGCGGGCCGGTCGGCGTGCCCTCGGGTTCGGGCGCGCGCTCCGACGGTTCCCTGCCGTAGCTCATGTGATATAATGACACGGCCCTTTCCTAATAAACGTTCATGCTCGACGGACGACGCGGCAGGCTTTCGCCCGCGGGGCCCGTAGCCCGCCCGTGTACGAGACGGTACTCGCTGACCTGCGCGCCCGCGGCTACACGGTGACCCGCGGCGAGGACGCCGGCGAACCGCCCGCGCTCGCGACCGGCGGCGACGCCCCGGCCGGCCTCGGCGACGCCCCGCTCGCGGTCGAACCCGTCGGCCCGGACCCGACCGAACTCGTCGAGCGGGCCGCCCACGGCGCGCGCCACGACCGCGCGGTCCTCTACGTCGCCGCGCCCGACGACGCCGGCGCCGTCCGCGAGGTAATCGCGGAGCCGCGGTTCGTCGCCTCGGCGCGCGACGGCCTCCGCGTCTTCCACCACGTCCCCGACCGCATCCGCCTCCCCGACGACAGCTACGCCGCGGTGCGCGCGACGCCGCCGACGCCCCGCTACGGCGAGTCCGCCCGCGCCAGCGCCGACCGCGTCCTCGCCTGGCGGGAGGAGCCCGGCGACGGCGGCGAGTCGCGGCTCGTCCTCGAAGCGAACCGCCGCGTCGTCGCGACGCTCGGTTCGGTCGATTCCTTGACCTGTCTCGACTCGACCGACGCCTTCCCCTACCGCTACGCGCGCCGCGACGGCTCCTTCCGCGTCCGCAAGGGCGACCGCGAGGTCGGCCGCTTCCCCGGCGTCGCCGCGATGCGCGAGGGCGGCTACATGCCCGTGCCGGTGCCGCTCGTCCCCGAACACCACCTGCGGTGGGGGACGCCGGCGATGGGACTGGCCGTCGCCGGTGAGGGGGGCGTTCGCTACGAGTCGGTCTGAGTCGGCCAGTTTTCCGCGAATCGGTAGTCCCGGGCGCGGCGTATCCGCGAATCGGGCTTTTTCGGCTCGGTGACTCGAAACGAGGCCGTCTCGTCGGACGCGTCCCTGGCTATCGCGTACACCGCGTCCCGTTCGGCACAGTACACGAGTACGTCGTCGACCGCCTCGCGCTCGGCCGCCGATTCGTCGGCGCCGCCGGTATCGAACCGAACGCGATCGTCGACGACCCAGCCGCGCTCGAAACGGACCGCGCGCACGTCGTCCCCGGCCTCCACGAGCGCATCGTACCCCTCGACGTCGTCGGCCGGCAACCACGCCCGAACCCCGTGGTCGGCGACCGCGTCGAGTACCTCGTCGTCGACCGCCGTCGGCGACGCGACGCCCTCCTCCGGGGGCCAGTTCCGGTCGAACTCGTAGTCGCGAGCCCAGTTGATGCTCGCGTCGGCCTGTTCGGGCTCCTCGACACGGAGCCACATCCTCGTGTCCAGTCTGACTCGGACAGCAGGTAGAGGCTCTCCGACTCGTGGGCGTAGACGACGAAGTAGTCGGTATCGCCCTCGTACCGCTTCCGGGTGTTCCCCTCGGCGTTCGTGTGTGTCGAGGCTCCGTCGAACCGTACTGTCCCCTCCCGTAACCGCCCGGTCTTCACCTGAAGCCGCCAGAGCCCGGCGTCCGACTCCGCGACGAGGTCGTAGCGTTCGTTGTCGCCGACCGGCTTCGCGACCGGTATCCCTCGGCGCTTCAGTTCCGCAACGACCAGGGCTTCGGTCAGGTCGCCTTTCCGATGGGGTTCCATCGGAACGCAGTGGCCCCGCTATCGGTGATAAACGTTCGCGGAAAGGAGTGGGACCGCTCGGAGTCGAACCGAGAGCACGAGCACCCAAGGCTCGAAGGTTACCATTACCCCACGGTCCCGATACTCGGACTACCACGACGCGGCGTAAACGCGTTTCGCTCCGGCGTCACACCCCGTACAGCACGGCGATGCCGAGCGTCGTCGCCACCGCGAACAGCAGTTGGAGCGGCGCGCCGACCTTCACGTAGTCGGTGAAGCGGTAGCCGCCGGGACCGTAGACGAACAGGTTCGTCTGGTAGCCGACGGGCGTCATGAACGCCGTCGAGGCCGCGAAGGTGACGGCGAGGATGAACGCGAAGACGCTCGCGCCCACGTCGGTCGCCACCTGTGCCGCGACGGGGATCATCAACACGACGGCGGCGTTGTTGGAGACGATGTTCGTCAACACGGCGGTGACGAGGTACATCAGCCCCAGTACGGCCAGTACCGGTAGTGTCCCGGAGACGAGCACGACGAGTTCGGCGAGGAAGTCCGCGCCGCCGGTCGTCTGCATCGCCAGCCCGAGCGGGATGACGCCGGCCAGCAGGACGATGACGTCCCACTGGACGGAGTCGTACACCTCGGTCGGCTTCAGACAGCCCGTGACGACCATCCCGAGCGCGCCCGCGAGCGCGGCGACGACGATGGGGATCGGGGTGAGCGCCGCGGCGCCCACGACGGAGAGGATGAGGCCGACGGCGACGGGTATCTTCGACTCGCGGAAGTCGGGCCGCTCGACCTCCTGTGCGACGATGAAGTTCCGGTTGTTGTTGAGCCGGTCGATGGAGTCGCTCGTCGCCTGGACGAGCAGGGTGTCGCCGACGCGCAGTTCCATCCGGTCGAGCCGCCGGCGGACGAGTTCGCCGCCGCGCCGGAGCGCGAGGACGGTCGCGTCGTACCGCTGGCGGAAGTTCGTGGAGGCGAGCGACTCGCCGACGAGGAAGGAGCCGGGCGCGACGACCACCTCGACGAGGTTCTGCGGCCCCTCCGCGAGTTCGAGTTCCGCCTCGTCAACCGTCGCCTCCGGGACGAGGTCGAGGCCCTCCGCGTCGAGCAGGTCGACGAGCGTGTCCCGGTCGGTGCGGACGGCGAACACGTCGCCCGCCTGGATGGTCTTCGGCGCGAGCGGTTCGAGGAACACCTCGTCGCCGCGGATGAGCTGGACGAGGTCCACGTCGAACTCCGTCTCCTGGAGCGCCTCCTGGACGGTCGAGCCGACGATGGGGGAGTCCTCGCGGACGACCACCTCGGTCAGGTACTCGCCCATCTCGAACTCCTCCGTGAGGTCCTCCTCGGGCTTGATGCGCGCGGGCGTGAGCCACCGCCCGACCGTGAGCAGGTAGACGGTGCCGACGACGGCGACACACGCGCCCAGCGCCGTGAACTCGAACATCCCGAACGGCCGCCCGAGGTAGTCGATGGCGAGTTCGGAGGCGAGGATGTTCGTCGAGGTGCCGATGAGCGTGAGCGTCCCGCCGAACATCGACGCGTACGACAGCGGGAGCAGGAGCTTCGAGGGCGAGGTGCGCCCCTTGTGCGCGAGGTCGGTCACCATCGGGAGGAGGATGGCGACCGCCGCGGTGTTGTTGATGAGCCCGGAGATGGGGCTGACGACACCGATGACCGCGCCGAGCTGTTTCGACTCGGAGTCGCCCGTGAGTTCGGCGATCTTCCGGCCGAGTATCTGGACGACGCCGGTCCGCTGGACGCCGGCGCTCAGGATGAACATCGCCAGCACGGTGATCGTCGCGCGCGACGCGAACCCGGAGATACCCTGCTCGGGCGTCACGAGTTCGACGGGCGCGGCGAGCAGGCCGGCGTCGGCGAGCGCCGTCGTCACCGGTCCGAACAGCATCAGCGTCACCATCACGCCCAGTGCGGTGATGTCGATGGGGACCGGCTCCGTGGCGAACAGCGCCAACGCCGCGAGGATGATGGCGAACACGACCACCATTCCCGCGGTTACCTCCGGGAGTGCCACACGTTCAGGAGGCCGCGGCGTGGGAAAAAGGCCCCGTTCGCGGCGTGGCGGCCCCGCCTACTCGTTCTCCATCAGTTCGAGGTCCGCCACGATACCGTCCGGGTGTTTCCCCTTCCGGACGCCGTCGAGCATCACGAACGCCTGGTCGGGCGCGAGGAAGTGGCGACACACCGCGCGGCCGAGTCGCGTCGGTTCGAGTCCCTCGATGAAGCCGAACTCGAGGAGCTTCCCGAGCGCGAACTTCGTCGGCACCTCGCCGACCATCCGGTCGTTGAGCGACTTGGCGCGCTTGCCGGCGACGACGAGGTTCGCGAGCGTCTCCTCGACCGCGGTGGACTCGTCGTAGGTCGTCGTCACCGATTCCATATCCCCCTTCAGCAGCTGGAACGCCACCTCGTCCTCGGTGCGCTCCTGCGAGCCGTGGTAGCTGCCGTCCGGCTCGACGAGCATGTACACCGTGCCCTCGTCGTGGTAGTCGGGCCGGCCCGCGCGCCCGAGCATCTGCTCGAACTCCTGGACGGTGAGCCACTCGATGCCCATCGCCAGCGAGTCGAAGATGACCTGCGAGGCCGGGAAGTCAACCCCGGCCGCGAGCGCCGCGGTCGTGACGACGCAGGCGAGGTCCTGGTCGCCGAACATCCGCTCGACCTTCTTCCGCCGGCCGTAGTCCAGCCCGGCGTGGTACGGCGCGGCGTCGTACTCCATCTTGCGCGCCACCTCGTGGCAGCGCCGGCGGGAGTTGGTGAAGATTATCGTCTGCCCGCGGTACCCCTTCGAGGACTTCCGGTCGAAGGCGCGCTTCACGAGTCGGTTCTCGATGCGGGGCTTCTCCTTCCCGTCCGCGAAGGTGACGTGGCGCTCGATGGGGACGGGCCGCTCCTCGAACTCCACGAGGTTCGCGCCGAGCTGGCCCGCGAGCTGCTCGGGGTTGCCGACGGTCGCCGAGAGGTATATCCACTGGGTGTCCATCGGGTCGCGGCCGCCGCCGCGGGCGGCTTCGGTCGTTCCCGTCTCGGTGTAGTGTTTCAGCCGCGAGATGAGGCCGTCGAGCCGGTGGCCCCGTCCCTCCTCGCCGAGCGTGTGGACCTCGTCGATGACGACGGTGCCGATGTCGCCGAGGTCCTTCCCCGTGCGGAGCGCGTGGTCGATACCCTCGTAGGTGCCGACGATGACGTCGGCGCTCGGGTCGAAGCGGTTGCCGTCGTCGTTGATGCGCGACGCGCCCACGCGGATGGTGACGTTCGCCACGTCGCCGTAGCGGTCGCGGAAGTCCTCGTGTTTCTGGTTCGCGAGCGCGACGAGGGGGACGAGGAACAGCATCTTCCCCTGGCCGTTCAGCACGCGGTCGAGGCCGGCCATCTCCCCGATGAGGGTCTTGCCCGTCGCCGTCGCGCTCACGACGAGCTGGTCCTTGCCGTCGGTCGCGCCGTTCTCGACGGCGAGGCTCTGGACGGGGAGCAGGGTGTCGAAGCGCGATTCGAGCTTCGACTGGATGCCCGGATGGAGGTCGAGCGAGTCCACCGGGACGGGGTCTATCTCGTCGGTCGTCGCGGAGACGGTGTCGAACCGCGTCACCTCCGGGTCGAGGTTGCCCGAGAGGAGGTCCGAGATGCGTTCGAGGTCCTGCACGTCGAGGAGGAGTTCCTCCAGCCGCTCGCGGGCGCCCGACCGCAGCCCCCGGAAGTTCGCCTCGCGTTCGAGTTCCCGCATCGCACAGTCCGGACAGATGTGCTCGTCGTCGGCCCGGATGGCCGTCTCCTCAGTCAGCGGCGAGTAGCGGCCCGAGTTGGCGCAGTAGCGGCAGGTGCGGACGGCCTTCACCTTCCCCTCCAGCTGGTAGCCGGCGAACATGGCGCGCAGGCGCTCGCGCTGATCGCGGGCGGTCTGTTGGGAGATGCGGATGCGTTTCGCCCGGCGAGCTATCTCGACGAACTGGTCGGGCGGGCGGGGGACCTCGTCGGAGCCGTCCTTCACGCGGAGGCGCGCGGGCCGCGGGCCGGCGTCCGTCTCCTTCAGTTCGAGCCGCCCGTGGAGCACGCGCTCGTCGTCCCGCTCCACCGCGACCGTGAAGTCGCCGTCCGACCGCTCGTGGAGGAAGAGCGTGTCGACGGCGGCGACCTGCTGTGACACGCCGCTAGCTCCGCGACCGGCGTTGAAAACGGCTCCGGATGTGCCTCACTCGCCCTCTATCGCGTCGGCGTGGCGCTCGTCGTCCTCCAGTTTCTCTCTCGTCAGGACGCCCGACCGCCCGAGCGCGCCCGCCGCGACGAGGAAGAGGACGCCGCCCGGCACCACCAGTCCGCGTAGAACGACGAAGTACGCCCCGCCGAGCGCGGCGACGGTGGCGACGAACAGCATCACGCCCGAACGGAGCTGCTCGCCAGCGGCCGCGTCGAGCAGGAGCCCGGTGCCGACCGTGGCCGCGACGGCCCCGGCGGCCACGTAGCCGTCGGTCGGACCCGTGACCGCCGCGACGGCGCCGAGGCCGAGCAGGGTCGCGGCGACGCCCGGATACAGCCGCTCCTCGACGACCTGGGGGGAGACACCGTCCACGCTCACGGCGACGACGGTCGCGAGCAGCAGCACGCCGCCAGCCACGTAGACGACGTTCGACGCGACGACGGCCAGCCAGACGACG
The DNA here is from genome assembly GCF_029338355.1 of Halosegnis marinus. Taxonomy (GTDB): domain Archaea; phylum Halobacteriota; class Halobacteria; order Halobacteriales; family Haloarculaceae; genus Halosegnis; species Halosegnis marinus. The sequence continues at coordinate 1,483,901 of NZ_CP119802.1, forward strand.
AGCGCGGCGACGACCGGTGCGAGGTACGCCTGCGGCGTACGGACGCGCTCGCGGGCGACCTCGCGGTACGACTGCTCCATGGACCGTTCGAACGCCCGCGACGCGGATATAGCAGGGGGGCTACTCCGCGAGCTCGATGCTGTCGTCGCCGTTCGGGACGGCACAGAGGAACGCGCCCGGCTCGTCGCCGTCGTTGCGGTACCAGTGGACACAGCCGGCGGGGATGTGCAGCGAGTCGCCCGCGGTGACGACGTGCTCCTCCCCGTCCAACCCGACGGTGTACTCGCCCGCGAGGACGTACTGTTCGTGTTCTATCTCGTTGGTGTGGCGCGGGACGCTCGCGCCCGGGTCGAGGACGAACCGCCGGAGCGCGAGGGTCGGCGCCCCGTGTTCGGGACCGACGAGGACGCCCTTCGACATCCCCGCGGCGGCGTCGACCGTCTCGTACTCGACCTCGTCGGCGCGGCGAACCAGCGGCGTGTCGGAATCGGCCATACCCGAGCGGGGTCGCGGCGGGGCAAAAAGCCGCCGTCGCCCGACCCTTAAGTACGCTCCGCGGCTACACGGAGTATGCGAAGCTTCCGTATCGGACGCCTCTTCGGGATTCCGATCGAGTTGGACCTCACCTTCCTGCTCGTCCTCCCGCTGTTCGCGTATCTCATCGGCTCCAGCCTCGGCGAGTACGCGGGGCTGTTGAACGACGTGCTCGGGCCGGCGGCGGCCGTGGACATCACGGCGCTGACCGGCGACCCGGTCGTCACCTTCGGCATCGGCACCCTCGCGGCCGTCGGGCTGTTCGCGGGCGTCGTCCTCCACGAACTCGGCCACTCGCTGACCGCGATGCGCTACGGCTTCCCCATCTCCTCTATCACGCTGTGGCTGTTCGGCGGCGTCGCTCAGCTGACCGAGATGCCCGAGGACTGGAAACAGGAGCTCAACATCGCCGTCGCCGGCCCCGTCGTGAGCGTCGCGCTCGGCGTCGTCTCCTATGCGGCCTTCACCCTCGTCGCCCCCGGCGGTGGCACCGCTGTCGCGGGGCTCCGGTTCCTGCTCGCCTACCTCGCGGTGATGAACGTCGCGCTCGCGATCTTCAACATGCTCCCGGGGTTCCCGATGGACGGCGGGCGCGTGCTCCGCGCGCTGCTCGCGCGCAACCGGCCGTACGCCCGGGCGACCCAGATAGCCGCCGAGGTCGGCAAGGTGTTCGCCATCGTGCTCGGCCTCTACGGACTGTTCGGCAACGGCGGACTGTTCCTCGTCGCCATCGCCTTCTTCATCTACATCGGGGCCTCCTCCGAGGCCCAGCGCACGACGATGACCGCCGCCTTCGAGGGCGTGACCGTCCGCGACATCATGACGCCCGAGCCGGACGTCCACACCGTCTCGCCCGACACGAGCGTCGCGGAGCTACTCCGCCGGATGTTCACGGAGCGGCACACCGGCTACCCGGTCGTCGAGAACGGGGTCGTCGTCGGCGTCGTCACGCTCGGGGACGCCCAGTCCGTGAAGGAGGTGGAGCGGGACGCCTACACCGTCGAGGAGGTGATGACGCGCGAACTCCGAACGGTGGGTCCGGACGCCGACGCGATGGACGCGCTCGACCGGATGCAGGAGACGGGCGTCGGCCGCCTGCTCGTCATGGAGGGCGACGACCTCGTCGGCATCGTCTCACGGACGGACCTGATGACGGCGCTCGACATCATCAAACAGAGCGGGTCGCTCGACGCGGGCGACGGGGGTCCGGCGACCGCCGAGCGCCCGGCCTGACCTCGCGGCGACGCGGTCGGCGGTGCTCGGCGCGGTGCCGGCGACCGGGCTATCCGTCGGCGACTCGGAGGAAGGTCCAGGTGCGAGAATCGAACCCGCGTCTCAGCCTCCACAAGGCTGAAGGATAGTCCACTACCCCAACCCGGACACACCGTTCCGTAGCCTACCGGTATTTGAATACCTTACGGAACCGCCCTCAGTCGGCGAGGGCGTCGGCCAACAGCTCCGCCGGGTGGGCCGGCTCCTCGTCGTACTCCTCCAGTTGCGAGCGGCAGGACGCGCCCGGGGCGGCGACGCGCTCGCCGGGACTGTCCGCGACCTGTCCGGCGAGGACGTCGCCGATGGCCGTGCTCATCGACGCGTGTTCGGCCTCGTAGCCGAACGACCCGGCCATTCCGCAGCAGGTGGAGTCGAGCGGGTCGACGGCGTAGCCCGCCCGCCGGAGGACGCCGACCGCGTGGTGGTCCTTCTTCTCGGCCTTCTGGTGGCAGTGGCCGTGGTACGTCACCGGGCCGTCGCCGGCCCACGCGACGCCGTCGTCCAGCCGGAAGGCGTCGAGGTACTCGCAGAGGCCGTAGGCGTTCGCCGCCACGGTCTCGGCGTCGGCGCGGGCGTCGTGGTCCGGGCCGACGAGGTCGAGCGCGTCCGACTGGAACATGACGGCGTCCGAGGGCTCGACGAGCACGACGTCCTTGCCCGATTCGACGTGAGGAGCGAGCGCGCGGGCGTTCGCCGCGACCTCGGCGCGGGCGCGGTCCACGAACCCCTTGGAGTGGGCCGGGCGGCCGGAGTCGCGCGCCTCGGCGAGTTCGACGCGTACGCCCGCTGCCTCCAGCACCCGGACGGCGGCCTTCCCGGCCTCGGGGCGGTTGTAGTTCGTGTACGTGTCCGGGAACAGGACGACCGTGCGCTCGGCCTCGACGGGCGACACCCCCGGTCCCCGCGACTCGAACCACTCGGCGAAGCTCTCGGCGGCGAAGGTGGGGAGCTTCCGGTCGGCGGCGATGCCGAGGGTCCGCTCCAGCACCGTCCGCGCGCCCGGCAGGTCGGTCGCGCGGTTGGCGAGGGGGGCGAGCGCGCTCCCGACGCGCGAGAGCGCGTCGATGTTCGCGAACACGCGGTCGCGGAGGCTCGCGCCGTTAGCCTCGTGGTCGGCGTGTTGGACCTCGGCCTTCATCTTCGCGAGGTCGACGCCGGAGGGGCAGTTCACCTTACACCCCTTGCAGCCGACACAGAGGTCCAGCACCTCCGTGCCGAACTCGGGGTCGAGCAGTTCGTCCTCGTCGAAATCCCCGTTCATCGCCGACCGGAGCATGTTCGCCCGGCCGCGCGTGGACTGTATCTCCTCCTCGGCCGCGCGGTAGGTAGGACACATCACACCCCCGGTCGTGTCCTGGTGCCCGCGACAGCCGCCACAGCCGTGACACAGCTCCACCATCCCCTGGAAGCCGTTCTCACCTTCCCACGACAGGGCGGGGTCGAAGCCGGCGTCGAACTCGTACTCCGGCGAGAACCGCAGGTGCTCGGTCATGTCGTGGTCGCCGCAGACGTTCCCCGGGTTGAGGAGCCAGTCGGGGTCGAACGCCGTCTTGAGGTCGCGGAAGGCGCGCCACAGCCGCTCGCCGTACAGCTTCCGGTTCCACTGGGTCCGCGCGCGGCCGTCGCCGTGCTCGCCCGAGACGCTCCCGCCGTACTCCACGACGAGGTCGGTCACGTCGTCGGCGATGCCCTCCAACTGCGCCATTCCCTCGACGCCCTTCGTGTTCACGAGCGGGCGGACGTGGAGCACGCCCGGGCCGGCGTGCGCGTAGAAGGAGGCGAAGGTGCCGTGCTCGTCGAGAACCTCCTGGAAGTCCGCCACGTAGTCGGGGAGGTTCCCGGCGGGGACGGCACAGTCCTCGATGAAGGAGATGTGCTTCGCGTCGGAGGTGCGCGACAGCAGGATGGGGAGGCCGGCCTTCCGCATCTTCCAGAACCGCGCGCGGGTGTCGGCGTCGTGGGCCTCCATCGCCGCGACGGCGTACCGCTCCTTTCGGGTCTCGACCCGGCCGGCCGTCGGGTCGGCCTCGGTCGCCGTCCCCGGCGCGCGGTCGGCGACGAGGTCGGCCACCTGCCGGCGGCCGTGGTCGTCGTCCTCGGCGTAGAACTCCACGAGCAGGACCGAGCCCGTGCCCTCGGGGAGGGTGCCGACCACGTCGGCGAACTCCGGGGTGTCGCGCGCGAGGTCGAGCAGGGTGTCGTCCATCACCTCGACGGCGCAGGGGCCGTGTTCGAGGATGGGCTCGACGTCCTCCATCGCGTCGAGCAGCGAGTCGTAGGTGAGCAGCGCGACGGCCTTCGTCCCCGGCGCGGGTTCGAGCGAGACGGTCGCCTCCGTCACGACGGCGAGCGTGCCCTCGGACCCGGCGAGCAGGCGCGCGAGGTTCACGGTGCCCGCCTCGCTGTCGGGGTCGGTGCCGGTGCCGTCCGGCAGGGGGCGCTCGCCGCGGGCGTCCTCCACGAGCGCGTCGAGGTTGTACCCCGAGACGTTCCGCTTCAGGTCGGGGTAGCGCGCGTCCACCTCGTCGGTCTCCTCGTCGAGTATCCGCACGACCTCGGCGTAGATGCGGGGGAGGAGGTCGTCGGCCTCGGGGTCGGCCTCGGCCCTGAGGTCCGCGACCGCGACCTCCCCGAGCCGGGTCACGGTGCCGTCGGCGAGGACCGCCTCCACCTCCTCGACGTAGTAGTCCGTCTTCCCGTAGACGAGCGAGTGCGACCCGGTGGAGTTGTTGCCGATGGCCCCGCCGAGCGCGCTCTTGTCGCCCCACGCCGGGTCCGGGCCGAAGGTGAGGCCGTGGTCGGCCGCGGCGTCGTTCAGGTGCGCGATGGTGACGCCCGGCCCGGCCGTCGCCGTCCGCGCGTCGGGGTCCACCTCGCGCACGCCGTCCATGTACCGCGAGCAGTCGAGGACGACGGCCTCGTTCACCGACTGGCCGGCGAGCGACGTGCCGCCGCCGCGCGGCAGGACGGGAATCCCCTCCTCGGCGCAGTACGCCACGACGGCGGCCACGTCCTCGGTCGAGCGCGGGAGGACGACCCCCACCGGAAGCCGCTCGTAGGCGCTGGCGTCCGTCGCGTACAGCTGTCGGGTGTACTCGTCGAACCGCACGTCCCCCGCCACGAGCGGTTCGAGGTCGGCGACGAGGTCCGGGCGCGCCACCTCGCCGCCCGCGTAGTCGTAGTCTGCGGCCCCGTCCCCGGCGGGGTCCGTCTCCTGCGTTGCCATACGCGACGTTCCGACCGGGAGGGGATAAACGCCCGCCCGGCGGCGAGCGCAACGCTTTCGCCGCTCCGCGCGCTTCCGTCGGTAGGCGTGGCCATCACGGACAAGATATACCTGAAGAACCACCGGCAGATAGCCTCGCAGCTGGAGACCTCCATCCCGAAGAGCGCCTTCTCCGGGGCGACGCTCGACCTGCTGTTCCAGGGCGAACAGCTGTCGAAGCTGGACGAGGCCACACAGGAGCGCGTGCTCGACTTCGCGACCGACTTCCTCGACTGCGACTGCGAGTCGAACCCCTACTGCGGCCACCCCGAGCGGAAGTTCGTCTCCTACCTGCTCGACCTGCGCGCGCAGGGGCTCGGCCCCGACGCCATCGTGGACGTGATGGGCGACGACTACATGCTGTACGCCTACTCCGGCGACGTGCTCTCCTTTCTCGACGACTCCGTCCGCTCGCTGGAGGCCATCGAGGAACTCGCGGACGTGGACGGCCGGAAGGAGGCCGCGGAGGCCGCACGCGAGCGCCGACGCGACCTCTCCGGCTGACTCGGTTTTCGGCCTTCCCGGCCCCCCTCCGTTTCCGGTCCGGCGCGCGCCGGCGAGCCTGTCGTGGCGAGCCAGCGCCGCGCGAGGTGCTCGTGAGCGCCGCGAACGAACGCTCGGAAGGCGAGCGGAGCGAGCCGTCCGGTGGACGAGTGAGCGGAGCGAACGAGTCGGCTGGGGAGGCGTGTGGGCGGTGCGGTCGCGGTGCTGTTCTCATGGAACCGTGCGAGCAGGGCGTTTCTGCGACTGTAGCTGAAGACGCCGAGCGAGAGCAGGGCGTTCGCCGGCCCTTACACCGACGGAACCGAACCGCCTACCCGAAGCAGGCCAGCAGGACAGCGACGCGGTCGGAAAAACCGCGAGAAGAGGGACGGGCTACCCCAGCCGGAAGGAGGGTTCGTCCTCCTCCTCGTTGTCGAGGTCCTCCAGCTGAATCACGTCCTCGTTGTCGTCCTCGTCGAGCTGCTGGGAGAGCTTCGTGACGTAGCGCTTGTACTCGTCCAGCTGTTCGCGGAGGTGTTCGGCCTCCAGCTCCAGCCGCTCGTGTTCGCGCACGAAGCTCTTGGGCACCTCGACCTTCGGCGGGAACGACTCGGCGTCCGAGGCCGTGGAGCCGTTGATCTCGTGTTCGGGAACGACCTGGACCTGGCCGTCGTGGGCAACGAGCGTCTCGACGTAGTCGCGGAACACCGCCGAGAGGGAGATGTCGCGCTCCTCCGCGATTTCCCGCAGGGTCTCGAACGCGTCCTCGTTGACCCGGAAGGAGATGGTCTTGTTCTTGTTGCCCATATCGTGCTAGGTCGTACGACGGCCCATCGGTATAAACGTTCGTCAGACGCTCGCACGCCGCTGGCGCGGGAGCGGCCCGGAAACGGCCGCGGCCGCGGCTCCGGGGCGTGAAAACGACCCGCGGGTGTGCACCGCGGGCGGGGAACTCGGGAGCGCGTTACGCCTGCGCCTCGGCCGTCTCGGACTCCTCCTCCTCCAGCGACTGGAGGGCCTCGACGACGGCCTCCTTGTACGTGGAGACGGGGAACTCGTAGTGTTCCTCCGCCATCCGGGCGTACTCGTTCTCGTCGTCGTCGAACGCGGCGATGCGGTCGAGCGTGCGTTCTGCCGTCTCGACGACCCAGCGGTCGCGCGTGTCGGCGTCGACGACGCTTATCGATTCGGGCCGCACGGAGACGTTCACGGAGCCGTCGTCCGTCTCGAACGTGCGCGGCTTGCCGACCATCGCGACGTAGGCGGGCGGTTCGAGGTCGCGGAGCGCGTTCGCCGCCTCGGGCTGGTACTGCCCGGCGTAGGTGAAGAACGTCCCCGTCGGGTCCACGATGCGGCCGCGCCAGTACTCGGAGTCCTCGCCGATGTCCTCCGTCTCGGTGAGCGTGCCGACGATGAACACGCGGTTCGCGCGCGCCCCCGTCGGGAGGAGCGCGTAGACGGGGGCGCGCTCGTCGTCCGACTCCTTGAACGTGTAGCCGGCGTCGTTGAACTCGCGGGCGAACGCCCGGCGGGCGACCTCTCGGGTGGGTACGTTGGCGGACATCTACATCGACCTCGCGCGGATGAGGGTTGCCTCGGCATCCGTCGCACCGAGCGGTTCCATGTCGTTCACCAGCACGTAGCGCCCGAGCGTGGGCCCGGCGACGCGGTAGTAGCGACCGAGGACGCCCTCGGCCATCTCGTCGGCGACGACGGTGGTGTCGAGCGCGTCCATCGCCATCTGCTTCGCCTCCTCCAGCGAGATACCCGTCAGGGTCTCGGTGGCGTCCTTGTCGAAGATGACCTCGTGGACGTCGTCGCCGTCGTCGAGCACCCCCTTGATGCGGAGGTCGAACTCGCCGTCGCCCTCGCCGTGTTCGCTACACCGGCCGTTCTGGAGGACGCGGGTACACCCCTCCTCGGGGCACCGCTTGATGAGGCCGCTGCCGGACTGGATGTCCACCAGCGCCCCCTCGACGGTCACGTCGTCGTCGCCGACCTCGATCTCCTCGTCTATCTCGGTGATGGAGGTCGTCCGGTTCAGCTTCACGGAGTAGTTCCCCTGGTACTCGTCGGTGACGACGTTGCCCAGCGCGTACGTCGCCCCCTCGTCGAGCTTCGGGAGTTCGGAGGTCTCGAAGGCGACGAACTTGATGGTGCCCGACTCGTCGCCGAGCAGGCCGACCTGCGAGATGCTGTCGGCGCGGGGTTCCCACAGCTCGACCAGCTTCACGCGGATGTCGACCCACTGTTCGTCCTCGTCGATGTCGCCGACGAGGACCGTCTCGTTCGAGCCGCCGCTCAGCTCGTCGCGGTCCATCCCGGCCTCGTCGAGGTAGTTCGACACCACCGACCGACGGGCCTCGTCGACGGGGATTCGGTACTCGTTGACCAGCGTGTCGAGGCGGTCCGCTATCTCCTCGACGGTCACGTCCAACTGGTCGGAGAACTGCTCGTGTATCTCTCGGGCGTGCTGTTGCACGGTCATGGTTTGCTCCGTCTCCGCTTGTTTTCGATGGGAGACGTACGACGGTTGGTGCCGAATGGTATTTAAATCTGTGTTAGCGGGGTGAAAGTGGAATCAGCCGAGGACGGACGCGGCGCCGTCCCACTCGTCGCACAACAGACCGTACACCTCCCGGTCGACGTAGCCGCCGTCGGCCGCCACGTGTCGCCGTCGGGTTCCCTCGTGGACGAAGCCGAGACGGTCGAGCACCGCCGCGGAGGCGTCGTTCGGGGCCATGTGTGCCGCCGACACCCGGCGGAGGCCGCGCTCCCCGAACCCGTAGTCGAGCAGGTACGCACACGCCTCCGTCGCGTACCCCTCCCCGTGGTGGTCGGGGTGGAGCCACGCGCCGAGGTTCGCCCACCCGTCGTCGTCGCGTATCGGCGCGAGCGAGACGCAGCCGAGCGGGTCGTCGCCGTCGCAGGCGAGCAGGATCGGGTAGTCGTCGGTCAACAGCTCCTCGAACAGCTCCGCGTCGAACCGCTCGCGGCTGTAGGGGCCGTCGAAGCGGGCGACGTAGCGGCGCACGTCGGGGTGGTTCGCGGCCGCACGGAGGAACTCGCGGTCCTCCGCCTCGACGGTCCGGAGGGCGATGCGGTCGCAGTCGACGAACGTCGGTCCCGGCATCGTTCCCGCCTCGTCCGGTCGTCGCAAAAGCCCTCCCCACGCACGACACGCAGGGACACGGTTTCATGTCCGCCGCCGCCCACACGCCGGTATGGACACACCCGTCGCCGACGCCGTCGACGCCGAGCGGCTGCGCGAGGACATCGAGGCGAACGGCCGGTTCGGCGCAGTCGAGGGCGAGGGCCACGGCCGTACCGTCCGCACGGGGTCGGAGGCGAACCGTCGCGCGCGCGACCGCCTCGTCGGCCGGCTCGAAGCCGCGGGCTGTACCGTCGCGGTCGATTCGGTCGGGAACGTCTCGGGCCGGTGGACGCCGGCGAGCGCCGACCCGGAGGCCGCCCCGGTCGCGTCGGGGAGCCACCTCGACTCCGTGCCCGCGGGCGGCATCTTCGACGGGCCGCTCGGGGTGTACGCCGCGCTCGAAGCCGTCCGCGCGATGCGCGAGGCCGGCGTCGAGCCCGCGCGCCCCGTCGAGGTCGTCTCCTTCACCGAGGAGGAGGGCGCGACGTTCGCGGACGGCCTGCTCGGCTCCTCGGTCGCCGTCGGCGAGCGCACGCCCGACGAGGCGCTCGCGCTCACGGACGCGGACGGCCGGACGCTCGACACGGCGCTCGATACCGTCGGCTATCGGGGCGAGGGCGTCCTCGACGCCGCGGGGTGGGACGCGTGGCTCGAACTCCACGTCGAACAGCACACGGAACTCGAAGCCGCGGGCGTCCCCGCCGGCGTCGTGGGCGACATCACCGGCATCACCCACTGCGACGTGGAGATAACGGGCGAGGCGAACCACGCCGGCTCAACGCCGATGGCGGGGCGCTCGGACGCGCTCGCGGCCGCGAGCGAACTCGTCCTCGCCGTCGAGGACGCGGCGCGCGACCTCGCGGTGGGCGACGCCGCGCCCGACCCCGCCGCGGTCGGAACGGTCGGCAGTCTGTCGGTCGCGCCGAACGCCACGAACGTCGTCCCCGGGCGCGCGGAGGTCGGTATCGACGTGCGCTCGACGACGTACGCCTCGATGGAGTCGCTCGTCGGGGTCGTCGAGGACACGCTCGCGCGCGTCGAGCGCGAGCGCGGGGTCGGAACGACCCTCCGCCGGGAGTTCGACCTCGAACCGACGCCGATGACGCCGCGGTGCCGGGACGCGCTCCGCGCGGCGGGCGAGCGCGCGGGCATCGACACCCTCGACCTCCACTCCGGGGCGGCCCACGACTCGATGTACGTCGCCCGCGTCACGGACGCGGGGATGCTCTTCGCCCCCTCGCGCGACGGCCTCTCGCACACCCCGAAGGAGTGGACCGACTGGGAGGACTGCGCGGCCGCGACCCGCGTGCTGGCGGAGGCGCTCGCGGACCTCGCCGGCGTCGACGCGTAGCTCGGGTCGGGCGCCGCGGTCGGCGGGGCGAAACGATTTGCCGCCCGCCCCCGACGGCGCTCGTATGGTCACGACCGGCGAGCAGGCACCGGACTTCACCGCACCGCTCGCACACGGCGACGACGAGGTCGGTGAGTTCGTCCTCTCGGACCGCCTCGACGGGGCGCCGCTCGTCCTCGCGTTCTTCCCCGGCGCGTTCACGACGACCTGCACGCACGAACTGAACGCCTTCCAGGAGCGGCTCCCCGCCTTCACGGAGGCGGGCGCGACGGTGTACGGCGTCAGCGTCGATTCGCCGTTCGCGCTGAACGCCTTCCGCGAGCGGCTGGGGCTGGACTACGGGCTCGTCAGCGACGCCAACCGCGAGATAGTCGCGACGTACGACGTCGCGATGGATTGGACGGAGTACGGCCTCCGCGACTTCGCGAAGCGGGCCGTCTTCGTCGTGGACGCCGACGGCGAGGTGACCTACGCGTGGGTCGCCGAGGGTACGAAGACCGAACCGGACTACGACGAGGTGCTCGCCGCCGTCGAGGACGCGGCCCGGTGAGGCGCCGCCCCCCCCGACCGAGACCGGGCGACGGATTGTAGTGCGCGCCGCCCCGATGTCGCGTATGAGCAACCGCCGTCGGCTCGCGCGCCTGCTCCGCTCGAAGCTCCGGTCGGCGGGCCGGCAGTACGAGCAGGCGCGCCGCGAGTACGAGGCGGGACGGGCGAGCACGTGGGATCTGCCCACGAACGCGGACGGCGAGGCGCGCATCGTCTGCCGTCGCTACGCCGAGAAGCGGGCGGTGTCCGTCGACCGGAAGGGGCGGCCCGCCTGCTACGACGCGGACCACCCGGACTGCGAGGGCTGTGTCGCGGACATCCGCGACGGCGCGGTGGAGACGTGGGACTGATTACTTGACGGGCGGGCGCGACGGGCCGGTATGACAGAGACGGTCGCCGTCGTCCTCGCCGGGGGACGCGGCACGCGGCTGTACCCCGCGAGCACGGCGACGACGCCGAAGCAGTTCCGGACCTTCGGCGGTGAGCGCTCCGACGGAGCGCGATCCTCGTCGGACGCGTCCGACGGCGGCGACGAATCGCTGCTCGCGCGCACGGTCGCCCGCGCGGACGCGGTCGCGGACGCGGTGTACGTCCTGACCCGCCCCGCCTACGCCGACCGCATCGGCGACCACGCGCCCGACGCCGAGGTGCTGGTCGAACCGGAACCGCGCGACACCGGCCCGGCGATGCTGTACGCGGCGCGCGAACTCGCCGGGCGCCACGACGACCCCGTCCTCGTGAATCTCCCGAGCGACCACCACATGGGCGACGGCTACGCCGCGGCGCTGTCGCGGGCCGCGGGCGTCGCGCGCGACACGGGCGGCCTCGTCACGCTCGGGGTGACGCCGACGCGCGCGGCGACGGGCTACGGCTACATCGAACCGGGCGAGCGGCACGGCGACTACGCCGCCGTCGCGTCGTTCACGGAGAAGCCCGACGCCGAGACGGCCGCGCGCTTCCGCGAACAGGGGTACCTGTGGAACGCGGGCGTGTTCGCGTGGACGCCGGCGGCGCTGTTCGCGGCCGCGCGCGACGCCGGCCTCGGGGAGTTCCTCGACGCGCTCGACCGCGACCCCGCGGCGGCGTTCGCCGGTGTCGGTTCCGTGAGCATCGACTACGCGGTGATGGAGTCGGCCGGGGACGCTTTCGTTCTCCCCGCGGACTTCGCGTGGGACGACCTCGGGGCGTGGGACGCCTTCGAGCGCGTTCTCGACGGCGACGGGGCCGGGAACGTCTCGCTGGGCGAGACGCTCGCCGTGGACTGCGAGAACTGCGTGCTCGCCGCGGGGGCGGACGACCACGTCGCCGCGGTCGGCGTCTCCGACCTCGCGGTCGCGACCTACGACGGCCGCACGGTCGTCGTCCCGAAGGGGGAGGCGGAGCGCGTCCGCGACGTCGTCGACGCGCTCGACTAGACGGAGCGCGAGGAGCCGCCGTCGACGGAGATGGCGGTCCCGTTCAGGTAGCTGGCGGCGTCAGAACAGAGCCACGCGACCGTCTCGCCGAGTTCCTCGGGTTCGCCCACCCGGTCGAGCGGGATGCCCTCGCTCCAGTCGTCCATCCCCTCCTCGTAGGAGTCGTAGACGCCGCGCTCGACGTTCTGCTCCACGAGGTCCGTAATTCGGGGTGTCTCGTGGGCGCCCGGTAGCACCGCGTTGACGCGCACGTCCGGGCCCCACTCGTGGCTCTGGGTCTTCATCAGGCCGATGACGCCCCGCCGGACGGCGTTCGACAGCACCAGGCCGTCGATGACCTCCTTCACCGACCCGGAGGTGATGTTGACGACGCTCCCCTTCCCCTCCACGAGGTGGGGGTGGGCGGCCCGGGTCGTCCACACGACGCTCATCACCAGCAGGTCGTACGCGCGGTACCAGTCCTCGTCGTCGGTGTCGAGGAAGCTCCCGGAGGGCGGGCCGCCGGCGCTCGTGACGACGTGGTCCAGCCCGCCGAACGCCTCGACGGTGTCGGCGACGAACCCCTCTACCGCGTCGCGGTCCGTGATGTCCGCCTCGACGGCGAGTACGTCGCCGTCGCCGGTCGCTTCGAGCGTCTCGCGCGCCGCGTCGATGTGGTCTGGCGTCGTCCCGCACACCGCGACGTCCGCGCCCGCGGCCGCCAGCGCTTCCGCGCTCGCGAGGCCGAGGCCGCTCGTTCCCGCCGTCACCAGTGCCGCGTCGCCGTCGAGTCCGAGGTCCATACTCGGACTCGCCCGCGCGGGGAGAAATAGCCTGCCCCTACGTCCGCACCCGCACCTGCCCCTCGCTCGTCACGCTGACGACGATGTCGTGTTTCACCTCGCGGCCCACCACCGCGTCGCCGGCCTCGTCGCTCACGAGCTTCATCAGTTCGGGAGCGGTCCGGGTCACCTTCACGCCCGCCTCGTCGCAGGCGGAGAAGACGCGGCTCGGCACGTCGTAGAGGTCGGTGCCGCCCTGGACGGCGATGCGGACCGGCGCGCGAAGCGCCTCCGCGAACGCCACCGTCTCGTACGCCTTCTCGATGTTCTCCCGCGCGCTCGACTCAACCGAGGAGACGTTCGCCCGCGAGGTGCCGAGCTGGTCGGCGATCTCGCGCTGGGAGACACCGCGCTCGCGGAGCACGAGGACCTGTGCCTGCCGGTGTGTCAGGACGCCGCCGTCCGCCTCGAAGCCCAGTTCCGCGAGCAGGGCGTCGGCGTCCGGGACGCTCACGACCCCCAGAAGTTGTCGCGGCTGCCCAGCCGCTCGCGGCTCGCCCGACCGGACGATTCCTCCTCCTCGTCCTCCTCGTCGTCGGCCCCCGCTTCGGGGTCGTCGTCCCCCGGCTCCTCGCCCTCGTCGGGGTCGAGTTCGAGCCGTTCGAGCTCCTCGGCGCGCGCGAAGTTGTCGAGCACCTTTGTTATCTTCACCCGCGAGCGCGCCTCCGGCAGGATGCCGTCGACCATCACGATGAAGCCGTCCTCGGTGCGCCCGACGCCCGCGCCCGACTCGTGGATGTCGTCGACGGTGATGACGACCTCCTCGCCCAGCTCGACGGGCTGCTGTTTCAGCTCCCGGATGGGCTGGCCGTAGTGGTTACACCACTCGGCGCCGCCGCGGTCGCCGTAGTGGGTACAGCCCATCCCTTCGATCCGCTCCTGGAAGCTGGGGCACTGGTCCGCGAGTGGGCAGTCCGGCATACGCGAAACTACGCGGGGCCCGATTAAACGTTTGTGGGTACGGCCGGGCGCCGTGCCGCCCGATTTCGGGCGTCTCGGGGCGTGGAACGAAACCCTTTCCGCCGGGCCGCCCCGCCTTGGGGTATGTCACGCCGCGGCCAGCCGGTGCCCGAGGCGGCCCCCCTCATCGGCGTCGTCCTCGCGTTCGGCGTCGCGGGGTTCGGGTTCCTGTTCGCGCCGGCCGACGCCCGCCTCCCGGTCGCCGCCGTCGCTCTCCTGTTGCTGTACGGCTTCACCGCCTACGGGGTCGCGCGCTCGCCCGACCCCGCGGCGGCCATCCCGCCGGACCCGACGCTCGCCGCCGGGCTCCTGCTCGGGGCGGTCGCGGCCGGCTACGGCGTCGTCGTCGGCCAGCCGATGCCCGGCCTGCTCGTGGCCGCCGTCGCCGCCGTTCCGCCCGCGGCGTACCACGCCCGGTTCGGCGAGCGGGTCAATCCGCTCTCGCCGGACCGCACGTTCCTCGCGGCCGGCGGCCTCGCCGCGCTGGTGGTCGCGCTCGGCGTCCTCGTCGGCGACCCCGCCGTCGGCGCGCTCGACGCCGCCGTCCTCCTGCTCGCGGCGGCCGACTACCGCGACACCCGCGGCGAGCCGCTCTCCGAGGTCGCGGAGTTCACGCTCGTCGCCGCCGCGCTCGGGGGCGCGGCGCTCGCGCTGCTCTACTTCGTCCTCGTGGCGGACCGGCCGGCAATCGGCCTGCTCGCGGGCGCGGCGCTCGTCGTCGTGGGTGCCTACTTCGCGCTCGGCGAGGAGCGGGTGCGGACCTCGTAATCGGGCGAGCGGCGTCCGCTCCACACCCTTCCGCGTCGCGCCGCTCTCGTCGTCGGGTGCGCTCGCGTGACTCGCGCACCGCTCCTCGGAGAACCCGCATCGAACGGTCCGGCTCGACGGAACCGCTCGGCCTTCGGCCCCGCGGACGCTACGCCAGCGGCGTCCGCTCCACCACCGTGCCGTCGTAGGTCGGGTACTGCTCGACGATCTCGCCCTTCTCGACGTCGCCGTCGGACACCATCTCCTCTAAGAGCCACCACGCGAGTTCGACGTGGTCGGACTTGACGGTGTAGAACTCCTCGGGGACGCCGAGCGCGCGGAGGCGCTCCTCCGTCTCCCACGTCTTGCCGTACACGAGCGTGCCGTCGTCGGTCACCTCGTCGAACTCCCGGCGGAGGTTCCGGGCCATCCGCTTCAGCCGCGAGCGGTGCTGGGCGGCGTCCTTGAAGACGCTCGTACAGAAGTACACCTTCTCGTGGTCGCCCATCGTCTCCAGGATGTCGTGGCTCCCCTCGACGGCGCTCATGTGGCCCTCCTTCAGCTCGAACCCCTCCTCCTGCATCCGGCGGTAGTTCCCGTCGGACATCTCGAACTCGTTGATGTTACAGAAGTCGGCCGCGCCCTCGTCGAGGAAGTCGAGGAACTCCGTCTCGGCGCGGATACCCGGAATCTCGAACGCGGGGGTGAGTCCCTCCTCGCGGGCGATGTAGAGTATCTCCTCCCACTCCGTCCCGTGGAGGTCGCCCCACTGCTCGTAGGGCGGGTGGAAACGTATCTCGTCGAGGCCGGCCTCGGAGAGCCGGCGCATGTTCTCGCGCCCGCCGGTGATGCCGGTGTAGAGGTGCGTGTGGTGGTCCTCGCCGAACTCCTCCTTCAGGAGGCGGAGGTACCGACACGTCTTCTCCATCGCCTCCTGGGGCTCACCGCCGGTGATGGAGGTGCCGAGCGCGTCCATCAGCTTCGCCTCCTCGATGACGTCCTCGTCCGACTCGACGGGCCGCTCGTTGGCGTACGTCTGCGTGACGTTCTTGCGGTTCTCCCCGAGGGGGCAGTAGAAACAGTCGCGCTGGTCGCAGTAGCCGTAGACGAACAGCACCATCTTCCCCCCCTTGGCGCACTGTTCACAGCCCTTCGAGATCATCTGTTGTCCCCGTTTGCCCGCGCGGACGCAAAAGTCGTGCGTTCGGGCCCGTAGCGTGGGGACGCGCCCCACGCGCCCCGCGTTCCCCGCCCGCCGCCGGCTTCCCGTCGTCCGACGGGCGACTGACGAGGGACTAATGCCGGTGGAGCGGCTATATACCGATATGTACGGTCTCGCCCGGCCCGAGCGCGCCACGGTCGAGCGGCTGGGGCAGTTCGTGACGGTCGGCGCGCTCGCCACGGGGCTCCAGACGGGACTGTTGTGGCTGTTCACGGACGTCGGCGGTCTCTACTACCTGCTCGCGGCGGTCATCGCCATCGAGATAACCATCCTCTCGCAGTACGTGGTCAACAACGCGTGGACGTTCGCGGAGCGGTCGAACGACGGGGCCGACTTCCTCTCGGGAATGCTCCGAACCAACCTCGTGCGCGGCTCCGCCATCCCCATCCAGACCGGCCTCCTGTGGCTGTTCGTCACCTACGGGGGGCTCGGCGTCCTCCTCGCGAACCTCTGTGCCATCCTCCCCTCCGGCGTGTATCGGTACGTGCTCGACGCGCGGTGGACGTGGCGCACGACGCCCCCCGAAGACGGATAAGGACCCGCGGCGTACCCCGCCCTGATGCTGCTGGTGCTGTGTGTCGACCTCGACGACGACCTCGGTCGCAAGACCGACTTCGAGACGCCGGTCATCGGCCGCGACCGCGTCGAGGAGGCGGCGGTCGCGCTCGCCACGGCCGACCCCGAGGACTCCGACGTGAACGTCGTCTTCGAGGGGGTCCACATCCACGACGACTTCGTCGACGAGCGCGAGTCCGTCGAGGTCGCCGTCGTCACCGGCAACACGAAGGGGGACGTGGCCGCCAACCGCGAGGTCGGCGAGGAGGTCGACCGCGTGCTCGCTTCGCTCCAGACCGGCGAGGACGTGCGCGCGGTCGTCGTCACCGACGGCGCACAGGACGAGTCGGTCGTCCCCGTCATCCGGTCGCGGGTCCCCGTCGATTCCGTCCGCCGGGTCGTCGTCCGGCAGGCCCAGGACCTCGAATCGATGTACTACACCATCAAGCAGGTGCTCGACGACCCCGAGACCCGCGGGACGATTCTCGTCCCGCTGGGCATCCTGCTGCTCATCTACCCGGTGGCGGTCGTCGCGGACTCGCTGAACCTCCCCGGTTCGACGCTCGGCCTCATCTCCGCGCTGTTGGGGCTGTACGTGCTGTTCCGGGGCCTCGGCCTGGAGGAGTCGGTCGACGCCGCGGCCGACCGCCTCCGTACGGCGCTGTACACGGGCCGGATGACGCTCGTCACCAGCGTCGTCGCGCTGGCGCTGCTCGCCGTCGGCGTCATCAGCGGGCAGTCGTATCTCGACTCGCTCCCCGGCGACCCGGCGCCGCTTCGCACCGTCGCGGCGCTCGCGTACGGGGCCGTCGAGTGGGTCGCCGCGGCGGGCGTCGTCGCGGCGCTCGGGCGCGTCACCGACGAGTACCTCGCCGAGGGGTTCCGCTGGCGCTACCTCAACGCCCCGTTCTACGTCGTCGCCATCGCCGTCGTCGTTCACGCGCTGTCGGCGTTCCTGCTCGAACTCCCGTTCGCGACGCTGACCTACCTCGCGGCGGCGCTCACGGCCGGCACGCTGCTCGGCCTCGCGAGCACGCTCGCCTTCGCCGTCGCGGAGTCGCGGTTCCAGCGCGACCCGCCCGCCGCGACCTGACTACCGCTCGCGGACGACCACGAACTCCGCGAGGTCGCGGAGGTATTCGAGCGCCTGCGACTCCTCGGCGCCGGTCGCGTCCAGCGCGTCGAGCGCCGCCTCCGAGTGTTCGCGCGCGAGGGCGTTCGCCTCCTCGGGCGTGGTATCGGTCACCCGGACCAGCGACGGCCGCTCCATCTCGGCGTCCTGGCCGGTCGGCTTGCCGAGGTCCGCGGCGTCGGCCGTCGCGTCGAGCACGTCGTCGCGTATCTGGAAGGCGACGCCGACGCGCTCGGCGTAGTCGCCGAACGACTCGACGGCCGCGGGGTCGGCGTCCGCGGCGACGGCGCCCACCTCGGCGGCCGCGCGGAACAGCGCCCCCGTCTTCCGCCGGGCGAGGTCGAGGTACTCCGCCTCCGTCGTCGGCCGGGCGACCAGTTCGGTCGCCTCCCCCTCGCCGAGTTCGACCATCGCGTCGGCGACGACCTCCATGGCGCGCTCGTCGCGCGAGAACAGCGCGAACGCCTCCCCGAGCAGGCCGTCGGAGGCGATGATGGCCGGGCCGTGGCCGTACTCGGCGTGGGCGGCCGTCGCGCCGCGGCGCAGCTCCGACTCGTCGATGATGTCGTCCACGACGAGCGAGGCGTTGTGGACGAGTTCGATGCCGACGCCGAAGTCCACGGCGTCGCCGTCCGGGTCGCCGCCCGCCGCCTCGCAGGCGAGCATGGTGACCGTCGGGCGGACGCGCTTTCCCCCCGACAGCGACACGTGCTCGACCTGTCCGCGCAGACGCTCCGGCTCCACGTCGGCGAGGACCGCCTCCAGCCGGTCCTCGATGCGCTCGCGTCGGCGCTCCAGATACTCCATTGCCGTAACGAAGGCGTCGGCGGCGCAAGTAGGTGACGGAACGGCGGGGAACCGCCGGATTGACGCCCCCTCCGCGCCGAGTCCGGGCGTGTACGCGTTCCCCTTCGCGCTCGTCCTCGGCGGCCTCGGCGTCGGCCTCTCCTACGTCCTCCTCGGCGCGACGTGTTACTTCACGGGCTACCGGACGGACCGGCCGCGGCTGAAGTCGTTCGGCGAGACGCTGCTCACCCGCTCGCCGGCCTGTATCGTCGGCGTCGCGGTCGCGTACGTCCTCCTGACGACCGGCGTCGGCGTCCTCGCGCTCCTCGCGCTCGGGGTCGCCGCGGTCGGCGCGCTCCTCCCGCCGGCGTGGGCGCTGATAGTCGCACTGGACGACGCGAAAGAAGGGGACGACGGGAACTGAGTCCGGTTACGGCGCCTCGCCGCCGAACTCCTCGATGAGTTCGGGAACCACGTCGAACAGGTCGTCGACGATGGCGTAGTCGGCGATGTCCATGATGGGGGCGTTCGGGTCCGTGTTCACCGCGATGATGGTGTCGGAGCCCTTCATGCCGGCGACGTGCTGGACCGCCCCGGAGATGCCGATGGCGATGTACACGTCCGGCGTGACGACCTTCCCGGACTGGCCGACCTGCCGGTTCTTCGGCAGCCAGCCGTTGTCGACGATGGGTCGCGACGACGACAGCGTCGCGCCGAGCGCGTCGGCGAGCGCCTCCACGAGCGGGAGGTTGTCCTCCTCCTCGATGCCGCGCCCGATGGAGACGAGCACGTCGGCCTCGGAGATGTCCACGTCGCCGGCGCCGACCTCCTCGAACCCCTTCACGTCGGAGCGGACGGCCGACTCGTCGAGGTCGAAGTCGAACTCGGCGATCTCGGCGTCGCCCGTCCCCTCGGCGGCGGGCCACTCGGCCGGCCGGATGGTGAGCGCGAAGCGGTCGGCGTCCACCTCGACGGTGGTCTCGACCTTGCCGCCGTACTGCTCGCGGGTCACTTCGAGGGTGCCGTCGGCGTCGAACGCGACGGCGTCCGTGACGAGCGGGCGGTCGAGCGCGCCGGCGACGGCCGGCGCGTAGTCCAGCCCGTTGACGGTGTTCGCCATCAGCACGGCGTCGGGGTCGTGCGCCTCGGCCATCGCGGTGACCGCCTGCGTGTACACGTCGTGGTTGAACTCCTCGCCCTCCGCGACGGTGTGGATGGCGTCGACGCCCTCGCGGTTCAGGCGGTCGGCGAAGCCCTCGACGTCGCCGCCGATGACGGCGAGGTGGAGGTCGGTGCCGAGCGCGTCGGCGAGTTCCCGACCCGCGGTGACGACCTCGAAGGAGGGGTCGCGAAGTTCGCCGCGGCGGTGTTCCGTCACTGCGAGGACGGTCATCCCTCGACCACCCCCTTCTCGCGGAGGAACGTCGCCAGTTCCCCGGCGGTCTCCTCGGCGGAGCCCTCCCAGACGACGGCGTCGCCCTCGGACTCGGGTTCGTACATCGAGGTGAGCGCCACCGGCGACTCGACGACCGAGTCGTCGAGGCCGAGGTCGTCCAGCCCGAGCACGTCGAGCGGCTTGCGCTGTGCCTGCCGGATACCGCGGAGCGAGGCGTAGCGCGGCTCGTTGATACCCGTCTGGATGGTGAGCACGGCGGGGCCCTCCACCTCGGTCAGCTCCTCGACGCCGCCCTCCAGTTCGCGGCGGACGTTCGAGACGTTCGCGTCGGCGTCGTGGTCGAGGTCGTTGACGACCGCGGCCCACTCGAAGCCGACGCGCTCGGCGAGCGCGACGCCCGTCGCGCCGAACGAGTCGTCGTCGGCCTGTACGCCGCTGAGAACGAGGTCCGGGTCCTCCTCCTCGACGACGGCGGCGAGCAGTTCGGCCTTCGTCGAGACGTCGAGGAACTCGGCGCCGGCGAGGGTGTCGTCCCACACGCGCAGCGCGCGGTCCGCGCCCTTCGCGAGCGCCATCCGCACGGTCTCCTCGCTGCGCTCCGGGCCGACGGTGACCGTGACGACCTCCACGTCGTCGTTCGCCTCCGACAGCTGGACGGCCTCCTCGACGGCGTAGTCGTCCCACTCGTTGAGGTCGTATTCGAGGTAGCGCTCGTCGACGTCGAGTCCGTCGATCTCGAACTCGTCGTCGACCTGTGCCACCTCCTTTACGGTGACAAGTATCTTCATAGTTCTCGGTTCCAAATGAAGGCGGTTCGGGGTTAAACGTTTCCGAACGCTGCGAAACCGGCCGTCCGTTCGTCGTGCGACGGCGCCGGGGCGGCGGGTCAGTCGCGGTCGGTCCCGAGCTCGGCGACGTCCTCGCCGGGCAGCGAGATGAGGTTCTCGCGGCCGATCCGGAGCTTGTTCACCCGGCCGGCCTCGTCCATCGCCGAGAGCAGCTGTGACACCTTCGCGTTCGACCAGCCCGTCTCCTCGACGATGGTGGCCTGCTTCATCCGGCCGCCGTTGCGTTCGAGGAGGTACTCGACGCGCTCCTCGTCGGAGAGCAGGTCGAAGTCCGGCTCGTCGTCGGCCACGGCACCCGTGGCGGCCGCGGCCGCCGTCCCGCCGTCGTCGTTCCCGCCGGTGGCCGCCGCGCCGGCGCCGCCGTCGGGGGTGTCGTCGTCGGTCGCCCCGCCGAACGGGTCGCCGTCGCGCCGGGCGAGCGCGTACCCCCCGAGCGCGAACGCCGCCAGGACGAGCAGGCCGCCGCCGACGAGTTCGAGCGGTCCCAGGCCGCCCTCGTTCGGGCCGTTCGGGGTCGGAGAGGGGGTGGCCGTCTCGGTCGGCGTCTCGCCGGTGTAGACGATGTCGCCGAGGTAGCCCGGCTCGAACGAACGGGGACCCTCCCAGCGGAGGACGCCGTCGCGCGGCGCGACCGGGGCCGTCTCGACGCTGTAGCCCGCCGGCGGCCGGACGACGAGCGTCTGTCGGCTCGTCAGGCCCGGGAGCCACGTCCCGTCGCTCGTGTTGAACGCGTCGCCGACGCGGAGTCGGGTCCCGCTCTCCTCGGTGAAGTTCGTCCACTCGAAGCTCATCGAGAGCCGCCCGACGGTGACGTTGTCCGTCGTGTTCCGGTCGGCGGCGTAGCCGACGTCCTCTATCGACATCGCGCGGCCCGTCTCGTCGCTCGCCGCGGCGGCGGCGGACTCGAAGGCGGTCGCGTCGTACACCACGTCGGCGTTGCCCGCCTCGAAGTCGGCCGCGAGCCGGTCGAAGGCGCGCGAGTCGTTCCCGTCGCGCAGGACGAAGGCCGTGCTCACGGTCCATCGAGCGTCGCCGTCCGTCCGCAACTGGACGGTCAGCGTCGTGGACTCGGGGGCGAGCGTCCCGTTCGTCTCCTGTACCGTTCCCGCCGCTGTCGGCCCGACGGCGGCGAGCGGGGCGGCGACCGCGAGCAGGAGCAGACACAGGAGGGCGAGCCGCGGCCCATACCGCATACCCCCGGCTGGGCCTGCCTCCAGCAAAACGCTTTCCATCGGACGCGTCTCCGGGCCGCGTGAAACGTCTCGCGGCCGCTCGTGGGTTCGTTCGGTCCCGACTCCCCGCCCGAGCACGGGGACGGAGGGGCGGATTTTTACCGGTGCCGGCCGCACGGGCCGGTATGCTCGGTCCTCCCCGCCCCTCCGCGGACACCGCGGGCGAGGTCGGCGCCCTCCGGCTCGTCGCCCTCGCGCTCGCGCTGTGTGTCCTCCTGGCGTCCACGGCGGCCGCCCTCCCGCTCGCCGCCGCTCCGACGGACGCGGCCGACGCCGTCGCGCCGGTTCAGCCCGTCGAGCCGGCGGACAACACGACCGCCCGGCTCGTCCTCCCCGCGGGCGACGACCGGACGAGCGACTTCTACACCGCCCGGCTGGACGTAGCCGGCTCCACCGCCGCCCAGACGGCGCGTATCCACGGCCGCTACGTCACCGTCGAGCTCCGCGAGGAGTTCGCCGCGGCCGAGACCGACGAGGAACGCCGGCGCGTGGTCGAGACCACCGCGACGGAGATAGACGAGCGGCTGACGGAACTGGAGTCGCGACAGGAGACGGCGCTGTCGTCGTACGTCGCCGGCGACCTCTCGGCCGGCGGGCTGCTGCGCGAACTCGTCGCCGTTCACACGGCCGCGCGCGCGCTCGAAACGACGGTCAATCAGCTGTACACCTACGACCGGGCGGTCGGCACGCCGGTGCCGCCGACCGAGATAGCCCGGCTGAAGTCGCGTATCATCCCGCTGCAGGGGCCGGTCCGCGACCGCGTCGCCTCGGCGCTCCGCACCGAGGGCGAGTCCGCGCGGGTGTACGTCGTCGCCTCCGGGAACGGGCTGGTGCTCTCGACGGTCGCCGAGGGCGACTTCTCGACGCAGTACGTCCGCGAGGCGCTGTACCGCGACGGCTTCGACGACAGCTTCTCCGACCGGCCCATCACCCTCGATACGTTCCGCGACCGCATGGAGGAACTCTACCCGTGGGTGTTCGGCACCGACCCGCCGACCGACACCGTGCTGACGAGCGAGCCGTACTACCTCAACGCCGGGGTGTACGGAATCGCCATCAACCACCCGCAGGGGACGGTGAGCGACCGCGACCTCGTGGTGTACTACGACGCCAGCACCGACGAGGTGTTCTACGAGGTCCAGCGGCAGGACGTCTCGACGCTCCCGACGCGCGTGCTCGCTAACGCGACCGACGACGGGCTCCTGTTGACGCTCCGGGGGACCCACGCGGACGGCCCGCTCGCCGTCGAGGTGCGGAACGCGACCACCGGCGAGCGCGTGGACGCGACGGTGACGCTCAACGGCGACACGCTCGGGACGACCGGCGGCGACGGCCTCTGGACCGTCGCGCCGCGGGGAACCTTCGTCGTGACCGCGGAGACGGGCGACGGGAACGTCACCGCCAGCGTCACGAACGTTTAGATACCGGCGCGCGGCCACCCCCCGCGTGTCCGCACGCAGAGAGCGCGCGTTCTCCCCCCTCGTCGGCCTCGTCTGTCTCGTCGCCGTCACCGTCGCCGCGAGCGCCGCGGTCGGCGCGGCCGCCCTCTCGGTCGCGCCGCCGGACCCCGCCCCGACGGCCGCGCTCTCCGTGACCGCGACAGACGACGGCCGCGTGACGCTGCTCCACCGCGGGGGCGCGCCGCTCGCGGTCGGGGACCTCCGTCTCGAACTCTCCGTGGACGGGGAGCCACTGACCTACCAGCCGCCGGTACCGTTCGTCGGCGCGGCGGGCTACCGGGGCGCGCCGGGCGGGCCGTTCAACGCCGCCGCCGAGGGGACGTGGACCGCGGGCGAGCGCGCGACCCTGCGCGTGGCGGGGACGAACGACCCGGCGCTCCGGGCTGGCGCTCGGCTCACGGTCGAGGTGTGGTCGGGAGGAATCCGCGCGGCGCGCGTCTCGACGACCGTTCAGGACTGAGCCGCGACCGGCTCGTCGTCGCTCGCCTCCTCCGTCGCGGGGACGGTCGCGACGGTCGTGATGGCGCGGGGCGTGCCGGGCTTGCGCTGCTGGATGTGGTGGTCGAACTCCTCGAAGCCGGCCTCCGTGAACATGCGGTCGCCCTCCGCCTCGTCGTAGAACAGCATGATTGCGTCCGCGAGCTTCTGGAACACGGCCGAGTCGGGGTAGTCCGGGCCGACGACGAGGACGGTGCCGCCGGGCTTCGTGACGCGGCGGAACTCCCGCAGCGCCGCGACCGGGTCGGGCCAGTACTCGATGGAGCCCGACGACCACAGCGCGTCGAACGCGTCGTCGCGGAACGGGAGCCGTTCGGCGTCGCCGCGGTAGAAGCGCACGTCGCCGTCGCGGCCGAACTTCGCGAACGCCTTCGACAGCTGGCCGTCGGACTGGTCCAGCCCGTGGACGTCGTCGGTGTGTTGGAGGATGCCCTCCGTGGCGAAGCCGGTGCCACAGCCCACGTCGAGCACGCGGTCGCCCGGCCCGACGTCGAACCACTCCAGCGCCTCGTCGCGCATCTCCTCGTTCCAGATGAACGGGTTCACCGTGTCGTAGAGGTTCGAGAAGTACTTGTAGAACAGCCGCGCGCGCGCCTTGTTCTCCAGGATGCCCATCGGCGCCGTCTTGGGTCCGGACGGTCATAGTTTCACGGATTCGGGGGGTGCTCCGCCGGTTCGCCGTCCGTGCGGCTCGCGTCGCTCGCCGCACCTCGTTCGCGGCGATGCCGCTCACGGCTCCGCGGGCCTCGCGTCGCTCGCCCCGCGCTTTTCGCAACTACCATATATGCTGTCGTCCAATCCCCGCGTGATACGAATATGGCGAGGCCAGAGGTTCTAGACCGGATCAAGGAGGCCGAGCAGGAGGCCGACGAGATCATCGCCGAGGCGGAGGAGGAGCGCGACGACCGCATCACCGAGGCCCGCCGCGAGGCCGAGGAGATACGCGAGAACGCCCGCGAGGAGGCGAGCGAGCTGAAGGAGGACCGGCTCGCCGACGCCCGCGAGGAGATATCCGCCGAGGTCGAGGAACTGCTCGCGGAGGGCGAGGCGGAGCGCGAGAAGCTCCACAACCGCGCCGAGGACCGCGAGGAGGAGGTGGTCGAGGACGTGCTCGACCTGTTCACGGAGGCGGTGCATGCTCAGACCTGAACGGATGAGCCGGGTCTCGGTGACGGGATCCAAGGGCGTCATGGACGACGTCGTCGAGGCCGTCCACGACCTCCGTCTGTTCGACATGACCGACTACGACGGGGAATGGGAGGGCTTCGAGCCCGGCGCGCCCGAGGAGGGCGCCGACGCCGCCTCCGAGAAGCTCGTCACCGTCCGCTCGCTGGAGAGCATCCTCGACGTCGACGCCGACGAGTACGACGGGCCGACCCGCGTGCTCGACGACGAGGAGCTGGCCGCGGAGCTGGCCGACGTCCGCGAGCGGGTCAACGCGCTGGACGACCGGCGCGACGAGCTGAGGGACGACCTGCGCGCCGTCGAGGAGGACCTCGACGCCGTCGAGCCGTTCGTCGAGCTCGGTATCGACCTCGACCTCCTGCAGGGCTACGAGTCGCTCGCCGTCGAAGTCGGCGAGGGCGACCGCGACGCCGTCCGGCGCGCGCTCGTCGACACCGACGGCGTCGAGCGTCACCAGATATTCGGCGAGGAGGGGACGCTCGCCGTCTTCGCCTACCCGGGCGACGCGGCGCTGGAGGACGCGCTCGTCGGCGCGGACTTCACGAGCGTCGAGATACCGGAGGCGGACGCCGACCCCGAGGGGTACGTCGAGGAGCTCCGCGCCCGCAAGCGCGACCTCGAATCCGACCTGGAGGACGTCGAGGATGACCTCGCCGACCTGCGCGAGGAGGTCGGCGGCTTCCTGCTCGCGGCCGAAGAACAGCTCTCGGTCGAGGTGCAGAAGCGCGAGGCGCCGCTCTCCTTCGCGACGACGGAGAACGCCTTCGTCGCCGAGGGGTGGCTCCCGACCGACCGCTTCGTGGACCTCGCCGAGGGGCTCCAGGACGAGGTCGGCGACCACGTCGCGGTCGAGGAACTCGAACGCGCCGACTACGACGAACACGGCTTCGCGACCGGCCCGGCCGACGACGCCGCACACGGCGGCGCCGGTGGGGACGCGGTCGCCGCCGACGGCGGCGACGAGGAGGTCGCGACGGACGGCGGACACGCGACCGCCGAGACGGCGATGAGCGGCGGCACGCCGCCCGTCGTCCAGAGCAACGGCGGCATCGTCGGCCCGTTCGAGGCGCTCGTGAACGTCCTGAACAAGCCGAAGTACTCGGAGCTCGACCCGACGGTGGTCCTGTTCCTCACCTTCCCGGTGTTCTTCGGCTTCATGATCGGCGACCTCGGCTACGGGCTGTTGTACATGGGGATCGGCTACGCGCTGATGCGCCGGTTCGACTCCGACATGGTCCGGTCGCTGGGCGGCGTCGCGGTGCTGGCCGGCCTGTTCACGGCGATATTCGGCGTGTTGTACGGGGAGTTCTTCGGGCTCCACCAGCTCGGCTACCTGCTCTACCCGAGCGGGAGCGCGCCGATACACAAGGGGCTCCAGCCGTACTACCTGGTGTACGCGCAGGCGTGGCTGCTCCTGTCGCTCGTGGTCGGGGTCGTCCACCTCGTGGTGGGTCGCGTCTTCGACTTCGTCAACAACCTCTCGCACGGCGTCCGCGAGGCGTTCATGGAGAGCGGCTCGTGGATCGTGTTCACGGTCAGCCTGTGGGTGTGGGTGCTCTCGGAGACCGCGCTGAGCGCCAAGCCGGCGTTCATGTACAGCGTCTTCGCGCGGGCCGGGCAGACGAACCCGGTGACCGGCGAGACCATCACCTCGGAGGCCATCGCCATCCCGCTCGGCTTCAGCGGCTTCGAGACCATCGACCTGTTCGCCCTCCCGGTGGGCGGCATCGTCATCGACCTCGTGTTGGTCGTCGTGGCCATCGGCCTCGCGCTCGTCGTCGCCGCGGAGGGCGGCATCGGCCTGGTCGAGTCCATCACGCAGGGCTTCGGCCACGTCGTCTCCTACACCCGTATCGCCGCGGTGCTGCTGGCGAAGGCCGGCATGGCGCTCGCGGTCAACCTGCTCGTCTTCGGGGCGTACTTCCACGACGGGGAGTACCACCTGATCTTCTTCGCAAGCGGCGAGGAACTCGCCGCCGCGCGGGCCGCGGAGGAGGTCATCTTCTCCGGGCTGTTGAACGCGGAGGGCGCCGTCGGGCTGGTGCTCGGCGGGCTCGCCGGCATCCTCGTGTTGGTGCTCGGTCACCTGCTCGTGTTGGTGCTCGGCGTCACCTCGGCCGGTCTGCAGGCGGTGCGTCTGGAGTACGTGGAGTTCTTCGGGAAGTTCTACGAGGGCGGCGGCCGCGACTACGAGCCGTTCGGCTACGAGCGGCGCTTCACGGCCGACGAGTAACCTCTCCGCCCCGAAACCTCCGGTTCTCTCGCCTTTAGTCGCGACGCTCGGTAGACGGCCGCATGAGCCTCTCGTGAACGCGTTTGGGAAGTTTTATGGGTTGCCTACGCCGAGTTTGGCCCGTTCGGAAACAACAATGTTCGACACCGCCACTACGATGTTCAACAGTATCGCACCTGTCCTGCAGAGCTCGGGTCCCGCAATCACCTCCACCGGGATGGCCGCGCTCGCCGTCGGTCTCGCGGCGCTCGGTTCGGGCTATGCGGAGCGCGGCATCGGTGCGGCCGCGGTCGGCGCGATGGCCGAGGACGAGAGCCTGTTCGGTCGGGGGCTCATCCTGACCGTGCTTCCGGAGACGCTCGTCATCCTCGCGCTCGTCGTCGTCTTCCTGACGCTGGGCTGAAAGCCACCTCCCTTTTCCAACTAATGAGCCTTGATACGGTCGTAGAGGACATCCGGGACGATGCCCGCGCGCGTGCGGAGGAGATGCGTGCGGACGGCGAGAGCCGCGCGGAGGAGATCGTCTCGGAGGCGGAGGCCGACGCCGAGGAGATCGTCGCCGACGCCGAGCGGGAAGTAGCACAGGAGATAGAACAGGAGCGCGAACAGCGGCTCTCCTCGGCGAAGCTGGAGGCGAAGCAGGCGCGCCTCGAAGCCCGCCGTGAGGCGCTGCAGGACGTCCACGAGCGTGTCGAGGCGGCCGTCGCCGACATCGACGGCGAGGAGCGCGAGGAGCTGACGCGGTCGCTGCTCGACGCCGCGGCCGCGGAGTTCGCCGATGCCGACAGCGTGCTCGTCTACGGGCGCGCCGCCGACGAGGAACTGCTCGGCGACGTGCTCGGCGACTACGACGGCTTCGAGTACGCCGGCGAGTACGACTGTCTCGGCGGCGTCGTCGTCGAGGCCGAGGGCTCGCGCGTTCGCGTGAACAACACCTTCGACTCCGTGCTCGAAGAGGTCTGGGAGGAGAACCTCCGGGACATCTCCGAGCGGCTCTTCGAGGAACGATGAGGGTCGAACCGGACGGAGCCACGAACTACGAGTACGTCACCGCGAGGGTGCGCGCCCGTCGGGCGAAGCTGTTCGACGAGGACGACTACCGCAAGCTGGTGCGGATGGGTCCCGGCGAGATCGCGCGGTTCATGGAGGAGACGGAGTACGAGACCGAGATGAACGAGCTCGGCGCTCGCTTCTCCGGGGTCGACCTCATCGAGTACGCCCTGAACCGGAACCTCGCCAAACACTTCGACGACCTGTTGGAGTGGGCCGACGGGAAGCTGTACGACTACGTCGTCCGGTACCTGCGGAAGTTCGACGCGTGGAACGTGAAGACGACGCTCCGGGGGCTCTACTCCGGGGCCTCCACGGCGGAGATCGAGGACGACCTCATCGGCGCCGGGGAGTTCTCCGACGCGTTCCTCTCGCGGCTCGTCAACGCCTCGTCCATCGAGGCGGTCGTCGAGCAGCTCGACGGAACGATATTCGGCGACGCGGCGGCCGACGCCTACGAGCTGTACGAGGAGATGGGCGTGCTGGTGCCGCTGGAGAACGCCGTGGACCGCGCCTACTACGCGGAGCTGATGGGGAACCTCCCGAACGAGCCGAACCACGCCGAGGAGCTGTACATCCAGTTCCTGCGCGCGGAGATCGACTTCCGGAACCTCCGGAACGCGCTGCGCATCTCGCGGTCGGGCGCGGACATCGACCCCGCCGAGTTCTACATCGACGGCGGTCGGCTGTTCGCCGCGACGGAGCTGCGCCAGCTCGCCGCGAACCCGGACGAACTGGTCGCCCGGGTCCGCGAGTCGACGTACGGCGACGAACTGGACGCGGCGCTGGACGGACTCGCGGACGCCGAGGACCTCATCGGGTTCGAGCACGCGCTCGACGCGGCGCTGTTGGAGTACTCCGACACGCTGTCGAACCGCTACCCGCTGTCGGTGTGTCCGGTGCTCGCCTACGTGCTCGCGAAGGAGCGCGAGGTGGACAACATCCGGGCCATCGCCCGCGGGCGCGAGGCCGGCCTCGACGCCGAGGAGATAGAGGCGGAGCTGGTGGTACAATGAGCCAGGAGATCGGAGTCGTCGGGAGCCCGGACTTCACGACCGGCTTCCGGCTGGCCGGCGTTCGCCGCTTCGCGAACGTGGCCGAAGACGAGAAGGCCGAGCGCCTCGACGACGCCGTCGAGGAGATGCTCGCGGACGAGGGCGTCGGCATCGTCGTGATGCACGACGACGACCTCGACCACCTCTCGCGGACCGTCCGCCGGGAGGTCGAGACGAGCGTCGAACCGGTGCTCGTGACGCTGGGCGGCGGTGCCGCCGCGGGCGGCCTCCGCGAGCAGATCAAGCGCGCCATCGGTATCGACCTGATGGACGACGAGGACGAATAACATGAGCCAAGCAACACAGACGGACGCCGAGCAAGACGGCGTCATCGAGAGCGTGAGCGGTCCGGTCGTGACCGCCACGGACCTCGCAGCCAAGATGAACGACGTCGTCTACGTGGGCGACGAGGGGCTGATGGGCGAGGTCATCGAGATAGAAGGCAACATCACCACCATCCAGGTGTACGAGGAGACCTCGGACGTCGCGCCGGGCGAACCCGTCGAGAACACCGGGGAGCCGCTCTCCGTGGACCTCGGGCCGGGGATGCTGGACTCCATCTACGACGGCGTCCAGCGCCCGCTCGACGTGCTCGAAGAGCAGATGGGCGCGTTCCTCGACCGCGGGGTCGACGCGCCGGGTATCGACCTGGAGAAGGAGTGGGGCTTCGAGCCGACCGTCTCCGCGGGCGACGAGGTCGCCTCGGGCGACGTGGTCGGCGTCGTCGAGGAGACGGTGCAGATCGACCACAAGGTGCTCGTCCCGCCGGGCTACGAGGGCGGCACGGTCGAGGAGGCCCGCGAGGGCGCGTTCACCGTCGACGAGGCCGTCGTCACCCTCGAGAACGGCGAGGAGATCGCCATGCGTCAGGAGTGGCCGGTGCGCGAGCCGCGCCCGACCGCCGAGAAGGAGACCCCGACGACGCCGCTCGTCTCGGGCCAGCGCATCCTCGACGGGCTGTTCCCCATCGCGAAGGGCGGGACGGCCGCGATTCCGGGGCCGTTCGGCTCCGGGAAGACGGTCACCCAGCACCAGCTCGCCAAATGGGCCGACGCGGACATCGTCGTCTACGTCGGCTGCGGCGAGCGTGGCAACGAGATGACGGAGGTCATCGAGGACTTCCCGGAGCTGGAGGACCCCATCACGGGCAACCCCCTGATGTCCCGGACCTGCCTCATCGCCAACACGTCGAACATGCCCGTCGCGGCGCGCGAGTCGTGCGTCTACACGGGTATCACCATCGCGGAGTACTACCGCGACATGGGGTACGACGTGGCGCTGATGGCCGACTCCACCTCCCGGTGGGCCGAGGCCATGCGCGAGATCTCCTCCCGGCTGGAGGAGATGCCCGGCGAGGAGGGGTACCCGGCGTACCTCGCCGCCCGCCTCTCGGAGTTCTACGAGCGGGCCGGCAAGTTCCAGAACATCAACGGGACGGAGGGCTCCATCTCCGTCATCGGCGCGGTGTCGCCGCCCGGCGGCGACTTCTCCGAGCCGGTGACGCAGAACACCCTGCGTATCGTGAAGACGTTCTGGGCGCTCGACGCCGACCTCGCCGAGCGTCGCCACTTCCCCTCCATCAACTGGAACGAGTCCTACTCGCTGTACCAGGACCAGCTCGACCCGTGGTTCAAGGACAACGTCGCGGACGACTGGCCCGAGCGGCGCCAGTGGGCCGTCGACACGCTCGACGAGGAGAACGAGCTCCAGGAGATCGTCCAGCTCGTCGGCAAGGACGCCCTGCCGGAGGACCAGCAGCTCACGCTCGAAGTGGCCCGCTACCTCCGCGAGGCGTACCTCCAGCAGAACGCGTTCCACGACGTGGACACGTACTGTGAACCGGAGAAGACCTACCGGATGCTCGGCGCCATCAAGACGTTCAACGACGAGGCGTTCGAGGCGCTCGAAGCGGGCGTTCCGGTCGAGGAGATACAGGACATCGACGCCGCCCCGCGCCTGAACCGCATGGGGACGGCCGAGGACTACCACGAGTTCATCGACGAGCTCGAATCGAACATCGCGGCACAGCTGGAGGAGAAGTACTGACGATGCAGAAGGAATACAAGACCATCACGGAGATCAGCGGACCGCTGGTGTTCGCCGAGGTCGACGAGCCCGTCGGCTACGACGAGATCGTCGAGATCGAGACGCCGAACGGCGACGTCCGCCGCGGACAGGTGCTCGAATCGACGAGCAAGTACGTGGCGATCCAGGTGTTCGAGGGGACCTCGGGCATCGACAAGCAGTCGTCCGTGCGCTTCCTCGGGGAGACGCTCCAGATGCCGCTGACGGAGGAACTGCTCGGCCGCGTCCTCTCGGGCTCGGGCGAGCCCATCGACGGCGGCCCGGACATCGAGCCGGAGGAGGAGCGCCCCATCGTCGGGGCGGCCATCAACCCGACCGCCCGCGAGTACCCGGAGGAGTTCATCCAGACGGGCGTGTCCTCGATCGACGGCATGAACACGCTCGTGCGCGGACAGAAGCTCCCCATCTTCTCGGCGTCGGGGCTGCCGCACAACGACCTCGCGCTGCAGGTCGCCCGACAGGCGACCGTGCCGGAGGAGGACGCCGGCGGCGAGGGCGACTCGGAGTTCGCCGTCATCTTCGGCGCGATGGGTATCACCCAGGAGGAGGCAAACGAGTTCATGCAGGACTTCGAGCGCACCGGCGCGCTGGAGCGCTCGGTCGTCTTCATGAACCTCGCGGACGACCCCGCCGTCGAGCGGACGGTCACGCCGCGGCTCGCGCTCACCACGGCGGAGTACCTCGCCTTCGAGAAGGACTACCACGTCCTCGTCATCCTGACGGACATGACGAACTACTGCGAGGCGCTCCGCGAGATCGGTGCCGCCCGCGAGGAGGTGCCGGGCCGCCGTGGCTACCCCGGCTACATGTACACCGACCTCGCACAGCTGTACGAGCGGGCCGGCCGCATCGAGGGCCGTGACGGCTCCGTCACGCAGATTCCCATCCTCACGATGCCCGGCGACGACGACACCCACCCGATTCCGGACCTGACCGGCTACATCACGGAGGGGCAGATATACATCGACCGCGACCTGCACAGCCAGGGCGTCCAGCCCCCGGTGAACGTGCTGCCGAGCCTGTCGCGGCTGATGGACGACGGTATCGGCGAGGGCCTCACCCGCGAGGACCACGCCGACGTGTCCGACCAGCTGTACGCCGCGTACGCGGAGGGCGAGGACCTCCGCGACCTGGTGAACATCGTCGGCCGCGAGGCGCTGTCCGAGCGCGACAACCGCTATCTGGACTTCGCCGAGCGGTTCGAGGAGGAGTTCGTCGACCAGGGCTTCGACCGGAACCGGTCCATCGACGAGACGCTCGACCTCGGCTGGGAGCTGCTGTCGATGTTCCCGAAGGCCGAGCTGAACCGTATCGACGAGGAGCTCATCGAGGAGTACTACCTCGACGACGTCGCCGAGGAAGTCGCCGCGGACTGACTCCGGCACCCGCCTTCTTTACGCCGCCGCGCCGTACATAGCGACGATGACGGACGCTCCGCCACTGGTCGACGTGCTCGACAGC
This sequence comes from Halosegnis marinus, assembly GCF_029338355.1. Lineage (GTDB taxonomy): Archaea > Halobacteriota > Halobacteria > Halobacteriales > Haloarculaceae > Halosegnis > Halosegnis marinus. The sequence goes on from NZ_CP119802.1 coordinate 1,516,650, forward strand.
GCGCGGAGCGTTCTCGTTCTCGCCGGCGGGCTCTCGGACGCGAAGGACGCGGCCTGCGCGTCGCTGCTCGCTCGCGACGCGCCCGCGGAGACGACGGCGCTGGCCGTGAGCTACGACCGCTCGGGCGGGGAGTGGCTCGCCCACGCCGAGTCGGCGATGGGCGGTGAGCCGGCGGAGGCCCTCGTGGTCGACGCGTCGGGCACCGGCGAGGGCGGCGACCGCGTGACGACGACGGGGCCCGACGACCTCACCGGGATGCAGATCGCCCTCTCGGAGGCGTTCCCGATAGCGGGGACCGGGGTGTTCTGCTTCGACTCGTTCACGACGCTCCTCCAGTACATCGACGAGGCCGACGCCTACCGCTTCTGTAACGAGCTGCTCGGGCGGCTGTGGGACGCCGGCGTCAACGTCCACGTCCACCTCGACCCGGCGGCGACCGACGCCGACACGGTCCGGTCGCTCGCCTCGCTGTTCGACGCGGTCGTCGCGGCCGACGCCGGGGCGATACCCGCACCCACCGACCCCGCGGTCGCGGACGGCCGCGAGGTGGCCGTGGCGACCCGCTCGCGGGGGGAAGGAAACGACTAACTCCCTCGCGGAGCAAGCCACACGCAAATGGCCAACGACGTCAAACCCACCCGGAAGAACTTGATGGCGATCGAGGATCGCATCGAGCTCTCCGAGCGGGGCCACGACACGCTCGAACAGAAGCGCGACGGCCTCATCATGGAGTTCATGGACATCCTCGACCAGGCCAAGGAGGTCCGCGAGAACGTCGACGACCAGTACAACCGCGCGCAGCGCGCCATCAACATGGCCCGCGCGATGGAGGGGGACGTGGCGGTCCGCGGCGCGGCCTCCGCGCTGAAGGAGCACCCGGAGATCACCTCCGAGCCGCGCAACATCATGGGCGTCGTCGTGCCGCAGATCGAGTCCTCGAAGGTGAGGAAGGGGCTCGACGAGCGCGGCTACGGCGTGCTCGGCACGAGCGCGCGCATCGACGAGGCCGCCGACGCCTACGAGGAGCTGCTCGAAACCATCATCCTCGCCGCCGAGGTGGAGACGGCGATGAAGGAGATGCTGGAGGAGATCGAGAAGACGAAGCGGCGCGTCAACGCGCTGGAGTTCAAGCTCCTGCCCGACCTCTACGACGCCCAGGAGTACATCGAGCAGAAGCTGGAGGAGCAGGAGCGCGAGGAGATCTTCCGCATGAAGAAGATCAAGGCCAAGAAGGAGGAGGCGGAGGCCGAGGAGGCCGAGAAGGCGAGCGGCGAGCCGGTCGAGGAGCCGCTGACCGCCGACGACTGAGCGTCCCTTCCCGTACATCCTTGGTGCCCCCCGGCGAGCGGCCGGTATGGTCACCGAACCGGTCGCCGCGGTCGCCGTCGTCGGCCTGCTCGCGGCGAGCGCCTTCTTCTCCGGCAGCGAGACGGCGATATTCTCGCTCGAATCGCACCGAATCACGGCGATGGCCGAGTCCGACGCGCCCGGCGCGGCGACGCTCGCCCGCCTGCTCGACGACCCGCACCGCCTGCTCGTCACCGTCCTCGTCGGCAACAACGTCGTCAATATCGCCGTCGCGTCGTTGACGACGGCGGTGTTCGTCGCTCGGTTCGACGCCGGGGTCGGGACGCTCGCGGCCACGCTCGTGGTGAGCGTCCTCGTCCTGCTGTTCGGCGAGATCGTCCCGAAGAGCTACGCGGTCGGCAACGCCGAGGCGGTGGCGCGCCGGGTCGCTCGCCCGATATCGCTGGTCGGGACGGCGCTGTCGCCCGTCGTCACCGCGTTCGACGCCGCGAACGAGGGAATCCGGCGGCTCGTCGGCGGCGCGCGCGACATCGAGCGTCCGTACGTCACCCGCGAGGAACTGGCCGCGCTCGTCGGGGCCGCCGCCGAGGCCGGGGTCGTGGACGCGGACGAGCGGGCGCTCATCGACCGGGTGTTCCGGTTCGACGGCGTCGAGGTGCGCGAGGTGATGGTGCCCCGGGCCGACATCGTTGCCATCGACGAGGGCGCCACGGCGGGGGAAGCCGTCGAACGCTGTGCCGCCGAGCGCGTCAACCGCCTCCCGGTGCGGCGCGACGACGAGCGGGTCGTCGGCTACGTCGACCTCCGCGACCTCGTGGACGCCGAGCCCGGGACGCCGCTCTCCGACCTCCTGCTCCCGGTCGTCCACGCCTACGAGGGGCGGGACGCCGACGACCTGCTGGAGGAGCTCCAGGAGCGCCGGCTCGAACTCGCCATCGTCTTCGACGAGTTCGGCGCGGTCGAGGGGCTCGTCACCGCCGAGGACATCGTGGAGGAACTCGTCGGGGAGGTGTTCGACGTGGGGGAGCCGCGGGCCGTCTCGCGGGTGGGGCCGACCCGCGCCAGCGCCCGCGGGGTCGCGCCCGTGTCCGCGGTGAACGACCTGCTCGGCCTCGACCTGCCGAGCGTGGAGGGTGGCTCCGTGGCCGCCCTGCTGTCCCGCGAGTTCGGGGACGTGCCCGCGGTCGGCGAGTCGGTCGCCGTGGGCGAGGCGCGGCTCACGGTTCGCGGCGTCGAGGAGAACCGCGTAACGCGGGTGCTCGTGGAGCGGGTCGAAGAGAAGGAAGGCGAGTCGTAGGTCGTCGCTCGATACCGGGGTCGGGTGGTGTGGGTGTGGCTAGCCGGCCGACGTCACATCGCGCCGCCCATGCCGCCCATACCGCCCATGCCGCCCATGCCGCCGCCCATACCGCCGGGGCCGCCGGCCGGGCCGTCGTCGTCGCCGTCGTCGCCGGTCTTCCCGCCGACGAGGTCGCCCGCGGCGATGACGTCGTCGATGCGGAGGATCATGACCGCGGCCTCCGTCGCGCTCTCGACCGCCTGCGTCTTGACGCGCAGCGGCTCGACGACGCCGTCCTCCTCCATGTCGACGACCTCGCCGGTGTACGCGTCGAGGCCCGCCGTGGTGTCCCCGCCGTCGTGCTTCGAGCGGAGGTCCACCAGCGAGTCGATGGGGTCGAGGCCGGCGTTCTCCGCGAGCGTGCGCGGAATCACGTCGATGGCGTCGGCGAAGGCCTCGACGGCCAGCTGTTCGCGGCCCCCGACGGAGTCGGCGTAGTCACGCAGGCCGAGCGCCAGCTCGGTCTCGGGCGCGCCGCCGCCGGGCAGGACCTTGCCGTCCTCCAGCGTCGTGCGCACGACGCCCAGCGAGTCGTCGATGGCGCGTTCGACCTCGTCCACGACGTGCTCGGTGCCCCCGCGGAGCACGAGCGTCACGGACTTGGCCTCCTCGACGTCCTCGACGAAGATCTTCGTGTCGCCGCCGATCTCCTTCTCCGCGACGGAGCCGGCGAAGCCGAGGTCGTCCTCGGTGATGTCATCCAGGTTCGAGACGATGCGCGCGCCCGTCGAGCGGGAGAGCGCCTTGATGTCGGACTTCTTCGCGCGGCGCACGGCCAGGATGCCCTCCTGCGCGAGGTAGTGCTGGGCCATGTCGTCGATGCCCTTCTGGCAGAAGACGACGTCGGCGCCGACCGCCTTCAGCTGGTCGACCATCTCGCGGAGCTGCTTCTCCTCCTGGTCGAGGAACTGCTGGAGCTGGTCCGGGTCGGTGACGTTGACCTCGGCGTCGATCTCCGTCTCCTTCACCTCGATGGGGGAGTCGAGCAGCGCGACGTTCGCGTCCTCGACGAAGTAGGGCATGTTCTCGTGGACGCGCTCCTTGCCCACGATGACGCCCTCGACCAGTTCGGAGTCGGGGACCGAGCCGCCGACGACCTTCTGGACGTTGATGTTGTCGGTGTCTATCTCGTCGTCGTCCGCGACCGCACGGATGGCGTCGACGACGAGCGTCGCGAGGGTTCCCTTCGCGTTCTCCGCGCCCTTGCCGGTCATCGCGGTGCCGGCGATCTGTTCGAGCACCTCGGTGTCGTCGGCGTCGACCTCGATGGCGATGTCCTCGAGGATCTCCTTGGCCTTCGAGGCGGCCTGGCGATACCCCTGCGCGAGGATGGTCGCGTGGATGTCCTGTTCGAGGAGGTCCTCGGCCTTCGCGAGGAGTTCGCCGGCGATGACGACGGAGGTGGTCGTGCCGTCGCCGACCTCGTCCTCCTGTGTCTCCGCGACCTCGACGATCATGTTGGCCGCGGGGTGCTCGATGTCCATCTCCTTGAGGATGGTGACGCCGTCGTTCGTGACGACGACGTTGCCCGAGTTGTCCACGAGCATCTTGTCCATCCCTTTCGGCCCGAGCGTCGTCCGGACCGACTCGGCGACGGCCTTGCCGGCCGTGATGTTCATCGACTGGGCGTCACGCCCGGAGGTGCGCTGGCTGTCCTCCGAAAGTACGATGAGGGGCTGGTTACCCATCTGCTGAGCCATAGTCAGCCGAATGATTGTCCGTGATTCTATATAAAGTCTTTGAACGCCCCCGGCGAAAACCGCACGACGGAGCGCTATCCGTTCGCATGCGAACTGCTCACAAACAGCGGGGTTGAAATACCCCTACGGCTCCGGCTCGTCGAACTCCACGCCGCCGTCGTCGGGGTTCGTCTCTATCTCGAAGTCGGCCTCGGGTTCCTCGCCGCCCTCGCCGCCGGGGTAGCGGTGGTAGCCCATCCCCTCCTGTTGCATCTCGTTGTGGCGGCGTTCGAGGAAGGAGTACACCGCGCCGTGGGGCGCGCCGTCGAGTATCATCTCCACGGCCGACCGCACCACCTCGACCTCCTCGGGGTCGCCGATGACGCCGACCGTCTTCCCGTAGATGACGACCGACGCGCCCGACAGCTCCTCCATCAGCTGGCGGGTGCGGCCGTTCTCGCCGATTAGCCGCCCCTTCTGCCGCTGGAGGTCGTTCGCGTTCCGGGTCGCGGCGTCGAGGTCCACGAGGTCGAACATCCGCATCTCCTCGTCGAGCAGCGTGAGCGCCTCGTCGGGGTGGAAGCCGCGGCCGATTGCCTGCACGATGTCCGGCCCCTTCAGCCCCGTCACCGGGTCGCCGACCGTCTCTATCTCGACCGACCCCGTCTCGGAGTCGATGTTCAGCCGGACCTCGGCGCGTTCCTCTATCTCCCGCATCGTCTCGCCGCCCGCACCGATGAGGGCACCGATGCGGTCCTGCGGAATCGTCACGTGTTGCATACCCGTGCTACCTGTCCGAGAAATTTAAGCGTTGGTTCGCGCGGTCGCGGCGTTACTCGTCGTCCTCCTCGTCGTCGTCAGCGTCGTCATCTTCGTCGTCCGCTTCCTCCTCGTCGTCTTCCTCCTCTTCATCGTCGTCGTCCTCCTCTTCGTCCTCTTCATCATCACTATCCTCGGCCTCATCGTCGGCGTTCTCCTCGCCGTCCTCGGCGTTCTCCTCGCGGTCGTCCGCGTTCCCGTCGGCCGTCTCGTACTCGTACTCCTCCTCGACGAGCGTCAGGCCGCCGTCATCGACGACGTACTCCACCTCGCCGTCGAAGCCCTCGCCGTCCACCTCGACTTCGAGTTCGTCGCCGACGGAGACGTTCTCCGCGACGACGATGCCGTTCGCGTCCGTGGTGTACTCGCCGTCGGCCGTCTCGACCGTGGCGTTCTCGACGGCCTCGCCGCCGCGCGTCACGGTCACCGTCACGGTGCCGTTCTCGTACGTCGCGGCCACGTCCGCGCTGCCGGCCGCGCCCGCGTCCGCGTTCGTGGCTGTCATCGCGTTCGTCGCCCCGGTTCCGGTCACGGCGGCCGCGCCGCCGACCACCGTCAGCATGGCCGCCAGCGCCACCGCGAGTGCTTCGGCTTTCATCGCACTTCCCGCTCGGGACGACAGCCACATGAATGGGGAACGCCGTTCGGACGCTTCAGCCCCCGTGAAGGGCGATGAACGGTCTAAACGGTGTCGTCGAGCGACCGTTCGAGCACGTCCTCCGGGTGGCTCTCGCCGCCGACCTCGGTCGTCACGGTCTCGACGCGCTCGAAGCCGTGGCCCTCGAAGAAAGCGCGCCCGACCGCGTTGCCCGCGAGCACGCCCGCTCGAAGGCGCTCGGCGTCGGCCGCGCGCGCGGACTCCTCGACGGCGCCGAGCAGTTCGGTGCCGATACCGTCGCGCTGGCGGTCGGGCGCGACGAACAGGGTGAACAGCTCCACCTCGTCGGCGAACGTCTGGCGGGCGGAGACGAAGCCGACGACCTCGCCGTCGCGTTCCGCGACGAGGAAGAGCAGGTCGTCGCGGTCGTCGAGCACCTCGCGCAGGAACTCGGGGTCGTACAGCGTCTCCAGTCCCGCGCGTATCCGGTCGGTGTCGAGCACGCCGGGGTAGGTGTCCCACCACGCGTCGTCGGCCACCTCGCGTATCGCCGGCACGTCCTCGGGCGTCGCGGGTCTGACGGTCATACCCGGGCTTGCGGACGGGGACTAATCAGCGTTGGTAGCCGCGGCCGGCGCGGGCCCCGTGCCGGGGTCGTCGGCGGGCGCGTCCGGGGCCTCCACCGCCGTCGCGGCCGGCATCCGCCGGAGCGCCGGCACCGCGAGGACGTACCCGACGATCCAGAGGAAGCCGACGCCGCCCGCGTACATCACGGCGACGGGGCCGAACGCCTCGCCCGCGACGCCGCCGACGAACGCGCCGAGGGGCATCGCCGCCGTCGTCCCGCTCCCGAGGACGGCCAGCACGCGCCCGAGCATCGCCTCGGGCACCAGCCGCTGGACGAGCGTCATCGACACGACGTTCGTGACGCCGACGGGGACGAACGCGAGCGCGAACAGCGCCACCGTCGCCGCCGTGCCGGGGACGAGGAGCGCGGCCAGCCACGCGACGCCCGACAGCCCGAACCCGATGACGCTCAGGCGGCCGAAGGGGACGTCCCGGAAGCGCGTCGCGAGCAGCGACCCGACGAGCGTCCCGCCGGCGAGCCCCGACAGCAGGAGACCGTACAGCGTCGCGTCGCCGCGCTCGGCCGCGAACGCCGGGAGGACGGGCCACGCAGCCCCGAGCAGGCCGTTCGCCACGACCGCGGCGCCGAGCACCCAGACGACGGGCGACCCACGCAGGAAGCGCGCCCCGGCAACCAGTTCGGCGAGGTAGCCCGCCTCGTCGCCGGCCTCCCGCTCCGCCGGCGGCACCCGGATGCCGGCGAACAGCACGACGGCCGCGGCGAAGGTCACCGAGTCCACGAGGAACAGCGCCGTCGCGCCGACGAGCGCGACGAGCACGCCGGCCGCGGCGTTGAAGACGAGTTCCGCGCCCTGATACGTCATCGCGAACAGCGAGTTCGCGCCCGTGAGGTCCTCCGGGTCCGCGACGATGCGGGGCAGCGCCGCCGAACTCGCCGGGTAGGTGAACTGATTGAGCAGGCTCACGAGCGGCATCACGGTCAGGACGACCCACACCGACAGCACGCCGAGGTGGTCAGCGAGCGGGATCGCGAGCACGAGCACGCCCTGTGCGGCCTGGGTCGCCACGAGCGTGCGCCGCAGGGGCCACCGGTCCACGAGGGGGCCGACGAACGCCTGCAACAGCTGCATCCCGAGCGTCAGCATGCCCGCCAGCCCCGTGTAGAACGTCGAGCCCGTGAGCGAGAAGACGAGCCACATCGCCGCCACGCCGTATATGGAGTCGCCGGCGTTCGTCACCAGCCGCCCGGCGAACAGCCGGGTGAAGTCGCCGTTCGCGAAGAGTCGTCGCATACCCACTCCTCCCCCTCTCCGGGAATAAATGAACGCAGAATTACAGTTCTGTCCTCCCCCGGACAGAAGCCGAGTTCTGTCAGCGGTCGGACCGCTCGACGGAGACCACCTTCCCCGTCGCGTCCACGCGCCCGCGGAGCTCCTCGCCGTCCAGCCGGAGCGTCACGTCCGCGCCCGTCCCGTCGGCGTCCTGGTCGAGGTTGTCCATCGTAAGCAGCCGCCACGACGGGGTGGTGTTCGGGTCGACGCCGTGGTCGTAGAGGAAGCCCTGTCCCGCCGGGTGGAAGAGCAGCGGCGTCGCCGCCGACGAGCGGGCCACCGACCCGCAGCGGTCACAGGACCACGCGAGCGTCGGGTGGTCCCCCTCGGGCTTCAGTTCGCCCGTCAGCCGGCCGGCACAGGTCCAACAGAAGCCCGCGGTGATGCGCTGGAACAGCGCGTACATCCACCGGTCGAACGCGGCGGGCAACTCCTCGGGCTCGTACTGGTCGAGCGTCCCCGGCGGGAAGCCGAAGGAGTTGTACCACTCGTCGCACTCGTGACACGACAGCGTCGCCACGTCGTCGTCGAACGCGGCGTGGATGGCCCTCGCGCCGCAGGCGGGACACGGGTCGTCGACGGCCACGGCGTCGAGGTGTCCGTCCGCGGTGTAGGTGCCGGCGACCAGCGCCCCGACGACCTGCTGGCCGGCGAGCGTGAGTTCGTACCCCTCCGTGTCCCCGTCGTCCTCGTCGTCCGCCTCGACGTGCCGGACGAACGTGCCGACGAGCTTCCCGAGGTGGTAGTTGAACTTCCCGGAGTCGCGCTCGCCGACGGCGGCCCGCAGCGCCGAGAAGGAGAGCGGCTCCTCGCCAGCGTCCGCGAGCGCCCGGAGGACCTCCACCCGGAGTTCGTTGCCGAGCAGCGCGAACACCTCCTCCGGGGGACGCCGCTCGACCGATATCGTGCTCATGCCCCCGTCTCGCCACGCGAGGCCAAAACGTTCGCGCCCCTACGGCTCTGGCTCCGGCTCGGTGACGTACTCGAACATCGCTTCGCCGGTCACCTCGTACCCCTGCCGGGAGAAGAACGCGGCGACGTTCCGGCAGTCGCGTTCGAGGAAGTCCCGGCTGTTCGGGTGATGGACGGTGACGGCCTGCCCGAGGTCGAGGACGTACAGCTCCCCGTCGTGGACGACGACGTTGTACTCCGAGAGGTCGCCGTGGACGAGGCCCGCACGGTACAGCCGCCGCGTGTACTCGCGGACGACCTCGTAGGCCGTCTCGGGGTTCTCCACCGCCACCTCAGAGAGGCGCTTCGCGCGCTCGCCGTCGCGTCCGAGGAACTCCATCACGAGGACGTTCCGCTGGACGGCGATGGGCTCGGGAACGCGCACGCCGGCGTCGCGGGCGCGCATGAGGTTCGCGAACTCCTTTTTCGTCCACGCGACGACGACCTTCCGCTTGTCAGAGCCGATGCCCTCGAAGCGCGGGTCGCCGTCGAGGTAGTCGCGCATCGCCCGGAAGTCGGAGGCGTTGATGCGGTATATCTTCACCGCGACGTCGCGGTCGTCGCCGGCCGCGAGATAGACGTTCGCCTCCTTCCCCGTCGAGAGCGGGCCGCCGAACGCCGCGACGTGGCCGTCCTGCACGAGCTTGTACAGCGCGGCGAGCGTCGCGTCGTCGAACACCGAGTCGGTGACCTTGAACTGGTCGGCGTCCTTGATGCGCTTGCGGAACTCCAGGAACTCGCGGTCCTGTTTGCGGCCGACCGCGTCCGCCTCGCTCTCCGAGACGTCTATCTCGTCCCACTCGTCGCCCGGTATCTCCGCCCCGTCGGTGTCGACGAGGTCGAACTCGGTCATCGCGCGGTCACGGGGCGGTCTCCGTGATGTGGCCCTCCTCGCGGAGGCGGTCGGCCGCGCTCTTCTCGTAGCGCCACGTGATGTCGCCCTTCTCGTCCTGCCAGTCCCACGGCTCGACGAGCACCACGTCGTCGTCGCGTATCCACACCCGCTTTTGCATCCGCCCGGGGATGCGCGCCGTCCGCTCGACCCCGTCCATACACCGCACCTCCACGCGGTTCGCGCCGAGCATCTCCGTGACGACGGCGAACACCTCGTCGTCGTTCGGCATCCGGAGGTCCCCGTCGCCTCCCGTCTCGTCGCTCATGGCCGGAGGTTGCGTGCCGGGACGTATAACTGTTCGACCTCCCGCCCGCGACGCGTGCCGCGGTGAGCGGAGTTAAGGCCCGCGCCGCACACCCTCGCGTATGCGCGCAGTAGTCTTCGACGGCCCCGGCGAACCGATGGAAGTACGCGACGTCCCCCGCCCCGACTGCGACCCCGACGGGGTCGTCGTCGAGACGGAAGCCTGCGGCGTCTGCCGCTCCGACTGGCACGCGTGGCAGGGTGACTGGTCGTGGGTCGGCGTCGAGTCGAAGCCCGGGCTCATCTTCGGGCACGAGCCGGTCGGCATCGTCCAGGAGGTCGGCGAGAACGTCACCTCCGTCGAGGTGGGCGACCGGGTCACGAACCCGTTCAACCTCGCCGACGGCTCCTGCCCGATGTGCCAGCAGGGCAAACAGAACGTCTGTGAGCGCTCCGTGCCGATGGGCTTCGTCGACTTCTCGAAGGGCGCGTTCGCCGAGGAGTACGCCGTCTCCGCCGCGGACACGAACGTCGTCACGCTCCCCGACGACGCCGACCCCGTGGCCGTCGCCGGCCTCGGCTGCCGGTTCGCCACCGCCTTCCACGGGATGACCCACCGCGTCGACCTCGGGCCGGGCGACTGGGTCGCCGTCCACGGCTGCGGCGGCGTCGGCCTCTCCGCCATCCACGTCGCGGACGCGCTCGGCGCGAACGTCGTCGCCGTCGACCTGAAGCAGGCCGCCCTCGACAAGGCCCGCGAACTCGGCGCGGCCCACACGGTGAAGGTGGACGAAGTCGACGACGTCCCCCGCGCCGTGAAGGGCTTCACCCCACGCAACCGCGGCGCGGACGTGAGCGTCGACGCGCTCGGCATCGCCCAGACCTGTCGCAACTCCGTCCGCAGCCTCGCCACCCGCGGCCAGCACCTCCAGATCGGCCTCACCACGAGCGAGGAGGAGGGCGAGGTGTCGCTGCCCGTGGACGAGATCGTCTTCGACGAGCGGGAGTTCCTCGGCTCCTACGGGATGCCCGCCCACGAGTACGACGAGATCTTCCGGATGACCGACGCCGGCAAGCTCGACCCCGGCGCCATCGTCTCCGAGACCGTCTCGCTCGAGGAAGTCCCCGACACCATCGCGTCGATGGGGGAGTACGACACCGTCGGGATTCCGGTCTGTAACGAGTTCTGAGGGTCGCTTTCCTCGTTTTGCGTGTTCGCTCGATAGCGTAGGGCATCGCTCGTGCTCGTTCTCCCCAGTTCTCGCTTCAGTAACGTCCTGCTTACGCGGTTCTAGGGACAACCGCACCGCGACCGCACCGCCCACACGCCTCCCCAGCCGATTCCTTCGGTCGCTCCGCTCCCTCAGTCATCCCTCGCACGCCGCTGGCTCGGCATACCGCCTCGCCAGCGCGCGCCACAGCCGGTCGGGGCTTTCGAGGTGTTCACCCGGGTGCCGAGAACGTGCGGAGCGTTCCGAGCGGGACGAACCGCTCGGAAGTCGAACAGCCGACGTAGTCGCGAGACACGGAGCTTTATCGCCCCGCGGTCCGGCCAGGGCCCATGGACACCGAGGAAGTACGCGAGTGGCTGGGCGAGCGGGGCGAACAGGGCGCGGTCGCGCTGCTCGTGGGACTGCTGATAGTCGCGTCGTCGGACAAGCGCGCGGCGGCGGGCGTGGCGGTGGTCGTGGTCGGCCTCGGCCTCGTCGCCGCGGGACTGGTCGATTCGGCGCTCGAGAAGACCGGGATGAAGGGCGCGTTCTAGCGGAGGAACAGCGGCAGGGGGAACAGCCCGAGCAGGGCACAGACGACGGCGAAGCGGAGCCGCCGGCGGCGCGTCTCGGGGGCGTCGTCGCGCGAGTCGAGGTGGACCGCGTAGGTCACGGCGATGCCGCAGCCGAGCGCGAACAGGTACACCGGGACGAGGACGCCGACCTCAACCACTGCGGCCTTCCTTGCGCCGCTCGGCGCGGTGCTCGCTGATGAGTTCGTCCACCATCGACTCCGTCTCCGCCTGTGCGCGCTCCTCGGCGCGCTCCGCCCAGTCGGCGACGACGGCCTCAACGGCCGACTCCTTCGCGACGGCGAGTTCGTCTATCTCCTGGATGGTCACGCCCTCGGCGGGGCCGTAGGGCACGTCGCGCTCGTGGAGCACCTCGCGGGCCTGTTCGGAGAGCGTGCCGTCCTTGAGGACGACGCGGGGCTCGATGTCCGCGAGCAGTTCGGCCGTCGAGCGGCCCGCGCCGGAGGCGTCCCGGAGGTACACCACGTCGCCCTCGGCCAGCCCGAACGACTCGTCGGCGGCCTCGACGGCCGCGGTGGTGAACTGCTCGATGGGCTTGACGGGGACGAGGTCGGACTCCTCGCCGGCCACGTCCGCGAAGTTCGAGTGGTCGAGCTTCCAGAGCCGCTTCAGCTGTTCGAGCTTCGCCTCGACGCGCTCGGTGCGCTCGCGCTCCTCGTCGAGTTCGCCTTCGAGCCGCTCGTTCTCCCGGCGGAGGCGGGTGACCTCGCGGCGCTCGCGGGCCTCGCGGCGCTCCTCGCGCCGGGCCGCGGAGAGTTCGGCCTCGTACTCCTCTATCTCGGCGTCCTTCTCCGCGACGGTCGATTTGAGGTCCGAGACGTGCGATTCGAGGCGGTCGACGCGCTCGCGGAGCCGCTTTATCTCCTTCTCCTCGGCGGTGAGTTCGCGCGCGAGGTGTCGCTCGCCGTCCTCGTCGTCGTCCTCCTCGACGACCATCCGGTCGACGACCGTCTCGACGGACTCCTCCTCGGAGAGCACCTTTGCCGTCACCTCGCCGCGGTCGAAGTTCGGCGGCACCTTCCGCGCGATGCGCTCGAACTGGTCGGCGTGCGCGTCGAAGGCGTACAGCGCCGCCGCGAGCGCGTCCCGCTCGTGGTCGTTGTCGTATGCCGCGTCGCGGGTGCGGTGTTTCTTCCCGTCCACGGGGAGGTCACGGTCGGGGTGCCACCCGGCCGCGTCGAACGAGCGGCGGAACTTCTCGACGGTCTCCGGCATCGGCTCGACGTCCGCGGCGACGAGCAGCGGCCGGCCGTGCTCGATTATCCACTCGATGACCGCGGCGGTGTCGTCCGTCCGCGTCGAGTACACGTCGAGCGGGGTGCCGTCGAGGTCGAGCAGGGCGACGGCCGTCGTCGTCCCGGGGTCGATGCCCACGATGACGTGGTCGCGCCGCTTCGCGAGCGGCGAGAACTCGATACCGTCGGTGCGCTCGCGTGTTATCTCGACGCGCACGTCGCCGCTCCGGTTCGCGGAGACCGGGATGTCCTCGGGGCGGGCCTCGACGGTGAACAGCGCCTGCGAGTAGCCGCCGTACTTCTCCGTCGCCTCCTGCTCGAAGTCGAGGCCGGCCTCCTGCAGTTGCGCCTCGACCTCGCGGGCGCGCTTGCGGACGTTGCCGTGGATGCGTCTGGTGTAGCGGTCCTGGCTCCACCCTCCTTTTCCGGTCGAGCGGCCGCGCGACACCTTCACGCGGGTCGTGTCGGAGAAGGCCGTCACCTCCTGGCCGACGTTGGCGGCGGCCAGCCGCGCGGCGGCCTCCGCCTCCTTCATCGGCTGCTTCCCGTACGGGACGCCGTGGCGCTTGGCGACGCGCGAGAGCGGTTCGGGCCGCTCCGCGCCGGTCACCTGCACCAGCTTCGTGCCGGGGGGGAGGTCGCGCAGGAAGCCGACGAGCGCGTCCTTGTCCTCGGCGAGTTCGTAGGCGTTGTCGGTCGCCACCACGTCCGGCTCCTCGCGGTCGATGAGTCGCCGGAGCTTCCGGCGGGAGACCACGTCGCGGTCGACGTGCTCGCCGTCGAACGCGACCACGGCGTAGGACGGGGCGCTCCCGCGCACGTCCCCGCTCTGGATATCGACGCCGAAGACGAGGGCGTCGAGGGCGGTCGTCCGGGTGCTCACGCGCGCCGCTTGGTCGTTCGCGGGGATAAGTCTCCTGCCGGCTCAGGCGTCCGGGTAGGGCACGTCTATCTCGTCGCCGTCGTCGGGGAGGAAGGCGCGCTCGCCCTCGAACACCTCGCGGCCCTCGTTCTCCACGTCGTACTCGTGGCCGGCGTACCGCGAGGAGACGTGGGTGAAGGCGAGGCGTTTCGCGTTCGCGCGGTTGGCTATCTCGGCGGCCTGTATCGCCGTCGAGTGGCCGGTCATGCCGGCACGCTCGCGGCGGTCCTCGGTGAACGTCGCGTCGTGGACGAGCAGGTCCGCGTCCGCGGCGGCCTCGACCGTCTCCGTCGTCGGGCGGGTGTCGCCCGTGTAGACGAACGTCCGGCCCGGGCGCGCGTCGCCGACGACCTGCTCCGGTTCGACGACGGTGCCGTCGTCGAGTTCGACCGACTCGCCGCGGTGGAGCTTCGAGAACGCCGGGCCGACGGGGACGCCGAGCTCCTCGGCGCGCTCGCGGTCGAACCGGCCCTTCCGGTCGTCCTCGACGAGCGCGTAGCCGACGGAGGTGGCGCGGTGGTCCGTGCGGAACGCGCGCACCTCGTACTCCTCGGCGTCGAGCGCCACGTCGCCGGGCGACACCTCGTTGACGCGGACGGGGTAGGAGGGGCGCGCGCCCGTCGCGGTGACGAGGTTCTCTATCACGCGGCGGGTCCCGTTCGGGGTGTGGATGGCGACGGGCTCCTCGCGGTCGTTGAAGTCCCACGACTGGAGCAGCCCCGGAATCCCGAGCACGTGGTCGCCGTGGGTGTGCGAGACGAACAGGTGCGAGACGGTGAAGCCGGTGCCGAACCGCATCATCTGGCGTTGGGTTCCCTCGCCGCAGTCGAACAGCAGGCGGTCACCCTCCCGCTGGACGAACACGGCGCTCGTGTTGCGCGCCGTCGTGGGCACGGCACCGCTCGTCCCGAGGAAGGTCACGCACAGCGTCATACCCGAACGGGCGGCCGCGACCGGTAAGCACCCTTCGAAAGCCGGCGGCGAAAGCCCGCGTTACCGCCGCCGTCGCGGGGTCGCCCCGCCGCGGAGTAGCGTCCCGTTATTCGGCGAATCCTCCGCCAATGGGTAGTACGGGGCTTCTACGTACTGAAACGGTCTGCGGCGCTTAATACGCGTCTCGGCGTCGTCCCGGCCGCGACGATGACAAACCGACGAACCGTTCTGCTCGTCGCGCTCGCGGTCGCGCTCGCCTCCACGATGGCCGGGGCGGCGCTGACCGGGGCCGCGACACAGGAGAACACACAGCACACCGGCGACTCCTTCCGCGTGGACGCGCTCGACGCGCCGATGGTCGCCGTCCAGGGCGACACGATAACCGTCACCGCGACCGTATCGTATCCCGGCAACGCCACCGACGGCACGGCGACGCCGACGGGGACGGAAACCGAGACGAACGGGACGGACACGGCAACGGAGACGGATACGACCGAAACCGAGGCGAACGGCACGGAGACGGAAACCGAGACGAACGCGACCGAAACCGAGACGAACGCGACCGAAACCGAGACGAACGCGACCGAAACCGAGACGAACGCGACCGAAACCGAGACGAACGCGACCGCGACCGACGGTGACACCGACACCGCGGCCGAGGAATCCGACGCGGTCACCCAGTCGGTCGCGTTCCGCGTTGGGGGCGACGTCGTCGAGCGGCAGTCCGTGACGCTCGCGCCGGGCGAGTCGGCGAACGTCTCCTTCGAGGTCGACACGGGGGCGCTGTCGCCGGGCGTCTACATCCACGGCGTCTACACGGACGACTTCGGGGAGGTCGCCACGCTCATCGTGACGACGACGAACGGGAACGCAACCGACAACGGTACCGAGACGCCGACCGACAACGAGACGGACAACGGAACCGCCACGCCGACGGACAACGGGACGGCGACGCCCGATACCCCCGTGACGACCGCGACCGACACGCCGGCGGAGGGGACCGAGACGCCGACCGCGACCGCGGCCCCCGAGGAGCCGTCGCTCGACGTGCGGAACCTCACGGCGCCCGACAGCGTCACTGTCGGCGAGACGGTCGAGGTGAGCGCCGAGGTGTTCTACCCGCCCGACCCGACCGGGGAGGACGGAAACGTCACACAGCGGGTCGACTTCCGGCTGAACGGCGACGTGGTGGCCGAGCGGAACGTGACGCTCGCGCCGGGCGAGTCCACGAACGTCACCTTCGGCGTCGACAGCAGCGGCATCGAACCGGGCGTCTACATCCACAGCGTGTTCACCCGCGACTACGGCGAGGTCGCGACGCTGACCGTCCTCCCGGCGGACAACGACACGGCGACGCCGACGGAAGGGACCGAGACACCGACGGAAGAGACCGAGACGCCGACGGAAGAGACCGAGACGCCGACCGGTAACGCGACGGACACAGCGACGGAGAACGGCACCGCGACGCCGACCGACTCGCCGACCGAGGGCACGGCGACGGAGAACGAGACGGCGACCGACACCGCCACGCCGACCGCGGCCGAGACCGACACCGCGACCGCCTGACCGCGACCGTTCATACCGTTTTTCGCCCGACGACGACGGGATTGAACCGTGGAAACGGCCACCGTCGGTTTATGTGTGGCCCGAGTACGACGGGGTGAGTCATGAAACGGAACACGGTCGCGGCGGTCGCGATGGCGGCACTGCTCGCCCTCTCCGGCTGTTCGACGATGCTCTCCCCCGGCGGCGGCACTGGGACGGTCAACTTCTACGTGAGCGACCAGCCCGGCGCGATAGACGACTTCGACCACCTCAACGTCACCCTCGAGGAGGTGACGTTCGTCGCGGCGGACGGCAACGAGACCACGTTCGACGCGAACGGGAGGGTCGACCTCACCGAGCTCCGGGGCGCGAACGCCTCGCTCGTGGAGGAGTACGACGTCGAGGAGGGCAACTACACGAAGGTGTTCCTCGGCGTGGCGGCGGTGAACGGGACGCTCACGGACGGGTCGAGCGCGGACGTGAAGCTCCCCTCCGAGAAGCTCCAACTGAACAGCAACTTCACCGTCGGTAACGGCGAGGAGGTGGACTTCGTCTACGATATCAACGTCGTGAAGCGGGGGAACTCCGGCTCCTACAACCTCCTGCCCGTCGCGAGCGAGTCGGGCACGGACGTGGAAATAAACGAGGTCGGCGAGGCCGAGGAGTCGGACGGCGACGACTCGGACGAGGAGGCCGCGACCGACACGCCCGCGACGGCGACCGAACAGGGGTCGCTCGCCTTCTACGTGAGCGACCAGGAGAACGCCATCGACGACTTCGAGAGCCTGAACGCGACGATATCCGAGGTGGAGTTCGTCGGCGCGGACGGCAACCGGACGACCTACGAGGCGAACCGCACGGTCGACCTCACGGAGCTGAAGGGCGACAACGCGACCCTGCTCTCGACGTACGACCTCGACGCGGGCAACTACACGACGGTCTTCATCCGGGTCTCCGAGGTGAACGGGACGCTCACGGACGGGTCGAGCGCGGACGTGAAGCTCCCCTCGAACAAACTCCGGCTGAACGAGAACTTCGCCGTCGAGGCGAACGAGACGGTCGACTTCGTCTACGACATCACGGTCGTGGAGCGGGGCAACTCCGGCGCGTACAACATCCGCCCGGTCGCGAGCGAGTCCGGGACGGACGTGGCCATCGACCGCGTGGACGATGACGAGGACGACGGGGCCGAGACGGCCCTGAACGCGACGTTCGTCGGCAACGTCACCGCGGGCGAGAACGCCACGGTGCGCGTCACGGCGAACGGTAGCGCCGTCGAGAACGCGACGGTCACGTACAACGGCACCGAGTACACGACCGACGCCGACGGCGAGGCGACCTTCGCGGTTCCCGAGAACGCCACCGAGGTCGAGGTCACGGTGACGTTCGAGGACGCGGAGGCGGAACTCGAAACGGAACTGGAGAACTCGACCGACGACACGGCGGACGACGCCAACGCGGCCTACACGGACACGACCGCGGCGGTCGCGGTCTGAGGCCGCCGCTCCTCCTCTTCTCGCCCGCTCAGACGTAGGTGAACCACTCGTCGTGGTCGTCCGTCCGGCGCTCGACGAGGTCGAAGAACGCCTGCTGGAGCTCCTCGGTGACGGGGCCGCGCGTCCCCTCGCCGATGGTGACGTTGTCGACGCGCTTGATGGGCGTCACCTCCGCGGCCGACCCGGTGAAGAACAGCTCGTCGGCCGTGTTGAGTTCGCCACGGGAGATGCTCACGTCGTCGTGGACCTCGTAGCCGCGCTGCTCGGCGAGCGTGATGAGGGTGTCGCGGGTGATGCCGTCGAGGATCGACTCCGACAGGCCGGGGGTGTATATCTCCCCGTCGCGGACCATGAAGATGTTCTCGCCCGGCCCCTCGGCGACGTTCCCCTCCTTGTTGAGGACGATGGCCTCGGCGTAGCCGTTGCGCCGCGCCTCCTCGCCCGCCAGCAGGCTGTTGACGTACAGTCCCGTGGTCTTGGCGTTCGTCGGTATCTGGCTGGAGGCGTGCTTCCGCCACGAGGAGACCATCACGTCGATGCCGTTCTCCAGCGCGTCCTCGCCGAGGTACGCGCCCCACGGCCACGCCGCGACGACCACGTCGGTCGGGCAGTCGCCGGGCGAGACGCCGAGGCTGTGGTAGCCGAAGTAGGCGATGGGCCGGACGTAGGCGGAGTCGAGGTCGTTCCGCCGGACGGTTTCGAGCGTCGCCTCCGTCAGTTCCTCCGGCGAGTACTCGATGTCGAGGTCGTACGGTTTCCCGCTCTGGTAGAACCGTTCGAGGTGTTCCTCCCAGCGGAAGATCGCGGTCCCCTGCTCGGTGTCGTACGCGCGGACGCCCTCGAAGATGCCCGTCCCGTAGTGGAGCCCGTGGGTGAGCACGTGGGTCGTCGCGTCGTCCCAGTCGACGAACTCGCCGTTCTGCCAGATGACGCCGTCTTCGGCCATCTCCTCGAACGCGGTCATGGAAGTGGCTACGCGGCGGCGAACTTAAATCCGCAAGAAGTGCCGAGGCTCAGGCCAACCGGGCGAGCAGGTCCGCGCCCTCGACGTACACGAGACCCTCGCGCTCGGCGTACGCGCGGGCGTCGGCCGGGGTGCGCGCCCCGCCCGTCTCCCCGTCGAGCATCTCACAGACGACGGCCGCGGGCGGGAGGTCGGCGGCGGCCGCGAGCGCGACGGCGAGTTCGGTGTGGCCCTGCCGGTCGCCGAGCAGGTCCGGCGCGGCCCGCAGCAGGTGGACGTGGCCGGGGGCGCGGAACTCGCTCGCGAAGTCGATTCCGGCGGGGGCGCGGGCCGCCTCGCCCAGCCGCGAGACGGTGAGCGCGCGGTCGTCGTCGGTGATGCCGGTGAAGGTGTCGCGGTGGTTCACCGTCAGGGAGAACGACGAGCGCTCGTCGTAGGCGAGTTCGTGGTCCGCGGCCGCGGGGTGGTCGATGGTCTCCTGGACGAAGGGGAGGTCCCACGCGTCGGCGACCCGGTCCGAGAGCGCGACGCAGACGAGGCCTCCAGCGTCCTCGCGCATCCGGCGGACGGCGTCGGCGTCGACGGCGTGGGCGGGATACACGATGTCCGTCTCGCCCTCGCGGTCGGCGGCGTCGTGAATCAGGACGGGTTCGCCGCGGGCGAACGCCGCGACGGCCGCCTCCACCGCGTCGAGCGCGTTACTGCTCCGTGACACGGACGGTCACCTCCTCGCCGTCCTCCAGTCCGAGCCGCTCGCGGAGCTTCTCCGGCGCGATGACCTCCAGCTGGTCGGCGTCGTGGTGGGTGCGCTCGGGGGCGATGACGTGCGCCTCGGCGTACTCGTCGCCGTCGAGGACCACGCTCGCGGGCCAGCAGAACGCCGGCCCGTAGGTGCGGTCGTCGTCCTCCCAGCCGTCGATGCGAACGGGGTCGAGCGCGTCCATCCGCGCGCGCGCCTCCACGCTCCCCTCGTCGAGTTCGACGTTGAGCGTGCCGGCGAAGGGCTCGTAGCCCAGCCGCTCCGCGAACTGCTCCATGTAGCCCGGCAGCGAGATGTAGTGGCGTCCCTCGCCCATCCCGCTCGTGACGGTGCCGTGGAGGGCGACGCCGGAGTCGCGCTCGAAGACGCGCCGGTACTGCTCGTACTCGCCGCGGAGGGCGCGCTCGCCGGCCTCGGTGACGCGGACGCGCTGGCCGTCGCCGAGCAGCTCCCGCTCGACGGTACCTGCCTCCTCCAGCCGCTGGAGCCGTCGGGAGGCGGTCTGGTTCGACGCGTCGAGCCGCTCGGCGAGCGTCGCGCACGTCACGGTGACGGCCCCGTCCAGCCCGCCCAGCAGCGCGAGCTGTTTCAGGGTGGCGAGTTCGTCGGGACCGACCGACGCGACCTGTCCTTGCATACCTCCGTCTAGCCGTCGTCGTCGCTTAAGCGTAACGAATGTGGCACGCGTAACAGAATCGTGATGGTTGCGCGCCGCGGCGACCTGCCTCGCTCGCTTCTACCGAGGGACGGCCCACGTAAGTCGGTTTCGCGTTCCGAACTCAGCGCCAGAACTCGCTGCCGCCCTTCAGTTTCGGCACCCACGTGTCCTCGTCGCGCGCGAGCAGGGCGACGCGGGACTCGGGGACTTCCCGGTAGGCGTCGTGGTCGGGGAGGAACTCGCCGACGGCCTCGGTAAAGGCGCGCACCTCGTCGTGGCTCGGCATGTTCTCGTGGTCGAGGCGGCCGCGCGAGTGGCCGACGTACATGTACGCCTTCATCTCCACGAAGTCCACGTCGGCGCGCTCGCACAGCACGGCGTACCACTCCGGGGTGTGCATGTTCACGCCGTCCACGAGCGTGGTGCGGATGACCGTTCGCGTGTCGTCCTTGGCGGCGAGCACGTCCAGCGTGTCGAGCAGGCGCTCCCACGCGTCGTCCTCGACGGCTCCGACCGTCCGGTCGAAGGTGTGCCGGTCCGCGGCGTCCACGGAGACGTACAGCTGTGTCGGGTCGCAGTCGGCGAGCACCTCGGGGCGCGTCCCGTTCGAGACGAGGAAGGTGGTGATGTCGCGGTCGTGGAACGCCTCGATGAGTTCGGGGAGATAGGGGTACAGCGTCGGCTCGCCGTCGAGCGAGATGGCGACGTGGCGCGGCTCCATCGCCTCGTCGAACACCCGGCGGGGCACCTCGTCGTTGCCGCCGAACCCCGAGAGCAGTTTCCGCTGGAGTTCGATGGAGGCGTCCACGACGGCCTCGGGGTCGTCCCACGCCACGTCGTCGAGTTCGTAGGCGTGGCCCGCGTGGTCGCGCCAGCAGAAGACGCACCGCTCGTTGCATTTCACGACGGGCGTCATCTGGATACAGCGGTGCGACTGGATGCCGTAGAAGGTGTTCTTGTAACAGCGCCCCTCGCCCCGCAGGGCGTTGGCGGTCCAGCCGCACGTCTGGGCGGCCGTGTGGTTCACGTGGTGGTAGTCCGGGTCGTCCACCTGTTTCGGCCCGGAGTCGCTCATGGCCGAGCGTCGGCGCCGCCGGGGGTAAAGCCGTCGCTGTCGGAGCGAGCGTTCGGAAAGGGGGGTGATGGGTGTGGCGGACTCAGGCGCGCGAGCGCATCACGACGGTGCCGGAGGAGCCGACGGCCACGTCGGGGTAGGTGAGGCCGTCGCCGGCGGCGCCGCCGTAGCGAGCTTCGAGCAGCGCCGAGCCGATGGCGTTGTCGCCGTCCATCAGGCGGCCCCACTGCTCGCCGGAGCGCTTCTCGAAGACGCGCCCGGAGTTGCCGACGACGAGCTTGTTCGTCCCCTGGCGGGTGATGCAGGTGAGCTTCTTCGTGCCGAGTTGGAGGGGGGTCCAGTTGTTACAGGCGCACTCCAGCCGGTAGAGCTTCCCGCCGCCGGAGGCGACGTACGCGCGGTCCTCGTCCTCCGTCTCGTAGCTGATGACGTCGGAGGCCGCCACCTGCGAGTTCGGGATGCCGACGTCCTCCCACGCGTCCGTGGCGTAGCCGTCGCCCGAGGCCGCGAACGCGTTCGAGGAGGTGTCCACCGCGTGGCCGTAGCCCGGGCGCGACTCGCGGAAGTCAAGCGCCGGGATGTTCGACCCGGAGCCGGGCTTGATGAGGTTGACGCCCGGTTCGTCGAGGTCGGTGAGCAGACAGCCCTGTTCCGTGTCCATCGGGAGCCGCATCACCTCGCCCGAGCCGTTGGAGGCGTAGACGATCTCCTCGCCGACGTTCCCGACGACGCTGATTCCCTCCCACGTCGAGGTCTTGCCCGACGGGGCGGAGTAGTTGTACTTGGTCTTCGTCTCCACGTCGAACGCGCCGAACGCGCCCGAGCCGCCGACGAAGTAGACGCGCCGCCCGTCGTCGGTGACGTCGGCCGCGCGCAGAGCGTTGCCCCGCGTCGCCGGGCCGTTCGAGAACGCGAGCTGCCACTCGTGGTTGGCGAAGTCCGTCTCGTTGCCGTTAGGCATCTCGTAGGTGAGCAGGTTTCCGGCCTCGCCGACCGCGACCGGCCCGCGCGTCGTGGAGACGACGCTGTACAGCGTCTTGGTCGTCGCCACGCTGCCCGGGAAGCTCTGCCACCTGTTGTCCCCGGCCGCGAGCGCCGCGTTGGCCGAGCCGAGCGTCGCCGCGCCGCCGGCCGCGGCCGTGACCGCGCCGGCCGCTTTCAGTACCGACCGCCGTGAGAGGGGGGTATCTGCCATTGGGGTTGCACCTGCCACCGACTACACGCCTATCGGGGATAAAAGTATAACAAAAATGATACGAACGGTGCCGTCGCTACTCGCTCCTCTCCTCGGGGACGAGCGCCGCGCTACCGCTCGACGATCGTTCCGGAGTTGCCGACCGCGATATCGACCCCGCCCGCGCTCGCCGCGAGCAGGGTGTTGCCGGTCGGCGTGTCCGCCACGTCGAACCCGGCGCCCGTGCGCTCGAAGACGCGGCCGCTCTCGCCGGCGCCGAGCACGCGGTCGCCGTCGCGCGAGACGCCCCGGACGGACTTGGTCCCGGCCTGCAGCGGCGTCCAGTTCTCACAGACGCAGTCCAGTCGCCACAGGCGTCCGTCGCCCGCACCGACGTACACGCGGTCGCGGCCGCTCGACAGGTCGTAGGTGGTCGTCCGCGAGTCCGCGATGCCGACGCGGGTCCACGTCTCCGCGCCGTCCTCGGTGCGGAACACCCCGCCGTTCGCCGAGAGCGCGTGCCCGTACTCGGCGTCGACGAAGTCCACCGCGGCGATGCCATACGAGCTTCCCGTGTCGCTCGCGCGCCACGACATCCCCGTCGAGCCGTCGTCGGTCGGAGACGCGGTGGCGGTTGGCGTCTCGGTTGCGGTTGCGGTTTCGGTGGCGGTGGCTGTCGTCGTCTCGGTTGTGGTCTCGGTGGCCGTCGCCGTCGCGGTGGCCGTCTCCGTCGGCGTCGCCGTGCTCGTCGCCTCGTCGGATACCGTCCCGACGAACACCTCGCCCGACCCCTTCGCGAGGTAGACCCGCTCGTCGCCCGACGGCCCGGCGACCGCGACGTCCCCGAACGACGGCGAGACGCCGAGCGGGTTCGAGCGGTTCGTCGCGGTTCCCGCGACGAGGTCGTAGCTCCCGACCGTTCCCGAGGAGCCGGCGACCCACAGTCGGTCGCCGTCGTCGCTGGCCGCGACCCCGTACAGCGTCTTGTTCGCGTCGCCCGGTCCGTCGCCGTCGAGGATGGACCACGACCCGCTCGCCCGGCGTATCACGGCGCCGCTCCCGCCGACGGCGTACACGTTCCCGGCCGCACGGGTCACCGCGTGCAGCGTCTTCGAGGTCGGCGACGAAACGGTGCTCCACTCCTCCGCGAACACCCCGGAGGCGCCGACGGTCGCGATGCCGGCGACGGCCGTACCCAGCCCTGCCAGTAGCCGCCGTCTCGACGTGGGGGGTGACATGCTGACTGAACCGACACGACCGGTACGGGAAAAACAGGGGGGTGGGTGGAGGCGGCCGTCGTCCGCTCCGCCTCGTTGCCTCCCTCCGGTCGGCAACGCCCTTCGCAAACCCCTTTATCCATCCACGGAAACGGGGCGTATGTTCATCCCCTTCCGTCGCGAGGTCGCGTCGGCCCTGTCGGACGCCATGGCGGCGTGCGGCTACCCCGACGACGACCTCGGTATCGAGGAGCCGCCCGAGGGCGTCGACGCCGTGCTCGCCTCGTCGGCCGCGTTCCGGCTGGCGGGCGAGGCCGGCGCGCCCCCGCCGGAGGTCGCCGCCGAACTCGCCGAGGCCGTCGACCTCGCGGACGCCGAGTACGTCGCCGACGCGACGCCGCAGGGCCCGTACGTGAACTTCACGCCGAGCGAGGCGTACTTCGCGGACGCGCTCGCCGTGCGCGAGGAGGCAGGGCGGCTGGAGCCGACGGGCGACTCGGTCGTCGTCGAACACACCTCCGCGAACCCGACCGGCCCGGTCCACGTCGGCCGGGCGCGCAATCCGATTATCGGGGACGCCGTCGCCAACCTCCTCGACTACGCCGGCGACGACGTGGAGCGCCACTACTACGTCAACGACGCCGGCCGGCAGATGGCCGTCTTCACGTGGGCCTACGAGCGGTTCGACGAGTCGGATCTCCCCGAGCCCGAGCGCGACCGCATCGAGTACGACCTCGTGCGCTACTACCGGAAGGGGAACGAGTTCCTGGAGAACGCCGATCCCGACGCCGTCGAGGCCGCCGAGGCCGAGATAGAGGCCATCCTGCAGGGGCTGGAGGCGGGCGACGAGGCGACCTACGAGCGCGTCGGCGAGGTGGTCGACGGGGTACTCTCCGGCATGAAGGCGTGCCTGGCGCGGCTCCCCGCGGAGTTCGACGAGTTCGTCAAGGAGACGCGGTTCATGCGGAACGGCGCTACCGACGACGTGGTCGCACGCCTGAAGGAACTGGACGAGGCCGTCTACGAGGAGGAGGCGTGGCAGCTCGACCTCGACGGCTTCGAGAAGCACCTCGTCTTCCTCCGCTCGGACGGCACCTCGCTGTACACGACCCGCGACCTCGCCCACCACGAGTGGAAGTTCGACAACTACGACCGGGCCGTCACCGTGCTCGGCGAGGACCACAAACTGCAGGCCGGCCAACTGCGCGAGGCGCTCGACCTCCTGGGCAACGACACCGACCAGCTCTCCTCGGTCATCTACTCGTACGTGAACCTCCCCGAGGGGAAGATGTCCACCCGCGCGGGGACGGGCGTGGACCTCGACGACCTGCTTGACGAGGCCGTCGAGCGCGCCCGCGGCGAGGTGGAGTCGCGCATCGACGACCGGACGCGCAACGACCTCGACGACGACGATATCGAGCGCATCGCCCGGCAGGTCGGTATCGGGGCGGTCCGCTACGACATCGTCTCCAAACAGCCGACGAAGGCCATCACCTTCGAGTGGGACCGCGCGCTCGACTTCGAGGCGCAGTCCGCGCCGTACGTCCAGTACGTCCACGCGCGCTGTTGTGGCATCCTCGACGACGCCGGGGCGGTTCCCGACGACGCCGACGTGTCCGTCCTGACCGAGCCGGAGGAGCGCGACCTGCTGCGCGACGTGGCGCGCTTCACCGGCGTGGTCGACGGGGCCGCCGCCGACCTCGAGCCCCACCGCGTCGCCACCTTTACGCGGGAGTTCGCCGAGACGTTCAACGCCTTCTACCGGGAGTGTCAGGTGCTCTCGGCGGAGGACCCGGACGTCAGGGAGGCGCGCGTCGCGCTCGTGGCCGCGGCTCGCCACACGATGGCGAACGCGCTCGACGTGCTCGGCGTCGAGGCCCCGGAGTCGATGTGACTACGGGACGAGAACGGTCCCGGCGATGAGGCTCCCGCCGACGAACTGCACCGTGACGGCGCCGAGACCCAGCGCGAGCAGGAGGAAGATGATTATCCACGAGAGCGGTATCGAGGAGTCCGTGTCGTCGGGGTCGGCCATACCCGAGCGTTGCGGACGGGCCGCTTAAACCCTAGCGAAACGGCCACAGGCGGTCAACAGTTACTTACCCGTCTTCGGCTTACCTCGGACAATGAGTCAGCAGGAGCAGTCGGACAAACAGAAGTACGAGTTCCGACGCGTCATCGAGGAACTCCAGGAGTACGAGGGATCAGGAACACAGCTCGTCAGCATCTACGTCCCCGAGGACCGGCAGATATCCGACGTCGCGGCCCACATCACCCAGGAGCACTCCGAGGCGTCGAACATCAAGTCGAAGCAGACCCGCACCGCCGTGCAGGACGCGCTCACCTCCCTGAAGGACCGGCTGAAGTACTACAAGACGCCCCCGGAGAACGGGATGGTGATGTTCTCTGGCGCCATCAACACCGGCGGCGGGCAGACGGACATGGTGACGAAGGTGCTGGAGTCGCCGCCCGACCCCGTCGAGTCGTTCCGCTACCACTGCGACTCGGCGTTCCTCACGGAGCCGCTCGAACACATGCTCGCGGACAAGGGGCTGTTCGGGCTCGTCGTCCTCGACCGCCGCGAGGCGAACGTCGGCTGGCTGAAGGGCAAGCGCGTCGAGCCGGTCAAGTCGGCCTCCTCGCTCGTCCCCGGCAAGCAGCGGAAGGGTGGCCAGTCCGCACAGCGGTTCGCCCGCCTGCGGCTGGAGGCCATCGACAACTTCTACCAGGAGGTCGCGGAGATGGCCGACGACCTGTTCGTCCCGAAGCGCCACGAGATGGACGGCGTCCTCGTGGGCGGCCCCTCGCCGACGAAGGACGAGTTCCTCGACGGCGACTACCTCCACCACGAGCTACAGGACATCGTCCTCGGGAAGTTCGACGTCTCCTACACCGACGAGTCGGGGCTCTACGACCTCGTCGACGCCGCGGAGGACGTGCTCGCCGAGACGGAGGTGATGAAGGACAAGGCCGAGATGGAGGAGTTCTTCAAGGAGCTCCACGACGGCGAGAAGGCCACCTACGGCTTCGAGCAGACCCGCCGCAACCTCGTCATGGGCTCGGTCGACCGCCTGCTCATCTCCGAGGACCTCCGCAACGACGTGGTCACCTACGAGTGTCCGAACGGCCACGAGGAGCGCGAGGTCATCGACCGCCGGAAGAACACCCCGAGCCACGAGTGTACGGAGTGCGGCGAGACGGTGTCGGCCGACGAGGGCGAGCGCGAGGACGTCATCGACCACCTCATCGAGATCGCCGAACAGCGCGGGACGGAGGCGAAGTTCATCTCCACGGACTTCGAGAAGGGCGAACAGCTGATGACCGCCTTCGGCGGCGTCGCCGGTATTCTGCGGTACTCCACGGGCGTCTAAAGGCCCGATTTCCGCTCGGAGCTACGCTCCTTCGCTCGCGGACGAGACGGGAGATGCGAACGCACTTGTCCGGCGGTCGTCTCCCGGCGGTATGGACTGCGAGGAGTGCGGCGGCCCCGTCGTCGCCTACGAGGTGCCCGAGTCGCTGCGCGAGTACGTCGACCGCGAGTACGCCGCGACCTGTACGCGGTGTCTCGCGCTCTCGGACGCGAGCTTCGGCGGCGAGCCGGACTTCTCGAACGTCTCCGACGCCTTCCCCGAGGGCGAGGCCGGCGCGGCGCTGGCGCTGGCGCTCGGGCTGTTGGACTCGCTCGCGCTGAACCGGGGCGCGATAGAGAACCTGCTCGAGGCGGTCGAGCGCGGCGGGGCCGACCCGCTGCTCGTCCTCGACCGGCTCGCCTCGCAGGGGAACGTCCGGCTCCACTTCGACGCGAGCCGGCGGCGACACCAGCTCGAACAGCTGCTGTGACTACTCCGTCACGTCGAGCTCGAACTGCTCGTTCTCCACGACGGCGTTGAGGACGACGCTCGTGTTCGACTCCTTGATGTCGGGGTCCACGAGCAGTTCCTTGATCTGGTTGTTCATGTGGTCCGTGTCGGTGAACTTCCCGATGGCGATGATGTCGTGGTCGCCGGTCACCTCGTACACCGACACCATCTGTTTGTGCTCGCGCAGCCGCTCCGTGATGTCCGGCAGCGCCGACCCCTCGCACTTCAGCTGGATGACGGCGGTCACGTCGTAGCCGAGCTTGTCGTAGTCGACGACCGGCGTGTAGCCGGTGATGATGCCCTCCTCCTCCAGGTCGGAGATGTGGTTCGAGACGGTGGTGACGGAGACGCCGAGCTGTTCCGCGAGCGAGCGGAGCGACGCGCGGCCGTCGCGCAGCAGCGCGTTCACCAGCTTCTGGTCCAGGTTTTCGTACGTCATTACACCTCACGTCGCACGGGGCACACAATAATTTTACGAACATCCAATTGTTGCGCGACGGTGGAATCTTTTGCGAGATTAGATAGGGCTTTATTACTTCGGATGTTCGGAACGCCTGTCTCGAACAATGACAGCGGAATCCGCCCCCGACGGGGGCCTTTCGGCGGAAGCACAGCGCGTCCTCGACGAGATAGACGACAAGGACGTGGAGTTCCTTCGGCTCCAGTTCACCGACATCCTCGGGACGGTCAAGAACGTCTCCGTGCCGGCCGACCAGGCCGAGAAGGCGTTCACCGAGGGCATCTACTTCGACGGCTCCTCCATCGAGGGGTTCGTCCGCATCCAGGAGTCGGACATGCGGCTCAAGCCCGACCCCTCGACGTTCGCCGTGCTGCCGTGGCGGGACGGCCACTCCGCGCGGCTCATCTGTGACGTCATCGACACCTCGACGGGCGAGCCGTTCGAGGGCGACCCGCGCTACGTCCTGAAGGACGCCCTGGCGCGCGCCGAGGAGATGGGCTACACCGTCAACGCCGCGCCCGAGCCGGAGTTCTTCCTCTTCGAGGAGGACGAGGACGGGCGCGCGACGACGAAGACGAACGACGCCGGCGGCTACTTCGACCTCGCGCCGAAGGACCTCGCGTCCGACGTCCGCCGCGACATCATCTTCGGGCTGGAGGAGATGGGCCTCGACGTCGAGGCGAGCCACCACGAGGTCGCACAGGGCCAACACGAGATCAACTTCGAGTACGCGGACGCGCTGACGACGGCCGACAACGTCGGCACGTTCCGCACCGTCGTGCGCGCCATCGCGGCCCAGCACGACCTCCACGCGACGTTCATGCCCAAGCCGATTCCGCGCATCAACGGCTCGGGGATGCACACCCACATCTCGCTGTTCGAGGACGGCGAGAACGCGTTCCACGACGAGGACGACGAGTTCGACCTCTCGGAGACGGCCCACAGCTTCATCGCTGGCGTTCTCGAGCACGCGCCCGCGCTCGCGGCCGTGACGAACCCGACGGTGAACAGCTACAAGCGGCTCGTCCCCGGCTACGAGGCGCCCGTCTACGTGGCGTGGTCCGACCGCAACCGCTCGGCGCTCATCCGCAAGCCGGCCGCGCGCGTCCCGGCCGCCTCCCGCATCGAGGCGCGCTTCCCGGACCCGTCGTGTAACCCGTACCTCGCGTTCGCGGTGCTCATCCACGCCGGCCTCGACGGCATCGAGCAGGGGCTGGAGTGCCCGGACCCGGTCCGCGAGAACATCTACGAGTTCGACGAGGAGAAGCGCGAGGAGTACGGCATCGACACCCTCCCGTCGAACCTCGGCGAGGCCATCGACGCGCTGGAGGAGGACGAGCTCGTGCTGGACGCGCTGGGCGACCACGTCGGCGAGAAGTTCATCGAGGCCAAGACGGCCGAGTACGACGACTACCGCGTCGACGTCTCCCAGTGGGAGCTCGACCGGTACCTGGAGACGTTCTGAACGCGGCCCGACTCACGCCCCTTTCTTTCGCGCCCGCCCGACCAGCCGCGCGGCCGCGAGCGGCGCGGCGAACACCGCGACGACGGCGACCCCGGCGGCGAGGAAGCCGACGACCGGCGCCTCGCCCGCGACGCTCGCCGCCACGAGGCCGCCGGCGACGACGACCGCCAGCACGGCCGCGACGGCCCCCGTCCGGCGGGTCGGGTCGGGGGCGCGGCCGCCGAACAGCGTCCAGCCGAGCCGTCCGCCGAGCGCCCCGCCGAGCGCGGTTATCGTCTCGAACGAGAAGGAGAACGCCGCGCCGAGGACGGCCACCAGAAGCGCCAGCGAGAGCGCGCGCTTCACCCGGAGGCGCTCGCCCCCCGACAGCGTCCACACGACGGCGAGGTAGCCGCCGCCGAGCGCGACCCCGACGAGCACGTCGGTGAGGTAGTGGACGCCGATGACGACCCGCGAGAGCGCGACGGCGACGACGACGAGCGCCGCGGCGGCGTAGCGGACGCGTCGTCGCCCGACCTCGAAGGCGAGCGCGGCCGCGCCGTAGACGGCGGCGCTCCCGGTCGCGTGCCCCGACGGGAGGGTGAAGCCGTCGGCGGTCGCCGCCCGCTCCCACAGCGGGACGAGCGCGGTCGGGAGCCACGCGAGTTCGGGCGCGACCCCCGCGCCGGGCGGGCGCGGGTGGACGAGCAGTTCCTTCAGCCCCGCCGTGAGCGCCAGCGCGCCCAGCGCGACGGCGACGACGAACGCGGCCCGTTCGCGGGTGACGCCGTCCACCAGTTCGCCGAGCGCGTAGGCGGCCGTCAGTCCGAGGAGGTAGAACGGGAGGCCGCCGAGCAGGGTGACGAGCGCGAAGAACACGACGACGGGTTCGGGTATCGAGAGCGACTCGACGA
This sequence comes from Halosegnis marinus, assembly GCF_029338355.1. Lineage (GTDB taxonomy): Archaea > Halobacteriota > Halobacteria > Halobacteriales > Haloarculaceae > Halosegnis > Halosegnis marinus. The sequence continues at coordinate 1,546,862 of NZ_CP119802.1, forward strand.
CGCCGAGGCCGTGGCCCATCAGTCGCGGAGGTCGCCGGCCTTGTCCCGGAGCTTTCCGGGGAGGGAGGCCGCCGAGACGCCCGCGCCGACGAGCAGCATCAACACGTAGAGCCCGAGCGTCGAGAGCCAGATGACGAGCATCGCGAACACGGCGGCCCAGTCCGAGAGGAGGGAGAAGGCGCCGAGCGTCATCGCCGTCCCGTACAGCAGGACGAGGTACGGTCCCCAGCCGGTCGCCTTGCCGGCGCGCATCCGGTCGCGGACGTACCGTTTCAGGTCGCGCTCCAGTTCCTCGCGGCGGACGGTTCGCTCCTCGACGTCCTCCTCGAACTCGGCGATGCGCCGCCGGAGCTCCCGCAGTTCCGCCTCCGTGTCGTCGTCCACGTCTGTCCCGTCGATGGACCCGGCGGGTGATAAGCCCCGTTGGTCCGCGGCCGCGGCGACCGGCGACCCGGCGTCGAGATCGGCGGCCTCGACCCGGCCGGCGAGCACGGCGTTGAGGACGACGCCGACGAGCAGGACGAGTCCCCCGAAGTAGAGGAAGGTGATGAGCAGCAGGACGGCCCCGAGGACGCCGTACGCCTCGTAGCTCCCGGCGATGCCGGCGTAGACGCGGAAGCCGGTCTGGAGCGCGGTCCAGCCCACGGCGGCGAGGACGGCGCCCGGGACCGCCTCGCGGACGGTCAGCCCCCCGCGGTCGGGGAGGACGTAGTAGAGCGGGAGGAAGACGAGCGTCAGCCCCCCGAGCGAGACGACGGTGCCGACGAGCGGCGCGAGGTCGAGGCCCCCGGCGAGGAGGTCGAACCGCGCCGTGAGGACGCCGAGCGCGACGGTGACGCCGATACCGAGCCCGACGCCGACGAGGGTGACCAGCCCGTCGCGGAGCTGGTCGAACAGCGTCTGTTCGGCGGCGGTGCCGTAGACGGTCGAGAAGGCCACGTCGAGCCCGCGGAACAGCTTCAGCCCGGACCACAGCAGCACGACGGTGCCGACGAGGGTCGCGCCGCCGCGCCCGGTCGCGTTGACGAGCGCGGCCGTCACGACCGCCCCCGCCTCCTCGCCGAACGAGCCCGCCGCGGCCGCGCCGAGGTCGGCGGCGAGTTCCGGGCCGCCGAGGACGCTGACCGCGACGATGGCGAGCAGCAGGAGGGGCAGCAGCGAGATGAACGCGTAGTAGGCGAGGCTCGCGGCGATGAAGGTGATACGGTCCGACTGGATGCCGGCGACCACCGCGCGGACGACCCCGACGACGCCTGATACCCGACTCACGCCGGCGACTTCGCCGACGCGCTACAAATAGTCGGCGACCCACGCGTCGTCGGCGGAGACGTGGCCCCCGCGGACGGCGTTGAGCGCCGCCCCGACGAGGACACAGAGGCCGCCGACGTAGAGCCACGCCAGCGCAAGCAGGACGACCCCGAGCGCGCCGTAGCGCCACCCGCCGCCCGCGGCGGCGTACCACCGCACGGCCACCGTCGCGAGCGTCCACGCCAGCGCCGACAGCGCCGCCCCGGGGAGCGCCTCGCGGACGCCCACGTCGGGCTCCGGGAAGACGACGAACGTCGGGAGGACGGCGACGACCAGTCCGCAGAACAGCGCGAGGGTGCCGACGGGGGCGAGCCACCCCTCCGAGACGGCGAAGGGGAGCCGCGCCGCGGCGAGCGCGACGGCCGACAGCGCGGCCACGTCTGCGGCCCCGACGACGGCGGCGTCGCGGAGGGCGTCCGCGGCCGACCGCTCCCGGCGCTCGGCGTAAACCGCGGCGAACCCTCCTTCGAGCCCGTGGAACAGCCGACCGACGCCGAACACGAGCAGGGCGCCGCCGACGAGGGTGGCGCCGAAGCGGCCGCGCGCGTCCCGGACGGTCGATTCGATGAGCGTTCCCACGCCGGGTTCGAGCGCCTCCGTGGTCGCCGCGAGCGCGCGGCTCCCGGTCGGCTCGCCGGCCACCGTCGCGACGACGAGGACGACGAGCACGCCCAGCGGGACGAGCGAGACGAACGCGAAGTACGCGAGGCTCCCGGCGAGCGTCGTCACGCCGGCACGGCGGGCGACGGCGACGGTCCCGCGCAGGAGGTCCACGGTCGCGGTTCGCCCCGTCGACGGTTATAACACGGCGTCGCGTATCTCGGCGACCGACGCCGGCGTCTTGAACGTCGTTCCGCCGTAGTGGCTCCGCGAGGCCGGATGGCCCGCGTCGCGCAGCGCGGCGAGGAACTCGTCCATCCCGACGGCGGGCTCGCCCCAGTTGCCGTACAGTTCGTGCTGGTCGTAGTGGGTCGGGTCGTGGCGCTCCTCGCCCAGCCGCTCGCAGAGCCGCCGGGCCTTCTTCGCCTCGCCCATCGCGTCGGTGACCCGCTCGGCGACGGCGGCGACGAAGTCGCGGTCGTGGGTCGCGCCGAGGTAGAGGGGGCCGGCGGTCACGGTGTCGGTCCCGCAGTTCGGGCACTCGTCGGTCGGGTCCGCGATGAGGCCGCGCGCGTGGTCGCGCCAGTAGCAGTCGCGGCACCAATCGACGTGGCCGAGTTCGTCGATGCGCTCGTTCGCCCGCGTCGCGCCCGAGTCGAGCGCGAGGTAGGTGCGGACGTAGTGGCTCGTCGCGTGGGTGAACACGGGCGTCGCGGCCACGTCGTACCGGGCCGCGGTGCGGAGACACGCCGAGAGGAGGACGCGAACGCCCATCTCCGCGTGGAACTCCGTGTTCCGCGGGACGGCGCCGTACTTTCGCACGCCGCTCTCGAAGTGGGCGCCACACAGCGGCGCGGTGTCGGTGGCGGTGACACAGACGAGTTCGCGCGCGCCGTTGAACGCCGCGTCGAGGAAGGGGACGGCGGTGCCGAACGGGTCGAGGTCCACCACGTCGTAGTAGTTCGTGTGCAGGTGTGCGTTCGCGTTCGCGCGCACGCACTCGCCCGCGAGGCCGTTCCGGTCGAGGTTCTCGGCCGCGAGGTCGACCGCGTCCGAGTCGATGTCCGTACACGTGGCGTCCCAGCCGGCGTTCGCCGCCCGGACGCCCCGAACGCCGGAGGCACACATCGCGTCGAGGTAGGTGCCCGGGCCGTCGCCGCCCGAATCCCCGTACCCCGCCTCGGCCCACGCGTCGAGGACGGCGACGGTGAGGTCGCGGTTCAGTTCCTGTGCGGGGTTGAAGAAGACCCCGTCGCCCGCGCCCTCGCTGGCCCCGTGGCGGGTCTCCGGGACCGTCATCGTCACGCCGCCCTCCGTCACGTCCATACCCGCGTTCCCGCCCCCGCGGCGAAAAGGGACACGGATACGCCCCGGCTTCCCGTGGAGCGCGCCCGCGGAGCCCCGAGCGTCCCCACCGAACCCCTTTTGCACGGTCCCCGAGAACCGGGAGCCGTGAACGCGGTCGAGGAGTGGCAGGACGCCCTCTCCGAGTCGGGCGAACTCACCCCCGACGTAGTCGACCGCATCCTCGCGGCCCACGGCGAGCGCGGGGCGAAGGCGCTCGACGCCGTCGCCGAGGAGCGCGTCAAGCGGTACAACGACTTCACCGTCGTCGTGGGTCACGAGGACGAGTACGTCGTCGAGGACGGGGCGTGTCAGTGCCGGGACGCCCAGTACAACCTCGACGTCGAGGACCCGACGGCGCTGTGTTGGCACGCCATCGCCGTGGCCGTCGCCGAGCGGGTCGACCGGGTGGACTACCACGACATGTGGTACTCCGACGTGCGGGAGCTGCTCTAGGGGTTCCCCTCGCGGACGGGGAAGGCTACCTCGACGGTCGCCTTGTACTCGGTTACCGCTCCGTTCTCGACCTCCGCGGTCCAGTCCTCGACCTCGACGCCGCGGATGTCGTCTATCGTGTCGTTCGCGCGCGCGACCGCCTCGTTCGCCGCGTCCTCCCACGACTCCGCCGAGGTGCCGAGCACCTTGATTATCTTCACTGCCGTCATGGCGGCTCGACGTCGTTCGACACGGCGGTTAACTATGCGCGGGCTAGTCGGTCGCGGCGGCGCGCACGAGGAGGTAAGGCCGCGCTACCGCGACGCGCAGTAGTCGACGAAGTTCCGCAGGATGCGCAGTCCCGTCTCGCCGGACTTCTCGGGGTGGAACTGCGTTCCGAAGACGTTGCCGGCCTCGTTGGCGACGACGGCCGGGAAGTCGACGCCGTAGTCGGTCGTGGCGACCACCGCGCCGTCGTCGTCGGGGTCCGCGTAGTAGGAGTGGACGAAGTAGGCGTGTTCGCCGTCGACGCCCTCGACGACGGGGTGGTCGCGCTCGACGGCGAGTTCGTTCCAGCCCATGTGGGGGACCTTCCGCCCCTCGGCGAAGCGGACGTTCCGGCCGGGAATCAGGTCGAGCCCCTCGGCGTCGCCCTGTCCCGCGCGGTCGGACTCCTCGCTGGAGGTGAGAAGCATCTGCATCCCGAGACAGATGCCGAACAGCGGGCGGCCCGACGCGGCGTACTCGACGAGCGCGTCGCGTATCGGCTCGGCGTTCTCCATCCCCTCGGCGAACGCGCCGACGCCCGGCAGGACGACGCCGTCGGCCGCGTGGAACGCGTCGGGGTCGTCGGTGACCTCGACGCTCGCGCCGGCCCGTTCGAGCCCCCGCGTCGCGGAGCGGAGGTTCCCCAGTCCGTAGTCGACGAGGACGACCTCGGCGGCTGTCTGGACGCTCATACCGTCGCTTGGCGGGGGCGGGTCAAGTCGGTTCCGCCGCCGGCCGTGTCTCCGGTTCGCTGGGGTGTTCTATATATACAGAACCGGAATTTTTATTGCTGTCATACAGAAGGTTCACCCGTCCGCATGACGAAGCGACGCAATTTCCTCAAGACCGCGGGGGCCGTCGGGGCGGCCGGCCTCATCGCGGGTTGCAGCGGGAACACGAACAACGGTAGCGACGGCGACGGTGAGGGCGACGGCGAGGGCGACGCCACCGAGACGGCGACGAGCACGCCCGTCCCCTTCGGCGACGGTCGGGCGACGTTCTACATGTCCCCCTCGGAGCCGCAGCAGCTCATGGAGGCGCAGTACGCGCCGGTCCAGGAGATGCTGGAATCCGACCTGGACGTCAACTCCGCGACGCTCCAGTACGCCGCGGGCTACAGCGCGGTGCTCCAGAGCCTCGGCGGCGGCACGGGCGACATCGCCGAGACGGGGCCGTTCGCGGCCGCGCTCGGCGTCGCGAACGACCGGTGTGACATCATCCTCCAGCGGTTCGGCTACGGCTCGTGGACCTACGCCTCGGTCATCGTGACCCAGGAGGGCTCCGACATCGAGTCGCTCTCGGACCTCGAGGGCGAGCGCGTCGCCTTCGCCGACCGGCTGTCGGCGTCGGGCGCGCTGTACCCGCTGTACATGCTCAAGCAGGCCGGCCTGAGCATCGGCGACCTCCCGACCGACACGGGCGACGCCGACTTCACGCCGCAGTTCTCCAGCCACGCCGAGGCGTTCGCCGCGCTCGAACGCGGCCAGGTCGCTGCGGCCGGCGTCGGGCAGTTCATCACCCTGAACGACAACCGCGAGCTCATCGACGGGTTCCGCTACGTCGAGACCACCGAGGACATCCCGCGCGCGCCCATCGTCGTCAGCCCGGAGCTGTCCGACGAGGAGCAGACCGCGGTCAAGGAGGCGTTCCTCGACGCCGGCGACGAGCTGTACCTCGGCGAGGACGGCGAGGCCGACACCGAGGACGACCTCTGGTTCTCCGACGTCCGCGAGGCGGACAACGAGACCTACCAGCCCGTCGTCGACGTCGCCAACGACCTCGGCGTCTCCGCCGAACTGCTCGACTCGGGCGGTTCCTAACCGAGAATAGCCGCGTTTTTATTGTTTAATCCAAACAGATAGATACATGCCAAGCGTCTCGCTCCAGAACGTCACCAAAATATACGGCCAGGACACGGTGGCCCTCGACGACGTCTCCTTCGAGATAGACGCCGGGGAGTTCGTCGTCGTGCTCGGCCCGTCGGGCGCCGGGAAGTCCACCCTCCTCCGTATCCTCAACGGGCTCACCCCCCCGACCGAGGGCACCGTCGAGATCGGGGGGAACCCCGTCTCGAACGCCGGCAGCGAGGTGGGGATGGTGTTCCAGATGCACTACCTCATCGAGTCGATGTCGGCGTACCGCAACGCGCTCACGGGCTCGCTCGGCCGCACGAACGACCTCCGGAGCGTGCTGACGCTCAACGACGGCGACGACAAGCGCGAGGCGCTGCGCGCGCTCGACACCGTCGGCCTGCTCCAGGAGGCCGAACAGCGCGCCGGCTCGATGTCCGGCGGGCAGAAACAGCGCGTCGGCATCGCCCGCGCGCTGGTCCAGAACCCGGCGCTGCTGCTCGCCGACGAGCCGGTGTCGAGTCTCGACCCCAAGGCGGCCCGCGACGTGATGAGCTACATGAAGCAGGCCGCCCGTGAGCGCGAACTCACGACGCTGGCGAGCCTCCACCAGGTGAACATCGCCCGCGAGTTCGGCGACCGGTTCATCGGCATCCGCGACGGCTCCGTCGTGTTCGACGGGTCGCGCGACGACCTCTCGATGGAGGTCGTCGACGAGCTCTACTACGGCGAGAGCGGCGCCGGGAACTTCTCGGACGACGACGGGGAGACGGAAACCATCGGCGCCGAGACCGGGGGTGCGGGGTCGTGAGTACCGACTCCGTCGACGACATCCTCACACGGATCGAGCGCCGCATCGCCATCCGACGGCTCCTCGGCATCGCCTCGGTCGCCGTCGCGGCCGCGGCGGTGTACTTCGGCACGGGCTTCCTCGGCGCGCGACCGGTGCCCGATATCGTCCGGTTCGCGCAGTTCGACTTCTTCATCGCGGAGTTCCTCAAGTACACCCGACCGACGTTCATCGACTTCACCTTCTACACGCAGCGCAACGAGGTCGGCGGGCTGTACGCCATCGTGGCGAGCCTGCTCAACCCCTCGACGTTCGCCGAGACCGTCACGTCGCTTCGCTCCAGCCTCATCGTCTCCGCGGTCGTGATGACGCTGACCATCGGTATCGTCGGCACCATCCTCGGCTTCCCGCTCGCGCTGTTCTTCGGCGTGCTCGGCTCCGAGCGCGTCACGCCGTTCCCCTTCAACTTCCTGTTCCGCGGCGTCATGTCCACCATCCGCGCCATCCCGGCGCTCGTGTGGGTGTTCATCTTCGCGGCGCTCGTGCCGCTGTCGCCGTTGACGGCGATGCTCGCGGTCGCGACCGACACCATCGGCAACCTCGGCCGCCTGTTCACCGACGAGCTGGAGGAGATCGAGGAGGGGCCCATCGAGGCCATCCGCTCGACGGGCGCCTCCCGGCTGCAGGTCATCAACTTCGGGATGCTCTCGCAGGTGTCCTCCTCGTTCGTCGCGTGGACGCTGTACATCCTCGAGATCAACACCCGCATCGCCGTCTCGCTCGGCGTCGTCGGCGCGGGCGGGCTGGGCCAGTACATCCAGCAGAACCTGAACCTGTTCAACTCCTACCGCGCCGGCGCGGGCCTGGTGACGCTGCTGGTGCTCGTCCTCTCCATCGAGCTGATCTCCTCGCGGCTGCGCGCGCGGCTTCGTCCCTCCGAACACGAGTCGAAGGGGTTCATCGACTCGCTGCGCGGCCTGTTCGACGGCGACAAGTGGATCGGTCGCTCGTCGGACTAGAACTCCCCTAACCGGGACTGCCCCTCCCCGCTTTCGCCCGCACCCGACAGCTCCGCGGCCCGCGCCACGGTGTCCACGAACGTCTCCGCCTGACTCCGGTCGTACAGCGTCGCGGCCGGGTGGACGCTGACGAGCAGCCGGTACGAGCGGTCGCCGATCCGCGCGTCGTACACGTCGCCCGCCTCCGAGGTCACCGCGACGGAGCGCCCGAGCAGGTGTTCGGAGGGCACCTTCCCGAGCGTGACGACGAGTTCGGGGTCGAGCCGGTCGAGTTCGGTTTCGAGGTAGCCGCGGCAGTTCGACAGCTCCTCCGTCGTCGGGTCGCGGTTCTCCGGCGGTCGACACCGCACGCAGTTCGTGATGCGAACGTCCGCGCGCGACAAGCCGGCGTCGCGCAGCGCGTCGTCCAGCACGGTGCCCGAGCGTCCGACGAACGGCTCGCCCTCCTCGTCCTCGTTCGCGCCCGGCGCCTCGCCGACGAAGACGAGGGCCGTGTCGTCGGGGCCGACGCCGTTGACGATGCGCGACCGCGACTCGCAGAGTTCCGGACACCGCTCGCAGGCGGTCACGTTCAGCCCGTCCATGCTCATACCCGTGGGTCGCGCGGCGCGCCTATGAATCGGTCGCGTCCGACCCGCGGCGGCGCGCGTCCGCCTCGGCGGCCCGGGCCGCGTGTCACTCCGTTCCCGCGTCCCCGTTCGGCCGACTCCCGTACGCGTCGCCGGCCCGGGCCGCCAGCCGCGCGACACGTAGCGGCTCGGGACGGCCGCCCTCCGGGGTGAACGCGCGGACGACCTCGGCGGCGCGGTCGTCGTCGAGGCCCGCCACCCGGACCCACACGCGCTCGCCGTTCACCGAGACGGGCCGGCGCGGCGGCTGGCGCTCGTACACCTCGCGGCGGGCGGTCAGCGCGTCGCCGGAGAACTCGCTGGCGAGCGCGTCGGCGAGCCCGGGGCTGGCCTCGAAGGAGACGGCGAGGACGGGTCGGTCGGTCGACTCGCGGAGGGCGGGGAGGTCGAGGAGGTTGAACCACGCGGGGGCGACGCCCGCGAGGAAGAGGTAGCGGGCGTCCGGGCGGTCGAGCCGGTCGAGGAGGTCGGCGACGGCGTCCGTGGCGTCCGTGCCGCCGACGGTACAGCGGCCGAACGCGAGGCCGTCGACGGCGCGGTCGCGGCGCACGACGGCCGCCGCGAGGGTGCTCTCGCTCCCCTCGCGCCCGTCGTACGACTCCGCGACCCCGACGGCGCGGACGCCGGGTTTCACCCCTTACTCCTCGGCCTCGGCGCGGTCGTCCTTCATCTGCTGGAACTGGTCGAGCAGTTCGTCCGAGGAGCTGTCCTCGAAGTCGAACGAGACCTCGCCCTTGTGGTCGTGTTCCTTGGCGTTGACACCCTCGCTGTCCTCCAGATCCGTGTCGTAGTCCTGGTTCTCCTGCTCGGACTCGTCGTAGCTCCCGAAGCCCATTGTACCGAAACCTAACGGGTGTGTACGGAAAAGTCCCTTGCCGCGCCCGCCACCCTCAAGCGTCCGCGGCCCGCGGCCCGACTATGGACCCCATCAACGTCACGGCCGACGCCGAGACGTTCACGTGTAACGCCTTCCTCGTCGACGGCGCGACGACGACGCTCGTCGACGCCGGCGCGATGGACGGCGTCGCGGACGTCGTCGCGGCCCACGTGGACGACCTCGACCGGGTCGTACTCACCCACCAGCACGGCGACCACGTCGCACAGCTCGACGCCGTCGTCGAGCGGTTCGACCCGGACGTGTACGCCTACGCCGACCAGGAACACCGGACCCATGAACTCGCGGACGGCGACACGGTCGCGGTCGGCGACGAGTCGTTCGACGTGGTGTACACGCCGGGCCACGCGGCCGACCACGTCTCGTTCGTCTCCGACTCGACGCTGTTCTCGGGCGACGTGGTCGTGTACAGCGACGGCGCGTTCGACGACGGGAGCTTCGGCCGCACGGACATGGCCGGCCAGTCGCGCGAGCGACTCATCGAGTCGATACGCCTCCTGCTCGACCGGATGCCCGACTCCGTCGAGGGCTTCTACGCCGGACACGGCGAGCCCTTCCACGGCGACGTGCGGGCGGTCGTCGAGCGGGCGCTGGAGCGGGCCGAGCGCCGCGAGCCGAAGTATCCCGAGGAGTAGCGCCCGCCGCTCGGAGCGACGGCTGCCGAACGGGGACGGGGACGCGAGAAAGGAAGCCGACTTACGCCGCCCGCCGCTCCTTCGCCTTCGGGCGGAGCTTGTCGTAGCCGCACTTGCGGCACCGCTCCGCGCGCTGGGCGTTGCGCGCGTTACAGCGCATGCAGATCATCTTGCTCAGCGTTCGCGCTTCCGCTTCCTCGAAACTGGCCATACTCACGGTACCGGGACGCCGCGGTTAAACCTTTCCGAGTGTCTCCGGCCCCCTCGCCGGCGTTTATGAGCCTTGGGCGCCTCTTCGGGGTATGCGACGCTACGATATGGTTCGGGAGTTCCCCGTCGAGGTGTCGGGGCTGACGCTCTCGCGCCGCGAGCGCGACGTGTCGAGCGGCTTCACGCGCGTCACGACGACGGTGGAACTGTCGGGCGCGGGCGAGACGGGCCGCGGCGAGGACGTCTGCTACGAGACCGAGGACCACGACGACTACCCGCGGCCGGACCTGACCGGCGAGTACACGTTCGGGGAGTTCGCCGACGCCGTCGGCGAGGCGGACCTGTGGCCGGCGGAGCCGAACCAGCACCACGCGCCGGCCTTCCGCCGGTGGGCCTTCGAGTCCGCGGCGCTGGACCTCGCGCTGAAGCAGGCGGACACGACGCTCGCGACGGCGCTCGACACCGACGCCGAGCCGGTGCGGTTCGTCGTCTCCACCCGGCTGGACGGCTTCGAGCGCATCGAGGCGATACTCGACGCGAACCCCGACGCGGAGTTCAAACTCGACCCCGTGCCGGAGTGGTCCGACGACCTCGTCGACCGGCTGGCCGACACCGGCCGCGTCCGGACGCTCGACCTGAAGGGGCTCTACGAGGGAACGGAGGTGGACACCGACCCGGACCCCGAGTTCTACGCGCGGCTGTTCGAGGCGTTCCCCGACGCGGTCATCGAGGACCCCGCGGTCACGGCCGAAACGATGGACCTCGTGGAGGCCGAACGCGAGCGCGTCGCGTGGGACTACCCCATCACGGGCGTCCCCTCGGTGCAGGCGCTCCCGTTCGAGCCGTCGGTGCTGAACGTCAAACCCTCGCGGTTCGGGAGCGTCGAGTCGCTGTTCGACACGCTCGACTACGCCGACCGCCTCGGCCTCGACCTGTACGGCGGCGGCCAGTTCGAACTCGGTGTCGGCCGCGAGCAGATACAGGCGCTCGCGGCGGTCGCCTACCCCGGCGGCGCGAACGACGTGGCCCCCGGCGCGTACAACGACTCGGACCTCTCGGGGTCGCTCCCGCGCAGTCCGCTGGACCCGCCCGTCGGCTTCGGTCGGCGCTGAGTTACCGGCTGTTACTGCCGGTGTTATGCCGCTCGCGCGCGTCGTCTAACGTGCTATGGCTATCGCACAGTCCGTAGAACAGGCTATCGTATCGCGCGCGAGCGAGTGGGACGGCGTCACGACGGCGACCCGGCGCGGCGGCCGCGTCGAGTTCGTCTACGACGGCGAGGACATCGGCCACATCGACGACGACGGGTCGCTCGACCTGCCGTTGTCCATCCCCGTTCGCGAGGCGCTCGTCGCCGCCGGGCGCACGCACGCCCACCCCACCTACCCGAAGACCGGGTGGACGACGTTCGACATCCGCGGCCAGGACGACGTCGAGGAGGCCGTCCGCCTGCTCCGCCTCGCCTACGTCTACTACGTGTTGGAGGCGAGCAACGACGACGGGCGGGCGGCGCTGGCCGACTCGATAGCCCTCGACGCCGAGATGGCGGCGTTCGACGCGAGCGACGACCTCCGCGAGGCGATGGCGGCCGTCGCCCGCTGACTCCGCACGGCCCCGTGTTCGCGTCCGCCGACACGACGCGCGCACAGTTATTGCCTCACACGCCCATGAGTACGGGCATGAGCCACGACACCGCCTCGCCGAGCCGCGCGTCCATCGACCGTGTGGTCGAGACCGTGGCCGCGCTCCCGGGCGTCGGGACCGCACCCCACCGCTTCGGCGGCACCGAGTTCACGCTGCGCGGCCGCGAACTCGGGCACGTCCACGCCGACGGCTACCTCGATATCAGCTACCCGCGCGCCGTCCGGGACGCCCTCGTCGCGGAGGGGTGGACCGGGCCGCACCACCTCTACCCCGACTCGGGGTGGACGACGTTCCACCTGACCGTCCCCGCGAACGTCGCGCACGCCACGGCGCTCGTCACGCTGTCGTACCTGTGGCACGCCGCGGCGCTGTCGAAGCGCCACGCCGACGTGCCCGCGCCCGACACTGAGGGCGAACTCGCCCGCCTCGACGCGCCGGCGTCGGTGCGGCGGCTGTTCGCGCGCTGACTACTCCTCCGCGAGGTCGAGGTACTCCTGTTGGACCGCGACGACCTCCGCGGAGTCGGCACACCCCGCGTACCGCTCTAGAGGCTCGGCGTTGAGTTCGAGGAAGGTGTGGCCCCACCGGAACTTCGACATGAGTTCCGCCGCGAGCGACTCGTGGCCGAGGATGTACGCGCCCGCGGCGAACGCCTCCGCGGTGTTGAGCCGGAACGGCGTCCCGTGGCTCACGGGGTTGCCCGCGACGAGGAAGGGGAGCGCACGGTGGGGGCCGTCCAGCTTGAACGCCTCCGCCTCGGCCGTCTCCCACGAGCAGTCGAGCGCGACCAGCACGTCGTCGGGGTCGGCCGGCGACAGCGCCCGCTCCGCGTGGGGGTCGAGTACGACGCCCGAGGGCACGCTCCGGGGCGACCGATGGAGCGCCGCGAGGTCGAACCGCGCGAGCTTCCGGGCCGTGCACTTGTCGGGGTCGTCGTCCCCCTCGTAGCGGACGTGCAGTTCCACACCGCCGCTCTGCCGCGCGCAGGTAAAAGGCGCTCGCCACGCTTTTCGGCGGCGCGCGCTACCTTCCCCTATGGACCGAACGGGCGCCGTCCGCGCCTACTACGACGCGCTCGACGCCGGCGACTACGGGCGCCTGCGCGACCTGTTGGGCCCCGAGTTCAGACAGGAGCGGGGCGACCGCACCTTCGAGGGCCGCGAGGCGTTCGTCTCGTTCATGCGCGACGACCGGCCGGAGACGGACACGACACACGCCGTCGACGCCGTGTACGAGTCGGACGCGGGGGTCGTCGCGGAGGGGACGCTCCGCCGGGCCGACGGCTCCGTCTGGTTTCGGTTCGCCGACGCGTTCGCGTTCGAGGGGGAGGAAATCGCGGAACTGCGGACCTACACCCGCTAGTCAGTCCTTCTTCCCGGCGCCGACGGCCGACTCGCCGACCGGCTCCGACCCCTCGATGCGGTCGGTGTTCATGTACTCGCGCAGGGGCTCGGGCACCGTCACGGTGCCGTCCTCGTTCTGGTAGTACTCCAGTATCGCGACCAGCACGCGCGGGACGGCGACGCCCGACCCGTTCAGCGTGTGGAGGTACTCCGCGGACTCGTGGCGCTCCGGGCGGAACTGGATGCCCGCGCGCCGGGCCTGGAAGTCGCGGAAGTTCGACACCGACGACACCTCCAGCCAGCGGCCGCCCTCTGCGGGGCCGTCCTCGTCGTCGTTGCCGGGGGCCCACACCTCGACGTCGTACTTCTTGGCCTGCGTGAACCCCATGTCGCCGGTACACATCTCCAGCACGCGGTAGGGAAGCCCGAGCGCGTCGAGCACCGAGGTGGCCTCCTCGACCAGCCCGTGGAACCGCTCGTCGCTCTCCTCCGGGCGGACGAAGTTGACGAGTTCCACCTTGTTGAACTGGTGGACGCGGACGATGCCCCGCGTCTCGGTGCCGTGTTCGCCCGCCTCGCGCCGGAAGTTCGGCGAGTACGCCTGATGCTTGAGCGGGAGGTCGTCGTCCAGCAGTATCTCGTCGCGGTACATGTTCGTCACCGGCACCTCCGCCGTCGGGAGCAGCCACAGGTCGTCGTCGTCGTACGGCTCGTCGTTGTCGCCGCCCAGCCGGTAGGCGTCCTCCACGAACTTCGGGAACTGGCCGGTGCCGCGCATCGACGCCGAGTTCACCGGAATCGGCGGGAACACGTCCGAATAGCCCTGCTCGCGGTGGGTTTCGAGGAAGAACTGGACGAGCGCGTGTTCGAGCATCGCGCCCTCGCCCTTCGCGAAGTAGAAGCCGCCGCCCGACACCTTCGCGCCGCGCTCGAAGTCGAGGACGTCGAGCTCCTCGCCGATGTCGTAGTGGGGGACCACCTCGTCGGGCAGCTCGCGGCGGTCGTCGAACCCCTCGCGACGGACCTCGACGTTGTCGCTCTCGTCGTCGCCGACCGGGGCGTCCTCGTCCGGGACGTTCGGGAGCGTCAGCAGGAGCCGTTCGAGTTCGGCCTCCAGTTCGTCGGCGCGGTCCTCCACCTCTTCGAGCTCGGCCTTCAACTCGCCCGAGCGTTCGATGGCGTCCTGGGCCTCCTCCTCCTTCCCCGCCTGTTTGAGCTCGCCGATGCGCGAGGAGATGCGGTTGCGCTCGCCGCGGAGGTCGTCGCCCTCCGACTTCAGCGCGCGCCACTCCTCGTCGACGTCGAGGAGCGCGTCGAGGTCCACGTCGACCCCCTTCGTGTCCAGCGCCCGACGCACCTCGTCGGGGTGCTCGCGGACGAACTGTCGCGATAGCATTGTCCGTCCTTTTCGGGTTCGGGGCAAAGGGGTGTCGGTGGCGTGCGACCCCGTGCCGGGTGGAAACCGACCACCGGCTTCATTAGCCGGGTCCACCAGGGGACGCGCATGGCTATCGGCGACCTCTACGAAGTCGATTACCCCTCCGTGTCGGACGTGTACTACCTCGACACGGGGATGTACGACGCCGAGGCGTACGGCGCGCTGTACATCGTCGACGCGCCCGAACCGGCCGTCATCGACACGGGGATGGGGACGCACGTGGACAACACCGTCGCCGCGCTCGACACCCTCGGTATCGACGCGCCGACCTACATCGTGCCGACGCACGTCCACCTCGACCACGCGGGCGGGGCGGGCTACCTCGCGGCCGAGTACCCCGACGCGACCGTCGTCTGTCCCGACCTCGGCGTCCGCCACCTCGTCGACCCCTCGCGGCTGTGGGCGGGGACGAAAGCGGCGGTCGGCAAGCAGATAGAGTTCTACCGCGAGCCGAAACCGATACCCGAGGAACGCATCCGGTCGGTGTCGGGCGGCGACGAACTCGACCTCGGCGACCGCGCGTTGGACGTGTACGACGCTCCCGGTCACGCGCCCCACCAGGCCGTGTTCCACAGCCCCGACGACGACGCGACGTTCGTGGCCGACGCGGCGGGCATCTGGGCCGAGTCGGCGAAGGCGGTGCGACCGACCTCGCCGCCGTCGAACTTCGACCTCGAACGGTGTCTCGCCGACGTGCAGACGCTCCGCGACCTCGACCCCGCCGTCCTCATGTACGCCCACTACGGGCCGACCGCGACGGGGAACAAGCTCGACCGCTACGAGCGCGTGCTGACCGACTGGGTCCGGCTGGTCGAGGCGACCCGCGAGGAGTACGAGGACGACGACGCGGTCGTCGAGGCGGTCGCCTCCGAGGTGGAGGTCGTCGAGCCGTGGTCCGAGCGGAAGGTGTACGAGGAGGCCGCGATGAACGTCCGCGGCGTCCTCCGCTACCTCGACGAGCGGGGAGACGAGTGATCGTGGACACTCGTACGGGAATCGAGCGTCTCAGTCGCGAACCGTTGGCCGATGTTGCCGAACATTCGCGTCGGAATACGGGAGCTTATCAATAGGGCCGCCGAAGCCGGCACCGATGGAGGGTCATTGATGGCCGGCGGGCCGGACTTGCTTATCCCGACGGTCGCGGCGATCATCGGCCTCGGCGTCGGCGCACAGATACTGTCGGACCGCTTCGAGGTCCCGAGTATCATCTTCCTCATCGGCGCGGGCATCGCGCTCGGGCCGGAGGGGCTGGGCGTCGTCACGCGGAACTCCTTCGGCGACGCGCTCCCGGCCATCGTCGGGCTGTCGGTCGCCATCATCGTCTTCGAGGGGGCGTTCCACCTCCGGGCGTCGAAACTGCGGGAAGCGCCCGCGGACAACGTCCGACTCGTCACCGTCGGGGCGCTCATCGCGCTGGTCGCCACCGCCGTGGTGACGAAGTTCGCCTTCGACGCGCCGTGGGACATCTCGTTTCTCATCGGGGCGCTGCTCGTCGCCACCGGGCCGACGGTCATCGCGCCCATCCTCGAAGTGGTTCCCGTCCGGGACCGCGTCGAGGCCGCGCTGGAGACGGAGGGTATCGTCAACGACGTGACGGCGGCCATCATCGCCGTCGTCGTCTTCGAGATAATCACGGCCGGCGACGCCGCGCCGAACCAGTTCCTCGTGCTGTTCGCGGAACGGCTCGGTACTGGGCTGCTCGTCGGCCTCGTCGTCGCCGTCGTCGTCTGGTATCTGCTCCGGTACGTGGACCTCTCGCCGGGCAACGCGCCACAGAACGCCCGCCTGCTCGTACTCGCGGGCGCGCTGGTCGCGTACGCCGGCGCGGACTACCTGTTCGCCGAGGCGGGCGTCGCCGCCGTCGCGACGGCCGGCATCATCCTCGGCAACCTCGACGTCCCCTACGAGGAGGAGATATCGGCGTTCAAGGGCGACGTGACGCTCGTCGTCCTCTCGTTCGTGTTCATCGCGCTCGCGGCGCTGCTGGAGTTCGAGGACCTGCTCGCGCTCGGCTGGGGCGGCGTCGTCGTCGTCCTCGCGGTCGCGCTCCTCATCCGGCCGACGGTCGTCTTCCTCTCGACGGTGGGCGACCGCTTCACCCGCGGCGAGAAGCTGTTCATGAGCTTCGTCGGGCCGCGCGGTATCATCCCCGCGTCCGTGGCGACGCTGTTCGCCGTGGAGCTTCAGAGCCGGGCGGAGGAGCTCCGGGCGGCGGGCGAGACGATGCAGGCGGCGCAGTTGCAGTCGAGCGCGACCCTGCTCGTCGGGGTCGTGTTCCTCGTTATCCTCGCGACGGTCGTGTTCGAGGGCGGCCTCGCGCGGTACATCGCTGAGTACCTCGACGTGATTCCAATGCGTGTACTCGTCATCGGGGGCGGACAGGTGGGCCGGGCGCTCGCCGAACGCCTCGAAGACCGGGGAGAGAACGTCGTCATCATCGAAGTCGACGAAACGAAGGTGGAGGCGGCCCGCAACGAGGGCCACACCGTCCACATCGGGGACGGGACGGACACGGACGTGTTACAGGCCGCGGGGGCGGGCAACGCCCGTATCGTCGCGGCCGCCACCGGCGACGACGACGCGAACCTGCTCGTCGCCCAGCTCGCGTCCTCGAAGTTCGACGTCGAGACGATCATCGCCCGCGCGAACAACCCCGACAACGTGGACGCGTTCGAGGACCTCGGCGTGCGGACCATCTCGTCGGCGCTCGCGACGGCGCAGGCGCTCGACAACGCCATCGAACGGCCCGCCCTCGCCAACTGGATGGGCGAACTCGGGCGGAGCGGCGACGTCCAGGAGATAGAGGTCACGAGCGAGGAACTCGTCGGGCGGACGGTCCGCGACGTCGGGCCGGAGCTGCCGCCGGCGACGCTCATCGCGCTCGTCTCTCGCAACGGCGAGACGACGGTACCCGAGGCGGACTACACGCTGGAGAAGGGTGACCGCATCACGCTCATCGGCCAGCGCGAGTCCGTCCGCGAAGCCATGTCCTACTGCAACCCGGACTCGTAATCAGGCGTCGTCCGCGTTCCCCCACGCGGTCTCGCCCTCGCCGCCGCCCGTCTTGTAGACGCCGCGCGCCTCGGCGACCTGTGCTCCCTCGCCGTCCGTGACGGTCACGTCCGCGACGGCGACGCTGTCGCCGAACCGCACCACCTCGGCCTCGGCCTCGATGCGGTCGCCGTTCGACGGCGCGAGGTAGTCCATGCGCATATCGACCGTCGGCGTCGGCTTCATCGCCACCGACATCACCGCCGCCCCGCCGACGCTGTCCGCGAGCGTGTAGGGGACGCCGCCGTGGGCGACGACCCGGTCGGGCGTCGAGGAGTGTTCCGCGCCGAGTTCGATGTAGCCGGCGGCCTCCCCGTCGGCCGCGGCGGTCATCTCGATCCCGACGTGCTCGGCGAAGGGCATCGCGTCGAATATCTCCCGCAGGTCCATACCCCTGCCAGGCGCTCCGTCGAGTCAAGGTTTCGATAGCGGCGAGCGGTTTCATGTCGGCCGGGGCCCAAGCGGACGCATGGTCGAAACGACGACGCTCGCGGTCGGCGGCGCGGCGCTCGCGGTCCTGCTCGTGCTCGTGGCGGTCCTGCTCCGGCTCCGCGGCGGGGACGGGAAGTACGACGACGCCGAGGCGCAGGCCGCCCACGAGCGCGCACGGGAGCGCGACGCCGCCGAGGCCGCCCCGGTGGGAACCGAGACGACCGCCGTGGTGCTCGAACTCGTGGACGGGGGCGAGACGGCCCGCGTCTCGGTGAACGGGCTGTACACGTTCGTCCACGACGTGCCGGACGACGTGGCGGAGAACGACACGGTCCGGCTGAAGGTGACGAACCACAGCCCCGACGGCAACGCCGCGCAGGCGACGTATCTGGGGCGGGCGTAGTCGAAAGAAGTCGAGGCGGCGACGCCTTCAGTTCGGCAGCGAGAACTCGATAGCCGCGCCCTGCCCGAAGCCGACACACTCCGTGGCGAGGCCCTTCTCGGCGCCGCGCTTGTGCATCTCGTGGATGAGCGTGACCGGGAGGCGCGCGCCGGAGGCGCCGAGCGGGTGGCCCAGCGCGATGGCGCCGCCGTTCACGTTGTAGATGTCCTCGTCGAAGCCGAGTTCCTGCCGGCAGTACTCGCACTGGGAGGCGAACGCCTCGTTGAGTTCGACGAGGTCGTAGTCGTCGGCCGTGGTGCCCGAGCGCTCGAACAGCTGTTCGCAGGCGGGAATCGGACCGATGCCCATGACCTCGGGCTCGACGCCGGCGACGGCGTTGTTGCCGACCTCCGCGAGGACCTCGAGGTCGTGTTCCTCCGCGAACGCGCGGGAGGTGACCATCGTGCCGGCCGCGCCGTCCGTGATCTGGGAGGCGTTACCGGGGGTGACCGTCCCGTCGGCCTTGAACACGGTCGGGAGCTCCGCCATCTTGTCGCGGTCGATGTCGTGGCGGATGCCCTCGTCCGAGTCCACCGTCCCGTCGGGGGTGTCGATGGGGACGATCTCGTCGTCGAAGCGGCCGGACTCCGTCGCCTCGCTGGCGCGGACGTGGCTCCGGTACGCGAAGTCGTCCTGCGTCTCGCGGGAGACGTCGTAGCGGTCCGCGACCTCCTCGGCGGTCATCCCCATCGAGAGGGCCGCGAGGTTGTAGTCCTCGTTCATGCGCGGGTGGATCTCGTTGTTCGCGTCCATCTTGACGCGGGACATCGACTCGACGCCGCCGGCGATGATGCAGTCGCGCTGGCCCGCGCGGATGGCGTCCGACGCGGAGATGATGGTCTGGGCGGAGGAGGCACACCAGCGGTTGACCGTCGTCGCGGGGACGGACTCGCCGAGGTCCGAGAGCAGCGCGATGACGCGCGCCATGTTGTTCCCCTGCTCCGAGCGCTGCTGGGCACAGCCCCACATCAGGTCGTCCACGTCCTCGCCGGAGATGCCCGTCTCCGCGAGCATCTCGTCGACGAGCGCGATGGAGAGGTCCTCGGGTCGGACGTCGGCGAACGCGCCGTCCTCCTTCCCGAACGGTGTCCGCACGGCCTGCACGATAACCGGGTCGCTGTCGCTCATACACCCGTCCTTTCGGTTCCTCCGTGGTAAACTTACCTCGTCGTGGCGGCAACACTCGTAAACCGATAGGGGGTTTCCGCTTACCAACGATAACTCCCGGGGGCCCCGCGGACGACGCGCTTATCACTCGCCCGGCCCTGACCTCCGTGAGATGACGAGTCCCGAGGTCGATGTCGTCGAGTTCCTCCTCACGACGCGCCTCTACAACGAACACGACGAACTGGACGAGCGCGACCTCCCCCCGGCGTACCGACGCGTCTTCTGGTCGGAGGGGGAAGTCGAGCGGCCGCTGAACGCGACGAACTCGAACGCCGCCGCCGCCACCGGTATCGACCGCCCGTGGGACGCCGTCTCCGGGCTGATGTTCACCGACCGCGACGACTTCTCCGGCACCGTCTCCTTCACCGACGAGGGGATGGCGGAGACGTGGCTCCTCGACCGCCTCGACGCCGACGCCGTCGCCGAGAACCCGACGCTCGCGTTCGTCTTCGGCGACCAGTTCGGCGTCGAGTACGAGCGCGCCCGCGAGGCGAACCGCCCCATCCACGCCGACCGGGTCTGGATCGACTCGCTGCTGGAGGAGATGTTCGACGAGGAGGAGGAGGAGATGCTCGACCTCGTGGACGTGCGCGCGCCCGAGGAGATAGAGATGAAGCTCGACGACCTCGTTCTCACCACCGACCAGGAGGAGGAGATAGAGAAGGTCGTCAAGGCCATCGAGCACCGCGACTACCTCGCGCGCATCGGTCTGCGCGAGATCGGGAAACTGCTGTTCGTCGGGCCGCCGGGCACCGGCAAGACCTCCGTGGCGCGCGCGCTCGCCCACCAGCTCGACCTCCCGTTCGTCGAGGTGAAGCTCTCGATGATAACGAGCCAGTACCTCGGCGAGACGGCCAAGAACGTGGACAAGACGTTCGAGGTGGCGAAGCGGCTCTCGCCGTGTATCCTGTTCATGGACGAGTTCGACTTCGTGGCGAAGACGCGCTCGTCGGACGAACACGCGGCCATCAAGCGCGCGGTCAACACCCTGCTCAAGAGCATCGACGAGGTGAGCCTGATCCAGGACGACGTGCTGCTCATCGGCGCGACGAACCACCCCGACCAGCTCGACTCGGCGGCGTGGCGCCGCTTCGACGAGATCGTGAACTTCCCGAAGCCGGACCGCGGCATGCGCCGCGACATCCTCAACGTCGTCACCCGCCGGATGGACATCGACGAGTTCGACCCCTCCGCCATCGCCGACATCACCGAGGGGCTGACGGGGAGCGACCTCCGGCTCGTCCTCCGCGAGGCCGTCCTGAACGCGCTCACCGAGGAGCGGACGACCCTGACGCAGGCCGACCTGGAGGAGGCCGTCGAGGGGTTCGAGGAGCGGGACAACCTCAAGAACATGGACATGATGTCCGACGAGTCGGCCCCGGTCGCGGGCGACGGCGGTCACGACCACGACCACGATCACGACCACTGAGATGGAGGTCACGCTGCTCGGGACGGGCGACACCACGGGGACGCCCACGCCGGGCTGCGACTGCGACACCTGTACGGCCGCGCGCGAGCGCGGCGTCGAGCGCACCCGATTCTCGGTCCACGTCCGCAACGAGGCCACCGGCGAGTCCTTGCTCGTGGACGCCTCGCCGGACTTCCGCCAGCAGTTCCTCCGCGAGGGCGTCGCCCTCCCCGACGAGATACTCGTCACGCACATCCACTTCGACCACCTCGACGGCGTGGGCAACGCCTACCGCCTGCTCTCGGACGTGCCGGTCCACGCCGCGAACGAGACGGACCCGGAGACGGGCGAGTCCGTCGCGGAGACGGTCGCCCGGAAGTACGACTACCTCGACGCCGTCTCGGTCGTGGGGCACGCGCCACACACGCGCTTCGAGGCGTGCGGCTTCGAGGTGCGGCTCGTCCCCGTCGTCCACCCGCCGCTCGTCTGCTACGGCGTCGTGATAGAGGCCGAGGGCGCGAAGCTCGCCATCACGGGCGACACGAACTTCGCCGTCCCGGCCGAGTCGCGCGAGGCCATGCGCGGCGCGGACCTCCTGCTCGCGGACGGTATCGTCCCCGCGTCCCTCTGTGAGTACCACCCGCTCGGCGGCGACCACCACGACGACGAGGGCGTCCCCCGGACCTTCGGGACGAAACACATGACGACCGAGGGAGCCGTCGCGCTCGCCGACGAACTCGACGCCGAGGACTACCGCGTGGTCCACGTCTCGCACTTCCCCTCGCCCGACGAGGCCTTCGGCGACCCGCTCGCCGTCGACGGGGAGCGCTACGAACTGTAGAAGTCGAGCCCCGCCTGCGTGCGCTTCGCGCCCGCCGGGTCGCGCACCCACGGCGAGCCCTCGGCGCGCCGCGCGTCGATGTCCACCTCGGGACCCGTTCCCTCGGCTCCGCAGGCGTCCGCGGGCCGGACGTACCGCTCCTGTCGCGTACAGTAGGCCAGCCCGCCGACGCCCGCGACCGACCGCTCCTCGACGTGCGGGCAGTCGGGAAAGGGCACGCGCCACCCCTTCCCGTAGGCGCGCTCGGCGACGCGACGGCGGTATCGGGCCTTCGTGTCGGCATCGACGGGGCGTATCTCCGTTCGGCCGGGGTGTTCGTCCACGACCTCGATACCCGGGCCGTCCGCGTCGAGCGGCGTCGCCTCCCGGACCGTCTCGCGCTCGCCCGTGTCGGGGTCGACCCGCCAGACGCCGACCTCAGGCGGGATGCGGTTCAGGTGCGCCCCGGTGACGTGGCTCGCCGTCGCCAGCCACACCCGGTCGAACAGCGCGAGCGAGACGTCCTTCCGGAGCTGGAGCTCGAGGTCGCCGGGCCGCCCGAGGTCGGGCTTGTTCTCGACGCCCGTGAGCGACGCGAACCAGTCGTCGGGGTAGCGGGCGGTCGCGCGCACGTACGCCTGGCCGCCGCGGCGCTCGCGTTCGAGGTAGCCGCAGTCCACGCCGGCCTCGACGGCCGCGCTCGCGTAGCCCGACGAGCCGACCGCCTCGCTCGGCCGCCGTGCCGTCCCCGCCCCGAGGTCCGATTCGAGCAGGCGGTGGGGAATCGACCGCTCCGTGATGCGCGTCCGCGCGTCGAACCCCGGCCCGGGCTCCACGACGACGGTGTCCATCACCCGCGAGCCGTGGACGCCGCCGGCGAGCTGGCGGGAGACGAGTTCGCCCTCGCTCTCCAGGCCCGCACAGACGGCCAACTCGAACCCGAACTCGCGCACGACCGCGGTTGGACCGGGCCGAGCAAAAGCCCCGCGCCTATGTCGGCTCCCGCCGAAGCCGGGGCATGGACTGGGCCGACCTGTTCGCGCGGGGCGAGGAGTACGGGGTCGAGAAGGAGGACGTGACGGACGCGCTCGCCGTGGTCCGCGATGACTGACGCGCCGGACCCGACCCGGGTGGTCGCCGACGCCGACGTGCTCGCCGCGGACCTCCTGGTCGGCGGGGCCGCCCGCGAGGCGCTCGACCGCCTCCGCGAACACTCGTGGACGACGCTGGTCGCCTCGGAGGCCCTGCTCGCGGACACGGAAGCCGTCGTCGCACGGCTCGCTGACCCCGACCTCGCGGCCGACCACCGCGCGAAACTCGACGCGTGGACGGAGCGCGTCGACCACCCCGAGGGTGACCATCCCGGACTCGCCTCCGCCTACCGCGGCGAGGCGGCCCACCTGCTCTCGTTCGACCCGTCGCTGACGAGCGTCGCGGCCGGCGCGAACCTCAAGCCGCACGTCACGGTGAGCGTCCGGGAACCGGACGCCTTCGCGCGGCTGTTCGACCCCGAGCGGCTGTGGCCGGAGGTCGGCGACGGGCCGTACCCCGGCCCCGACCGCGACCCGCGCGCCTAGAGGTCCTTCCGCATCTCGACCACCGCGATGCCGCCGGGGCTCTCGCCCTCGCCGACGCGCTCGTAGCCCGCCCGCTCGTAGAACCCGACCGCGTTCAGCGACGACTGGAGCGTCAGTTCCGAACAGCCCGCCCCGGCAGCGTACCCCTCCAGATGGGCCAGTATCGCGCTCCCGACGCCCCCGCGCTCGCGGTCGGGGCGGACGTACACCGCCCGAACCTCGCGCTCGTCGGGCACGACCTCGCCGAAGCCGAGGACCCCGGCATCGACGGCCACGACGAACCGGCTCGCCGGGTCGTCCACCGGGTAGTCGTCGCCCGACCGCTCGCCGCGCTTCGCCCACGCGGCGGTCGTCTCGGCGTCGTAGGCCCGCGCGCCGCCGGCCTCGGCCGCGGCCGTGTGGAGTTCCGCCACGGCCGCGAGTTCCTCGCTCTCGGGCGGACGTACCTGCATGCCCCCGCCTTCGGGTCGAGCGACGAGAAGCGCTGTGGTCCGACAGGTGAGACTGTCCGTTACGCTCCTGGCGGACCGGAAGGGCGAGCGGGCTCACGACCCCCGGACGACGCAAGCACCGCAGGTGTCGCGCGGAGCGCGACCCGAGGAGCGCAGCGAGTCCCGGCGAGCGAGCGCGCGACGGCTTCCGAGGTGTCGTCGTCCTCCGTGTCGTGGTTGACCGCGAATACGAAAAAACGGACTACCGCTCGGCGTACCAGTCGGCGAACTTCGCGAGCGCCCGCCCGCGGTGGGAGATGGCGTTCTTCCGCTCGGCGTCCATCTCGGCGAACGTCTCGCCGTCGTGTTCGAATATCGGGTCGTAGCCGAAGCCGCCGTCGCCGCGCGGCTCGACGATGCGGCCGGGAACGGCCCCCGTGAACAGCTTCACCGGCACGTCGCCCTCCGCGACGGTGTCGTCGGTCGCGGCGCTGTCGCGGTCGGCGGCGTCGAGGTCCTGGCCGCGCCGGTCGCCGCGGTCGACGGGTTCGGGCGTCGCGGCGAAGTCCTCGCCGTCGCAGTAGGCCAGCACGCAGCGGAAGTGCGCGCGCGTCGCGTCGGCCTCGCGGGCGACGCGGCCGACGCGCTCGACGCCGAGCGTGTCCTCGACGTACGAGGAGTAGGGGCCCGGAAAGCCGTCCAGCCCGTCCACGAACAGGCCGGCGTCGTCCACGACGACCGGCTCGCCGGCGACGCGGAACGCCTCGCGCGCGCCGAACGCGGCCACCGATTCGAGGTCGTCGGCCTGTATCTCGGTGTAGTCGTAGTCGAGCTGGGTGACGCCCGAGTCGAGGTACTCCAGCGCCTCGCGTATCTTCCCCTCGTTCGTCGTGACGTAGCGGAGGCTCACGGACGGACTCGGGGCGAGGGGAGTAAAGTCGCGTCGGACTACTCGTCGACGAGGACCTCGACGGGGTCGTCGTCCTCCTCGGCGGCGGCCTTCTCGGCGGACTGCTGTTGCTGGTAGAACAGGCCGCCCGCGACGAGCAGGACGAGCCACGAGCGCCAGTTCGCGAGGTTCAGCGTGTAGCCGACGCCGAACGGCTTCTCGACGAGCATCCCCTCGCCGGGCTGCCAGTAGGAGGACAGCATCCGGCCGATGGAGGGCCGCTCGAAGTTGTACGGGACGCCGAACAGTTCCCCGGACTGCGGTTTGTCTGCCATGTCCCGGCGTACGCCGGCATCGCAGAAGGACCTATCGGTGGGGTGTCACTGGTAGCGCCCGCGCGACTCTATCTCGCGCAGTTGCGCGACCACCTCGGGGTCGCCGGCCGCGGCGTAGGCGTCCTCGAACGCCGCCGCGAGCGCCGTCGCGTCGTCGCTCGTCCCGGCGAGCGACCCCTCGAAGACGTGGAGGTCCATCGCGTAGTCCTCGACGTGCTCGGTGTGGTAGCCGAGGCCGAAGTCGATGAGGTAGGTGCGGTCGTCCGACTCGCGTGTCGCGTCGCGGTCGCTCGCTCCCGTCTCCCGCGTCACCCGTTCGCGGCTTCGCCGCTCGCCGTTCGGTG
Source organism: Halosegnis marinus (assembly GCF_029338355.1). Classification (GTDB taxonomy): domain Archaea; phylum Halobacteriota; class Halobacteria; order Halobacteriales; family Haloarculaceae; genus Halosegnis; species Halosegnis marinus. Next base: position 1,572,165 of record NZ_CP119802.1, read on the forward strand.
GCTCGCTCGCCGCGCTCGCCACCCGCACGTTCCGCGGCGTCGGGTCGCCGTGGACGAAGCCGGCCGCGTGACAGGCCGCGAGGTGCCGCCCCACGTCGCGGACCCGAGCCTCCGTCAGTTCCGCGACGAGGTCCGCGTCGCCGACGCGCTCGAACACGAGGCGCGATTCGTGGTCGTCCACGTCGTAGACGACGGGCGTGGGGACGCCCTCGCGCCGGGCGAGGCTCGTCAGCCGCGCCTCGCTTCTGGTGCGCTCGCGGCGGAGGCGCTCGTCGAGGGCGGGGTGGCGGTACCCCTTCCCGACGCGGGACTTCTCGACGCGCTCGCCGAGGCGGACGACGGCCTCCGCGCCGCGTATCTCCCCGGTTTCGGCGCGCGTCACGGCCACGTCGCCTCCGGCGTCCCACGTCACCTCCACCTCGTCCGGGCGGAAGTCGGGGTCCACGGCCGACTCAGCGACCGCTATCGTGTCGCCGGCCTCGTACATCCGCGCGCCGAGGACGGCTATCATCCCGGCGTTGTCGCGGAGGAAGCGCGGTTCGGGCGCGTGGAAGTCGGCGCCGCGGGCCTCGCACATCTCCGCGAGCATCGACCGCAGGCGGGTGTTCTGTCCGACCCCGCCGCCGAGGACGAGTTCGTCCGCGCCGGTGAGCGACAGCGCGCGCTCCGAGACCTCCGCGAGCATCGCGAAGACGTTCTCCTGGAGGGAGAAACAGACGTCCTCGACGGGGACGCCGTCGTCGACGGCGTGTTTCGCGGCGCTCATGATGCCGGAGAAGGAGAAGTCCATCCCCTTCACGACGTACGGGAGGTCGACGTACTCGCCCGCCCTCGCGCACTCCTCCACCTTCGGGCCGCCGGGGTGCGACCAGCCGAGGTGGCGGGTGAACTTGTCGATGGCGTTGCCGACCCCGGTGTCCATCGTCTCGCCGAGCACGCGGTACCGGCCGTTCCGGTAGCCGAGCAGGTGGGCGTTCGCGCCCGAGGCGTTGAGACAGACGGGCGAGTCGAATCCGGAGGTGTGGCGGCCGATTTCGAGGTGTGCCACCATGTGGTTGACGCCGACGAGCGGCACGTCGAGGCGGAGCGACAGCGCCCGCGCGGCCGTGGCGACGATGCGGAGACACGGCCCGAGACCGGGGCCGCGCGAGAACGCCACCGCGTCGATGTCGTCGCCCGCGTGCTCGCGCACGGTTCCCACCACGTCGGGTATCGCCTCGCGCATGTGCTCGGCGGCCTCGCGCGGGTGGATGCCGCCCGACTCGGGTTCGTAGGCCTCGGACTCGATGTACGTCTCGTCCGTGGCCGTGTCGTGGAGCGCGGCGCTGGCACACCACGCGGTCCCCTCGATGCCGAGGATTCGGGTCACGGTCGCGTCGCTGCCCGGGTCGAGCGCGCGGTGAAAGAACGGTCGGTCATGCCCGCGGCGGGCTCAGTTGAACTCGGTGTAGCTGCACTTGCCGCAGTGCAGGCGGTCGCCGTAGTCGCCGAGGAAGGTGTCGCCGCAGCGGGGACACTGCTCCTTGTCCGTCGTCCCGTCGTCGTTGTAGTACTCGTGGCGCGCCATCTCAGGCCTCGGCCTCCTCCTCGCCGTCCTCGATCTTGTTGCGTTCGAGCATGTACTCCTGTTCGACCTCGGCGGCGGCGTCGGCCGTCTCGTACACCTTCGCGTAGCCGAGCGTCTTGCGCATCCCGTACTTCGTGTCGAGGCGGTGGACGACGACCTCGCTGGCGTCCTTGTTCAGCTTCGCGGCGAGCGAGTCGCGCACGGAGAGGCGCGACGGGCTGGCCTCCTCGTGGGTCACCTCGAACCGCACGTCCGAGCGATGCAGCATAGGGTTCTCCTCCTCGGAGATGACGTCGATTTCCATGGTTCGTTGCCACTAGATGCCGCCGAAACGCGTAAAAGGATTTCGAGTCGGGAGACTCAGACGCCGAGCGTCTCGTACGCGGCCGCGTGGTCCCCGGCGAAGCGGTCGAGCAGGTCGCGCATCTCCGCCCGGAGCTCGTCGGTCACCGTCGCCAGCACCATCCCCTCGTCCGGCTGGCCGTACACGACGCTCGCGCCGTCGGGAAGCACGAGCACCGCGGGCAGCGCCGCGAGGTCCTCCTCGCCGAGCACCTCCACGAGGGTCGTCCCGTCGCCGACGCCCTCGCGGAGCGCGGCGAGCAGTTCCTCGGAGAGGCCGCCCGCGGGCGACTCGACTTCGACGGTGCGGTCGAACCCCTCCATCGCGTCGCGAACCGCGGCCCGGACGCGCTCGCGCTTCGTCTTCCCGTCGACCAGCGCCAGCGTCGGGTGGTAGCCCGCCTCCAGCAGGTGGTAGGTGACGATGTCGCCGACGGCGACCACCGGCTCGCCGGCCTCGGCGAGCAGGGCTTCCGCGTCGGTGTGTATCGGCCCGAGCGGCTCCTTCAGTTCGTGGCGGAGGTCGGCGGGCAGTTCGAGGAGGACGGACACCTCAGCGTACCTTCAGCGCGTACCGGCCCGGCTCCGTTATCTCCATCTCCGTCGCTATCTGCGACGTCTCGGGGTGGGTGATGACGACGTAGCCGGCCCAGTCCTCCGTCAGCGAGTTCGAGCCGCAGGCGGGACACTGCTCGCCGTCGTCCACGTCGAGCACGCGGTGACAGTCGCGGCAGACGAGTCGTTGCGCCATCAGTCACCACCGGCCGCGCGCTTGTTGCGCTCCTCCTCCAGCCACTCGTGCTTGCCGAGCCCCACCTGCTTCGCCGTGAGCCCGATCTTCGAGTCGCGGGGGTTCCGCTCGTCGATGCTCTTGGTGACGATGCGCGTGCGGACGGCGTCGCCGACGCCGAGCACGCGGTTGGAGTCGCGGGAGGCGAGCTGCTGGTTCTCGCCGTCGAACGCGAGGTACTCGTCGGAGATCTGCGAGACGTGGAGCAGGCCGTCCACCGGGCCGATACCGACGAACGCGCCGAAGTTCACCACCTCGACGACCTCGCCGTCGACGACCTCCTGCATCTGCGGGTCGAAGGTGATGGCGTCGAACTCCGCCTCGTAGTAGACGCTCGGGCGGTTCGGCACGACGGCGCCGTCGCCGATGTCCGTGACCTCGGTGACGGTGACGACGGAGCCGACCTCCTCGTCCATCCGTCCTTCGAGCTTGTCCTGGAGCAGTCGCTTGATGAGCTCCGGCGGTACCTCCGGTTCCGTTCGGTCGGGGAGGTGTTCGGGGGGCACCTCCACCGTGTCCTTGAGTCTGACCCTCTTGTACATGTTATTGCGTTACCGCGAGTTTCGTCCCGCCCCGTAAACAGATTACGGGAACGTCGGCGTCCGCGAGCCGCCGACGCAGCGGTTTGTCGTTCGTGACCGCGTAGTCGCAGTCCGCGCCCAGTTCCACCATCGCGTCGTCCGCGTAGTCGGCCTCGGTGGACACGACCGTACACCGGTCGGCGAGGTCCCGGCCCACGGAGGCCGCGGTGGCCGCCTTCCCGTTGCCGTCGGCGAGCTTCTCCAGCTCGGCGACGACGGCCTCGGGGACGACCGCCTCGTACGAGCCGACGACCCGGTCGAGTTCGTCGAACAGCCGCACGTCGCACTCGACCGGCATCATCAGCGCGTTCGTGTCCACCGCGACGCGCATCTACGTCAGCGTCCCGACGCCGATGAGCCGCCAGCGCGCGCCGACGCGTCGGTTGATGGCTATCTTCGCGCCCTCCTCGGCACAGACGGGGCGCTTGAGCGCGACCTCCGCCTCGTCGCCGCGCGCCGAGGTGACGGAGCCGACCGTCGTGGCCGTCCCCACCGTGAGCATGAGCGGCTCGCCGGTCGAGACCTGCTCTATCTCCTCGTCCACGGAGACGACCCGGTCGAGCAGCTCGATGTCCATCGTGAACTGCTCGTGGACCGGCGGGAGCGACTCCTCGGGGCCGGCGACCTGGCCGGCCAGCCCGTCGCCCTTCGTGAGCGAGGGGTCGAGGCCCGTCCCGACGCCGATGAGGCCGCCGGGCGTGGCCGAATCGACGGAGTCGCCGCCCGCCTGCAGCGAGCGAACGGTCGTGGACACCGGCTCGTAGCCGTCGTCCGTGTCGCGACCGGGGCGGAGCTGGATGTCGTCGTCCACTTCGAGGGTCCCCTGCGTGAGCGAGCCGCCGATGACGCCGCCGAGCAGGCCGTCGAAGGTCGTGCCCGGGCGGTTGATGTCGAACGAGCGAGCGACCTGCATCCGCGCGGGCGCGTCCGGGTCGCGCTCGGGGGTCGGAATCGTCTCCTCGATGGCGTCGATGAGCACGTCGATGTTGATCTCCTGCTGGGCGGAGATGGGGACGACGGGCGCGTCCTCCGCGACCGTGCCCTCGACGAACTCCTGTATCTGCTCGTAGTTCTCTCTCGCGCGCTCGGCGTCGACGAGGTCGATCTTGTTCTGCGCGATGACGATGTTCTCGATGCCGATGATGTCGAGCGCCATCAGGTGCTCCTCGGTCTGGGCCTGCGGGACGTCCTCGTTGGCCCCGACGACGAGCACGGCGCCGTCCATGATGGCCGCGCCCGAGAGCATCGTCGCCATGAGCGTCTCGTGGCCCGGCGCGTCGACGAAGGAGACGGTGCGGACGAGCTCGGTCTCCTCGCCGTCGACCTCCTCCTCGACGGTGTAACACTCGGGGGCGTCGACGCCCGGGACCTTCCGGAAGGTCGCGTCGGCGTACCCCAGCCGGATGGAGATACCGCGTTTCATCTCCTCGGAGTGCTGGTCGGTCCACGCGCCAGAGAGCGCCTGCACCAGCGTCGTCTTCCCGTGGTCGACGTGGCCGACCAGCCCGATGTTCACCTCCGGTTGTCGGTGGTTCGTGGTCATTGAGTAATTGTGTGGTTTTCGCCCCGTCCGACTGATAAACCTACCGTGTCACGCCCGATGGCGCGGCTACGACGGCCGCTCGCGGCCGCGCCGCCGGCGTGTGACGGCGGCCCGCTCCCAGCCAAGAGTTTAGCCGTTGGACGTACATCCTCGGGTATGAGCGACTCGCAGACCGAGGACGCCGACTCCATCCTCGCGTGCGGGGAGTGCATCTCGCCCGCCGAGGCGTTCGCCGTCGTCGGCAACGAGACGCGTCTCTCCATCCTCGAAGCCCTCTGGCGGATGGACCGCCCGGCCGCCTTCTCCGACCTCCGCCGCGAGGTGGGGATGAGCGACTCCGCACAGTTCAACTACCACCTCTCGAAGCTGACGGGCCAGTTCGTCCGCAAGACCGACGACGGCTACGACTTCCGCTCGGCCGGCCGGTCGGTCATCGCGGCCGTGCTCTCGGGCACCCTCAATCAGGACCCGCGGCTCGACCCCTTCGAGGTCGAGGGGGAGTGCGTCGACTGCGGCGCGGCCCTGGAGGCGTACTACCGGAACGAGGAGGTCCGCATCCGGTGTAGCGACTGCGGGCGCAACCACGGCGGCTACTCGTTCCCGCCCGGAGGGCTGGAGGACCGCACGCGCGAGGAGCTGATGGACGCGTTCAATCAGCGCGCGCGCCACCTCTCGTGTCTCTCCGCGGACGGCGTCTGCCCGGAGTGTTCCGGCCGGATGGAGACGCGGCTGTTCGACGTGGACGGCGAGAACGGCTTCGACCTCGACGTGCGCGTCGAACACGAGTGCCGGCGGTGTCACCACACCATCTACTCCTCCGTGGGGCTCGTGCTTCTGGACGACGCGGAGGTCGTCTCCTTCTACCGCGACCACGGAATCGACCTCAACGCCGTCCCGTACTGGACGCTGGAGTGGTGTGTCACCGACGAGTACACGACCGTCGAGCGCAACGGCGGGTCGGACGGGACGTGGCGCATCACCGTCGCCGTCCCCGTCGAGGACGAGGAACTGGTCGTCTCGCTCGACGGCTCGCTGAACGTCCTCGACACGGAACGGCGGGCGCGCGCCGAGGCCTGACGGCGTGCACGGGGCGTGCGAAACGCCCCCACGGCTAAGACGCCGGGCCGCGTGGCCCCGGCCATGCTGGACCGCGACGCCGTTTCCGTCCTGACGTTCGACTCGTACAGCACCATCGTCGACGTGGGCTCGACCGTCGCCGCGCTCGACGGCTACGTCGAGGACCCCGAGGCCGTCGCCGCGCAGTGGCGCGCCCACTCGCTTATGTACTCGATGGCCGCCAACGACGTGGACGCCTACGAGCCGTTCTACGAGCTGAACCGCCACGCGCTCACCTACGCGCTCGCGGAGGCGGGCGTGGACGTGACCGACGAGGTGCGCGACGACGTACTCTCCGTCTATCACGACCTCCACGTCTTCGAGGACGTGCGCCCCGGCGTCGAGCGGCTGGCCGAGGGGTACGACCTCTGGGTCGTCTCGAACGGCAACCCGGAGATGCTCGACACGATGTTCGAGGCCGCCGACCTCGACGGCCACGTGGAGGGGTACGTCAGCGCCGACGAGCCGGAGACGTTCAAGCCCGACCCCGGTATCTACACCCACGCCGCCGACCGCATCGGCGTCGGCGTGGAGGAGATGGCCCACGTCACCGCGGCGTGGTTCGACGTCGCCGGCGCGGAGGGCGCGGGCGCACAGGCGGTGTGGGTGAACCGCGACGACGGGCCGTACCCGGAGTTCGGGCCGCGCCCCTCGCTCGAAGTCGCGTCGTTCGTCGCGCTCGCCGACGAACTGGACCTGTGAACCACTAGGCCTATACCCGGCGACACGTCACCGCGAGTATGAATGCGGCGCGCGCGGTCGCCCTCGCGGCGGTCGTTCTGCTCTCCTCGACGCTGCTGGCCGGCGTCGCCCTCTCCGGCGACGGCGGCCCCCCGTCCCCCGTCGCCGGCAACGAGACGTACCCCGGGCAGACCCTCATCGGCGTGCAGGCCGAGGGGTGGTTCGGCGAGAACAACGGCTACGCGGCCGTCGTCGCCCCGAACGGGAGCGTCATCTGGCAGTGGTCGGTTCCCGACTCGCGGGTGTTCGACACCGAGCACCTGCGCAACGGGAACATCCTCGTCAGCGTCGCCGTCGCCGTCCCGGCCGCCGACTGTCCCGACGCCTACGACGACCGCCCCAACTGCGTCCACAACCGCGTCGTCGAGGTGGACTACGACACGAAGGAGGTCGTCTGGGAGTACGACTGGTACGACGTGTTCCCGAACCACCACGAGGTCCACGACGCCGACCGCCTCCCGAACGGGGAGACGGCCGTCGTGGACATGGGGAACGACCGCGCGTTCACGGTGAACGAGGGCGGCGAGATAACGTGGCAGTGGAACGCGAGCGAGCATATAGCCCGCGGGACCGACTGGTTCGACGAACACGTCCCCGAGGGGCGCGAGGAGGAGTTCGCCTCCGAGGGGCCGGAGTCGGACTGGACCCACATGAACGACATCGACCTGCTGGAGAACGGCCACTTCACGCTCTCGGTGCGCAACTTCGACGTCGTGCTGGAGGTGGACCGCGCCGGCGACATCGTGCGCACCTACGGCTCGCCCGGCGACCACGGGACGATGAACGAACAGCACAACCCGAACCTGCTGGAGCGGCGCGGCACGATGCTCGTCGCCGACTCCGAGAACGACCGCATCGTCGAGATAGACCGCCGCACGGAGCGCATCGTCTGGGAGTACGCTCGGGTCCCGGCCGAGTCGCCGGCGGAGCCGAAGGCGCTCCAGTGGCCCCGCGACGCCGACCGCCTCCCGAACGGCAACACCCTGATAACCGACTCCCGGCAGTTCCGCGTCGTCGAGGTGACGCGCAACGGCACCGTCGCGTGGTCGTTCGACGGCCGCGAGGAGTTCGGCACGCGCACCATCGTGTACGAGGCCGACCGCATCCGGCTCGACGGCCCGTACCTCCCCGAGGAGCCGGACGCGGTGCCGGCGGGCGTCGACGCCCGGAGCGTCCGGGGGACCGCCCTCGCGCGCGGGTACGCGACGCTCGACTCGTGGCTCGGCTTCGCCCTCCCGGCGTGGATGGGGCCGATGGAGCTCCTCGTGGTGCTCGGCGACCTCGCCGCGCTCGGGCTGCTCGCCCGCGAGCTCCGGTAGGTCGCCCCGACCGGGGTGTCGGCTGTTCACACGTCTCCGTCACGGATTAGCCCCTCCGCGTCGTGTAGCCGGCATGAACGGTTCCCACACGCGACGGTCGGTACTGGCGCTCGGCGCGGCGACGGGGCTCGCCGGGCTGGCGGGCTGTGCCGGCTACCTCGGCCCGACGGAGACGGACGAATCGACCGAGACGGTGCCGCTCGACGGCGCGCGGGAGCTCTCGGTCGCGACGGACAACGGCGACGCCCGCGTCGTCGCGAGCGACGACCTCTCGGACACGGTCGAGGTCGTCGTCACCAAGCGGGTCCGCGGCGACGCCGGCCTGTTCGGCGACGTCGCGCTCGCCGTCGCCGGGGGCGGGGACCGCGTCGAGGTGAGCGTCGAGTATGACCGGCCCGCCGCGCGCCGCGTGAGCGTGGACCTCGACGTGCGGGTGCCCGCCGATGTGGCCGTGACGCGCGTCGCGACGGCGAACGGGGACGCGACGGTCGAGAACACCGCCGGCGACACGGCCCTCTCGACGGCGAACGGGGACGCGACGGCCACGGGCGCGTCGGGCGTCGTCCGCCTCCAGTCGGGCAACGGCGACGTGACGGCCCGCGACTGCGCCGGCGTGCGGGTCGCCCGCACCGGCAACGGCGACGTCGACGTCGAGGTGCGCGGGGTCGCGGGGCCGCTCGACGGCGTCTCCGGCAACGGGGACGTCGCGGTCGGAATCCCGGCCGACACGGACGCCGAGGTGGAACTCTCGACGGGGAACGGGGAGATAACGACGGAGTCGCTGACGTTCGCCGATTCGACCGCGAGCGACGACCGCTTCGAGGGCGTGCTGGGCGCCGGCGGCCCGGCGATATCGCTCTCGTCGGGCAACGGCGACGTCCGGCTGTACGCGCGGGAGAACTAGGACTCGCGGTGGCGGTCGGCGGCCGTCGATAGCTCCGGCGGGCGGCCGAACTCGTCGAAGCGGTCGAGGTCCTCGGGGAGGGTGTAGCCGAGTTCGCGGTCCGCCTTGTTGTCCGTCAGGCGGTCCCCGACGGGGTCGGCCTCGTCCTCGAAGCCGGGCTTGACGCGGACGCTCTTGGCCGGCTGGCCGACGACGATGTGGTGGGCGGGCACGTCGCCCGTGACGGTGGCGCGCGCGCCGACGACGCTGTTCCGCCCGACGCGGACGCCCGCGGTCACCATCGCGTCGTAGGTGACCCGCGCGTCGTCCTCGATGACCGTGTGGTAGTTCAGCACCTCCGTCTGGTCGACCACGTCGTGGTCGTGGCTGTACACGTGGACGTCGTCGGAGATGGAGACGCGGTCCCCGACGGTGAGCTTCCCGCGGTCGTCGAGGTGGACGTCGTCGTGGACGACGGTGTTGTCGCCCATCGTGATGTTGTGGCCGTACGAGAACGTGACGCCCTTGAAGATGCGGAGGTTCTCGCCCGTCTCCTCGAACAGGTGGCCGGCGAGCATCTCGCGGAAGCGGAGCGCGAACGCGATGTTGTCGGCCATCGGCGTCGCGTCGAACTGCCGCCACAGCCACTGGAGGTGCTTCGAGCGCTCGAAGCGCTCCTCGTCCTTCTCGGCGTAGTACTCGGCCTCCAGCGTGGCGTTACACGGGTCGTACCCCTGCAGGCGGACCTGCTCGGCCGCGGAGACGTCCTTGCCCGACTGCCACCGCTCGTACGCCTCGCGGTCGCCGTACAGGTCCACGAGCACGTCCTGGACCACGTCGCAGGTGCTCTCGGCGGCGTCCGGTCCCGCGGCGGTCAGGCGCTCGTCCACCTCGTCGATGAACGCCGTCAAGCCCTCCTCCGCCCCCGACGGCAACGACACGTGGCGCTTGGTCATGGCCTACGGTTCTCCCGGCAGCCGCATGAGGGTTTCCGTCCGTCTGCCGTTACGCCGCGGTAACCCGGTTACACGGCCGCCACGCGGTCGTCGCGCGCCCGGACGGGCCCGCCGTCCCCCGAACCGTTTCCGCTAAGTGGCCGAGCCCCGTAGCGCGGGTATGCATTACCGCGAACTCGGCGATTCGGGGGTCGAGGTGAGCGAGGTCGGCTTCGGCGCGTGGGTCGTCGGCACGGACTGGTGGGGCGACCGCGACGAGGCCGACGCGCTGGAGATGGTCGAGTACGCGCTCGACGCGGGCATCACGTACTTCGACACGGGCGACGTGTACGGCCACGGCCGCTCGGAGGAGCTGCTCGGGAAGGTGCTCGCGGAGCGCGGCGACGAGATGACCGTCGGCACGAAGGTCGGCTACGACTTCTACAACAACCCGCAGGCCGGCCACGGCGAGCTGCCGAAGGACTACTCCGTCGAGTACCTCCGCGAGGCCGTCGAGGGGTCGCTCGACCGCCTCGGCGTCGACCACGTCGACTACCTCCAGCTCCACAACCCCGACGTGGCGGAGCTGACGCCCGCGGTCCTCGAACTGCTCGACGAGCTTCGCGAGGAGGACGTGGCGGACGCCATCGGCGTCGCGCTCGGCCCCTCCATCGGCTGGCTCGCCGAGGGGGACTTCGCCATCGAGGAGGAGTTCGACGGCGTCCAGTACGTCGGTAACATGCTCGAACAGGACGTCCACCGCCACTTCGTCGAGACGGTCGAGCACACGGGGTCGAGCACCTCCCTGATTCCGCGCGTTCCCCACTCCTCGGGGCTGCTGAACGAGCAGGTGACGCCCGACACGGAACTGGAGGCCGGCGACCACCGCGGCTTCCGCCCGGACGAGTGGTACGACACCGGCTTCGAGAAGGTGGAGGCGCTGCGGTTCCTCGAGCGCGACGGCGAGCGCACGATGGGACAGGCCGCGCTCCAGTGGCTCCTCTCGTTCGACGCCGTCGCGAGCGTCACTCCGACGTTCCGCTCGACGGACGACATCGACGAGTGGGCCGCCGCGCCGGAGACGCCCGCGCTCTCCGACGAGGAGCGCGACCGCGTCGCCGACCTCTACGCGACGGACTTCGGCGTCGACCGCTTCGACGGCATGGAGAAGGAGGACTACCGCACGAGCGTCGGCGGCGAGGACCTGCGCGGCGCGGGCATCCTGGGCGACTGAGCCGACCCTGACCAGTCAAGCACCGCCCTATTCCCGCGTCCGGCTGTTGGTCCCGCCGTCGCGGTCCGCCCGACCGCGGCCGCGGGGCGCACGGTTCCTCTGACATATGCGTCCCGCAGCTCTTCCCGGCGAGCCGCGGCGTTCCCGATCAGGCGAGGAAGACGTGTCGCGGCCGGTCGGCGAGCACGTCGCGGCCCCACTGGACCGTGTCGCGGAACGCGTCCGACCGGAAGAAGCCCATCGCGTCCTCGCGCTCGTTCCACTGGCTGGCGATGAACATGTCGTTCTCGTCCTCGACGTTCACCATCAGGTCCGTCTCGATGTGGCCCTCCATCTCCGCGAGCATCCCGCCGACGGTGTCGAACCGCTCGACGAAGTCCTCGCGGTGTTCGGGCTTGACGGTGTAGAACATCCCCATCGTGCCGAAGTGCGACCCCTCGCCGGCCCGCCGGACGACGCCGGGCAGGTCGGAGAGGTAGTCGCCCGCGGTGCCCGCGGCGTCGCGGGTGTCCCACAGCGAGACGACGGCCGCGCGGTCAGTCGCGGAGCCCTCGTACAGCGAGGTGCCGGCGTGGGTGTCGTAGCGGTCGAAGCCGCCGCGCAGCGACTCCACCTCCCCGCGCAGGTCGTCGAGGTCGGCCTCGGAGTAGACGACGATGGCGTACACGTCCTCGCCGTGGGGCTGGCCCGCGTAGATGTCGAGGTCCGCGAGTTCGCCCCGGATGTCGTCGTCCTCGTCGGTGGCGCCGACCTCGTCGCCGTGGTCCGCCGTCTCGTCCGGGCGGTCGGCCGCGTCGGCCGCCCCGTCGCCGGCCTCCACCGCCGCGCCGATGCCCTCGCCCTCGACGCCCGCGAGGTCGCCGAGGAAGCCCGAGGCGGTGTTGGCCGCCCGCTCGTTCTTCCACAGCGAGACGACCGCCGACCGGCCCGCGTCCGCGCGCACCGTCGTCAGCACGTGGGTGTCGTAGTGCTCGAAGTTCGAGCGGAGGCCGTCCACCTCCTCGACCAGCGTGTCGGCGTCCTCCTCGGTGTAGAACACGAGGCCGTAGCCGGCCTCGCCGTGCTCGTCCGCGTCGACGCCGAGCCGCCGGAGCTCCTCCGCGAACTCCTCGACGGTGGCCTCCTCGTGGGGCGGCTCGCCGGAACTCGGACGGCCGCCGGAGCCGCCCGAGTCGTCCCCGCTCTCCTCGCTCTCGGTGCCGGCCGCCTCCGTCCCCTCGGCGGAGGCGCTCGCCGCGGCCGATTCCTCGCTCTCACTCGGTTCCTCGCCGTAGGCCGGGAGCGACTCGCCGGCGAACAGCCGCGGGAGGTGTTCGGGCGCGAAGCGCCGCCCGAAGTAGAACGGCCCGAACTCCGCGTAGCGCGACGACGAGGGGTCGAAGCGCATGTCGGCGAGCAGGTGTTTGAACTCCGTCGCGTCGTCCGCGAACAGCGTCACGCCCCACTCGTAGTCGTCGAACCCCATCGAGCCGGTGATTATCTGTGTCACTTTGCCGGCGTACTCCCGGCCCACGTCGCCGTGGCCCGAGATGAGCGCCGCGCGCTCGTCGAACGGGAGGTCGTACCAGTTGTGCTCCGGCCCGCGGCGCTTGTCCATCGGGTAGAAGCAGACGTGTTCGGCGTCGGGAATCGAGGGGTGGAGCCGCTGGAGCATGTAGTTGCGCGTCCCGTCGGACTCGATGTTCTCGATTCCCCCGGAGAGCTCCTCGGTGACGTACCCCGACACCTCGGTGACGGAGACGTAGGAGGTGGCGCGCTCGGTGAAGCCGGCCAGCGCCGTCCGCTCGAAGGCGCGCTCCGCGCGGTCGAGGTGTTCCGTCGTCGGGCGCAGGTGGAGCACCATCACGTCGGCCTTGTGGCCCGTGACGGCGAAGACGGCCGAGACGCCCTCCTCCGCGTCCTCGACGTCCTCGTGCGAGCGGAGGTACTCGACGCCCTCGGAGAGCGCCCGTTCGCGCTCGCGCTCGGGGGCGTCGCGCCACGCGTCCCAGTCGATACGCCGCAGGTCGTGGAGCGCGTACCAACCCTCCTCCGTCGCCGGGGCCTCGCGCCGTGTCGCGTCCATACCCGGCGTACGGGCCGCGCCTCAATTGAGGGTTCGGTTCTCAGGCAAGCAGCGTCGGCCCGAATATCATGACGAGGAGGCCGGCGAGCATCGTCAGCCCCACCGAGAGCGTCACCGCGCGGGTGGCGGAGCGGGCGTCGTCGACGGGCAGGCGGGTCGTTATCGCCTGCGTCGAGGTGCGGAGGATGTGGCCCCCGTCGAGCGGGAAGGCGGGCACGCAGTTGAACAGCCCCAGTTGGATGTTTATCCACCCGATCCAGAAGGCGGCGTTCGCGAGCGTGAACACGGTCCCGCCGAGCGCCGCGAGCGGCCCCTGCACGGTGTAGAAGCCGGCGACGCCGGCGTTGAACCCCGCGAAGTTGTACACGAAGCCGGGCGAGATGGCCCCGATGAAGGGCAACAGCAGTAGCCCGGTGATGCCCTGGACGAAGCCCGCGATGCCGCTCCCGCCGCTCCCGCCGAGGATGGCGAGGAACGTCGCCGCGGGGTACGGGTCGATGCCGGTGTCGGTGAAGACGACGCCGCCGACGCCGCCGCGCAGGAAGACGCCGAGCAGGGCGTTCCCGTCGCTCCCGCCGAGCGTCACCTCGTACTCGCCGGCCTCGCCGTTCACGTACGCCTCGACGGTCACGGTGTCGCCGGGGTCGTAGCCGTCGAGCACCGTCGAGAGCTCGCTCGACGTGAGGACGCGCTCGCCGCCGACCGCCGTCACGACCACTTGCGCGTCCGGGTCGTCCGTGACGCCCGCGTCGCCGAGCGCGCTCTCCTCGGAGAGCCGGGTCACGTACGCGCCCGCGACGAAGGAGGTGTTCCCCTCGTCCGTCGTCAGCGTCGCGGTCGGGTCCTCGACGACGGCGGCGCGGAGTTCGTCCGCGGTGAACACCGGCTCCCCGTTCACCGCCTCGATGCGGATGGCGTCGGTGCCGATGTCGATGCCGGGCAGGGCGCTCGGGACGGCGCGCGTGGCGATGAGGTACCGCTCCATCGTCACCGTCTCGCCCGAGCGGAGGCCGAGCGTCACCGTCCGGTCGCGCTCGGCGAGCGCGGCGGCGAACTCGCCGGTGCCGTCAACGGCCTCGCCGTCCACCGAGGTCACCACGTCGCCGAACTCCAGCCCCGCGGACTGGGCCGCGGAGCCGTCGAGCGCGTCGCCGACGGGGACGCCCGCGACGGGCGCGATGGCCCCGACGAGCGGGCCGAACAGGAGCAGAAAGGCGACGACGGAGACGGCGAAGTTGTTCGTCACGCCGGCCGCGAACATCCGGGTCTGCGAGCCGCGGTTCGCGGCGGTTCGCGATTCCTCGTCGGGTTCGACGAACGCGCCGACGGGGATGAAGGCGAACAGCGCCAGCCCCATCGAGTCGATGTCGATGTCCTCGACCCGGCACAGCAGGCCGTGGCCCCCCTCGTGGACGACGAGGCCGACGAGCAGGCCGAGGAGGATGGCCGGCGCGGCCGACACCGGGAGGAAGTCGTTCACGCCGGGGATGACGAGCACGTTCTGCGGCTCCGTGATGGCCGACGCCGTCGGGTTCTGGAAGGTGTTCGCGGCCGCGAAGAGGATGAGCGCGAACGAGCCGACCATCACCACGAGCGCGATGCCGATGCCGAAGTTGCCCCACGCGCGCCAGAACCGCTTGGGTCCGGCGAGCCAGTCGAGGAAGCTCTTCCCCCGCTCCGTGTGGAGGGTCGTGATGGGACCGGAGAGCCGGACCCACGAGGGGAGGAGGCCGCGCGACTTCGCCGCGAGCGCGAGGAGCGTGTAGACGAGGACGCCCGCGGCGACGAGCGTCAGCGTATCCACCATTACCTCCGGGAAGGTGCGGGCCGCGCAAGAGGGTTCCGCCTACCCGCGCAGGCGGAGGCGGTCGAGGACGAACGTCGTGTCCAGCGCCGCGAGGAACGGGCCGAGCCGCGGCCCCTGCGCCTCGTTCAGGAAGAGGCGGTAGCCGGCGGTGAAGAAGTCGCCCACGTCCACCCCGTGGTCGCGGGCCGTCTCGTAGACGGCCTCCTGGAGCGCCTCGCCGTCCGGCTCCTCGGCCTCGACGAAGCCGGCGAGGTCGGCGAGCGCGTTCGTCGTCGCGTCGTCGAACGACACGTCGGGGAGCTCCTCCGCGAGCCGGTAGTTGTACTCGTTGTCCGTGCGGACGGCCCAGTTGCGCGCCTTCTCGACGCGGGCGAGCGCCCGCTCGACCCGCTCCGCCGTGGCGTCCGCGGGGATGTGGCCCGACCGCCGGGCCATCGTCTCGCGGAGGTCGGGGTCGTCGGTCATCCCGAGCACGGCCGCGAAGGTGTACGGGATGCGGACGCGGTCGGGGTCCGGGTCGGCGACCACGAACGGGTACGCGCGCTCGGCGCGGGCCACGTCCGCCTCCTCGCCGGTCTCCTCGCCGAAGTGGAGCCGCTCGAAGCGGTCGAACTCGTCCACGAGCAGGTCCAGCCGCTCGACGGAGAAGTCCCGGGCGCGCTTGGGGTCCTTCGCGAAGAAGTGGCGCACCACCTCGGGTTCGAGGAGGTCGAGCACCTCCGAGACCATCACGACGTTCCCCTCCGAGGAGGAGAACGCCTCGCCGTCGAGGGTGAACCACTCGTACACCATCGGGACGGGCGGCTCGTCGCCGAACAGGTCGCGGGCGATGTGTTCGCCGGAGGGCCACGACCCCTCCGCGTGGTCCTTCCCGAACGGCTCGAAGTCGACCCCGAGCACGCGCCACTGGGCGGGCCACTCGAAGCGCCACGGCAGTTTCCCTTCCCTGAGGGTCGCGGTCCCCTCGTGGCCGCAGCCCTCGATGACGCGGCCGCCGGCCTCCATGTCGGTACAGCGGTACTCGACCGTGCCGGCCGCGGCGTCCACCGCGGTCACCGTCTCCGTCACCTTGCCGCAGGACCCGCAGACGGGGTTGAAGGGAACGTACGACTCGTCAACCTTGTCCTGGTACTCCGAGAGTATCGCGCGGGCCTCGTCGGCGTGTTCGAGGACGTGGCGGGTCGCCTCCTCCAGCCGCCCGGACTCGTAGAGGTCGGTGTTCGACTCCACCTGGATGTCCACGTCGAGCAGGTCGGCCGACTGGCGGATTATCTCCGAGAAGTGGTCGCCGTAGGAGTCACAGCAGCCGAACGGGTCCGGGATGGCGGTGTACGGCTTGCCGAGGTTCTCGCCGAGCGCGGCCGCGTCCACCTCGCCGAGGCCGACGATGTTGCCGTCGAGGTCGGCGAGCTTCCGGGGGAGCTTCCGGAGCGGGTCGCGGTCGTCGGTGGTGAACACCTGCCTGACCTCGTGGCCCCGCTCGCGGAGCACCTCGGCGACGAAGTGGCCCCGCATCAGCTCGTTCATGTTGCCGAAGTGGGGGACGCCCGACGGCGAGATGCCCCCCTTGATGACGACCGGGTCGTCGTGCTCGTCGGCGGTCCCGACGCGCTCCTCGACGGCGTCGGCGGCCGCGTCGGCCCAGAAGTCGTACCGGCGGCCGGAGAGGGTGTGCGGGGAGGTCATCGCTCACCGACGACGCGGGTGCCGTCGAACTCGCCGGCCTCCACCGCGCGCCGGACGCGCTCGGGGTCGGAGCCGTCGAGGACGATGGTTTCGAGGCCCGCCCGCTGGATGACCTTCGTCGCGAGCAGGTCCACGGGCGCGGAGGCCCCGGCGGTCATCTCCATCGTGGCGACCGTCTCGACCAGTTGCTCGGCCGTGAGCTCGTCGTGGCGCTCGGCGTCGGGGTCCTCGTTCGGGTCGGCGGTGAACACGCCCGGCACGGAGGTGGCGTACACCAACAGGTCCGCGTTCACGTACTCCGCGAGCGCGGCGGCGACGGCGTCGGTGGTCTGTGCCGGCACGACGCC
Source organism: Halosegnis marinus (assembly GCF_029338355.1). Classification (GTDB taxonomy): domain Archaea; phylum Halobacteriota; class Halobacteria; order Halobacteriales; family Haloarculaceae; genus Halosegnis; species Halosegnis marinus. The sequence goes on from NZ_CP119802.1 coordinate 1,589,121, forward strand.
GCCCATCACCGCGATGTCGCCGCGGTGGAGCGCCTCGTCGGCGCCCTCGTAGTTCTCGGCGACGGTGGAGGCGGCCACCGGCTCGTCCAGCGCCGCGAGCAGGAGGCGGGCGTTCAGGCGGGTGACGGCGATGCCGAGCTGGTCCAGCTCTATCTCGTTCGCGCCGAGGTCGCGGGCCGCCCCGATGTACTCGCGGGCGACGCCGCCGCCGCCGACGACGGCGGCGACCTCGTGGCCCGACGCGGCCAACCCCTCGATGACGGCGGCGTACGGCTCGACCCGGTTCTCCTCCGGGGTCGGGACGAGCACGCTGCCGCCGACGGAGACGACGACTCTCATTGTGCGTGGTGAGCCGCGTTCGCCGCTTAAGGCTTGTCAACCGGGGAGTCCGGCGCTATGCGGTGTCACGCCGGTCGGCGCGGAGTCCGCGCACGCCGGCCCGGACGACCTCGACGACCGCGCCGACGACCATCGCCTCGAGGACCATCACGAACAGGGCGACGGCCCAGAAGCCGACGCCGGTTCCGAGCGCGGGAACGGCGAGCTCGCGCAGCGCCGTGGCGGCCGCGACGCCGAGATACCACGGGAGGACGACGGGGTACAGCAGGGTCACGGCGTCGGGGCCGAGCAGGCCGCTCGCGTACGCGAGCCAGAAGCCGAGTATCGCGGCGAGCGGGACCGCGACGGTCGCCGACAGCGGGTACCGGCCGAGGTGGAGGGCTCGTGCCATACGCTCCCTTCGCCCCGGCGACGCAAAGTCGTTCCCCACGGCGACACCTACAAGCGCTCGGCGGCGGACCTTCGGGTATGTACACGCTCGGTATCGACGGGCCGGACGCCGGCGCCGCGACGGACCGCATCGCCGCGGCGCTGGACGGTCGCGTCGCCGTCGTCAGACACCTCGTGGAGGACGGGGCGGTGGGAGCGGCGGCCGCGACCCCGGCGACGACGTACGACCTCGGCGACGGGTGGCGCGCGACGGGCGACGACGACCTCTCGCTCGACGGCGCGCTCGACCGCCTCGCGCCCGACCACGACTACGCCCTCGCGGTGGGGTTCCCGAAGGCCCGTATCCCGCAGGTCGCGCTCGGCGGGGTGGACGTGGCGGACGAACTCGTCCGCGTGCCCGACGCGGACGCGCTCGACCTCGATGCCGTGGTCGAGGCGCTCCACGACCGACCCGAGCGGGAGACGCTCGACTCGCTCGTCGCGCGGGTGAAGCGCTCGCCGGACGCCGACCGGGCGGGGGCCGTCGCCACCTTCACCGGCCGGGTGCGCGCCCGCGACGCGGCCGACGACGCGCCCACCGAGTACCTGGAGTTCGAGATGTACGACGGCGTGGCCCAGCGGACGATGCGCCGCATCGAGGCCGAACTGGAGGAACGCGACGGCGTCCTCGCGGTGGCGATGCACCACCGACAGGGGGTCATCCCCGACGGCGAGGACATCGTCTTCGTCGTCGTGCTCGCGGGCCACCGCGGCGAGGCGTTCGAGACGGTGTCGGACGGCATCGACCGGCTGAAGGACGAGGTCCCTATCTTCAAGAAGGAGGTCACGGCCGAGGAGACGTTCTGGGTCCACGAGGCCGAGCGCGACGGGGCCTGAGCGGCCCGACGAACCGGCGTCAGCGCGGCCCGCTACGGACCGCGCGCGAGCGGTTCCGTCCGACGCACGACCGACGAACCGGGGCCGAAACGCCCGCGGAACGGTCCCGAAGCGAGGGGTGAACGGCGACTCTCTTGACTCCGACATTAAAGCTTCTGCTGGCTTCGTAAAACGTCTAAGCGCTTCTCAACGCTCGATGAAAGGTACGTTTTCCGCCGATTCGACCCGAATTCGCCCGAAGCAGCCCTAAGCTTCCTCCCTTTATATACTATCCTGGCTACAAGCGGGGAGCGAGGCGAATCCCAATGAGCGCCACTACCCCCGCAAACGAGTCCGACACGAAGGAGAGCCGGCTCAAGAGCTACCTCGCGCAGAAGGCGGCCGACGGCGAGATGTACTTCAAGTCGAAGTTCATCGCGGACGAGGTCGGCCTCTCCCCCAAGGAGATCGGCGCGCTGATGGTGAAGCTCCGCGACTCCGCGACCGACCTCGAGATCGAGAAGTGGTCGTACACGAGCGCCACGACGTGGCGCGTCACCACGGCGTAACGCCGCCGTAGCCCTCCCGCCCTCCGCCCTCCTGCGGCCGGGGATTTATCCCCGCCAACCCCCTCGTTCGACCGATGAGTAACGAGTACGTCGCGGGCGGTCCCGCGACGGACGCCCCCGCTCCCGACCGGCTCGCCGACGTGTTCCGCGTCGAGTCGGTCCGCCGGGACGACGACCGCATCCTCTATCTCGGCGAGCCGCTGGTCGGCGCCGACGAGCTGGAGCGCCGGGTGTACCCCGCGTTCCGCGAGGCCGGCTACGACGTGCGCCTCGCCACGGTGCAGGACACGGAGACGGACCCCATCTCCGGGGTCGAACTGCGGAGCCGGCGGCGCGCGCTGGTCGCCCAGCCGGCCGACGGCCGCATCGACTCCGTGCCGTGGACGAACGTCGTCATGCTCGCCGCCACCGTCCTCACGACGCTGTTCGCCGGCTCGGTCTGGTACTACGAACCCCTGACCGGCCCGCTCGACCTCTTCACGGGGGACAAGTGGAAGTTCTCGGTCGCGGTGCTGTCGGTGCTCGCGGTCCACGAACTCGGCCACTACGTCCTCTCGCGCTACCACCGCGTGAACGCCTCGCTCCCGTACTTCATCCCGATTCCCTCCTTTATCGGGACGCTCGGGGCCGTCATCCGGATGAAGGGGCGCATCCCCGACCGGAAGGCGCTGTTCGACATCGGCGTCGCCGGCCCGCTCGCCGGCCTCGTCGCCGCGGTGGTCGTCAGCGCGGTCGGCCTCCTGCTCCCGCCCATCGCGGTCCCCGAGTCCGTCCTCGGGAGCGCGAACGCGGTGGAGATACGCTTCGGCTATCCGCCGCTCCTCCAGTTCCTCTCGACGGTGCTCGACCGCCCCCTCAGCTACGCGGACCCGTCGCGGGCCGTCAACCCCGTCGTCTTCGGCGGCTGGGTCGGGATGTTCGTCACCGTCCTCAACCTCCTTCCGGTGGGCCAACTCGACGGCGGCCACCTCGTCCGCGCGATGGCCGGCGACCGCGCCGAGACCGTCGCCGCGCTCGTCCCCGCCGCGCTGTTCGGGCTGGCGGGCTACCTCTACCTGTTCACGGACGTCGGGTTCAACGCGCCCTTCCTGTGGGGCTTCTGGGGCGTGTTCTCGCTCGGGCTGGCGTACATGGGGTCGGCCGACCCGGTGTTCGACGAACCGCTCGACGCGAAGCGGATGGCGGTGGGCGTGCTCACCTTCGCCCTCGGCGCGCTGTGTTTCGTCCCGGTCCCGTTCGAACTGATGAGCTAGTGGGTGTAGCCGCGGTCGGGAAGCGGGTCGCCGTCCAGCCGCACCCCCGATTCCGTGACCGCGCCGACCCGCGTCACCGGCGTCGGTGACGCCCCCGCGGCCGCCTCGGGGTCGGGCGTCGCGAACACGAGTTCGAAGTCCTCGCCGAAGTGGAGGGCCATCTCCCGGGCGTCGTCGGCCCCGTCGGCCGTCTCCTCGACGGCGTCGGCCACCGGAACGCGGTCGCCCTCGACCGCGAACCCGCAGCCGGAGGCCTCGGCCAGCTGGTGGAGCGAGCGCGCCAGCCCGTCGCTCGAGTCCAGCATCGCCGTCGCGTGCGGGGCGAGGGCGACGCCCGCCCGGACCCGCGGCTCGAACCGGAACAGGTCGTTCGCCCGCTCGTCGTCCGTCCCGAACAGCCGCAGGGCCGCGGCCGACCGCCCGAGCGTCCCGGTGACACAGAGGGCGTCGCCCGGTTCGGCCCCCGACCGCAGCACCGGGTCCTCGGTCGCGCCGAGCGCCGTCGTCGCCACGGTGAACTCGTCGTGCCCGTCGAGGTCGCCGCCGACGTACTCCCCGCCGACGGTCTCGCACACCTCGCGCGCGCCACGGAGGAAGTCGCGGAGTTCGGCCCCCTCGAAGGTCGGCGCGGCGTACACGGCGACGGCGGCGGTCGCGGACGCGCCCATCGCGGCCACGTCGGACAGCGAGGCTCCGACGGCGCGCCAGCCGGCGGTGTAGCGGGTCGTCCCCGCCGGGAAGTCGGTCGTCTCGTGGAGCATGTCGGTGGAGACGACCGTCCCGTCGAGGACGGCGCAGTCGTCGCCCGCCGCGTCGAGTTCGGCGCCGACCAGCGCGAGCGCGGCGCGTTCGTCCATGCCCGAGGGGCGGCCGACGCCCGGAAAGCGGTGTCGGTGACGTGCCGACACCGAACGCGATAAACGACCGCCCCGACAAACGCGGCCATGGACATCGACCTCCGCGCGACCGTCGTCGGGTTCGCCCTCGCCGCCGTCGTCCTCGCGGGGGTCCTCTCGCTCGTCGGCATCGGTCGGGTCACGGAGGCCATCGTCGCCGCCGACCTCGCGACGCTCGCGGCCGTCCTCGGGGTCGCCGTCTGCTGGCTCTCCGCGTGGGGGCTGGCGCTCCACACCGTCCTCTCGGGGCTCGGCTCGTCCGTCCGCCGGCACGTCGCCGTCCTCGTGTTCGCGGCCGCGACGTTCGCCAACAACGTCACGCCGTTCGGGCAGGCGGGGGGCGAACCCGTCGCGGCGCTGTTCGTCTCGCGCGCCGGCGACACGGAGTACGAGACGGGGCTCGCGGCCATCGCCAGCGTGGACTCGCTCAACTTCGTCCCCTCCATCCTGCTCGCGTCGGGGGGTATCGCCTACTTCTCGACGCGCGTTGCGTTCGGCGACCGGCTCCGCTTCGCCTCCTACGCCGTCGGCGCGCTCGCGCTCGCCGTGCCCGTCCTCGCCGTCGTCGGCTGGCGCTACCGCTACCGGGTCGAGGGCGCCGCCATCCGCGCGGTGACGCCCGTCGTCCGCTTCCTCGGCCGGGTCGTCCCCGGCCGGATGCCGCCGGCCCGCGACGCCATCCGCTCGCGCGTCGAGGGCTTCTTCCACGCCATCGAGCGCGTCACGGGCGACCGGCGGCGACTGGCGCTCGCCCTCGGCTTCTCGACGCTCGGCTGGCTCTGTCTCGCCACCTCGCTGTGGCTCTCGCTCGCCGCGCTCGGGGAGGCCGTCGCCTACCCGGTCGTCCTCGTCGTCGTTCCGGTCGGGGCCATCGCCGGCATCACGCCCCTTCCGGGGGGGCTCGGCGGCGTCGAGGCCGTCCTCATCGCCCTGCTCGCCGCGCTGGGCGTGCCGGCCGGCGCGGCCGCGGCCGCCGTCGTCGTCCACCGCCTCGGCACCTACGTCCTCCCAACCGTCGTCGGGGGCGGGGTCGCGGGGGTCCTCGGGTCGAACCGATTCACGTCGTCCGGGTGACGAGGCGAGCCCCGACACGCCGCTCGCCGGCGTCCGCGTGTCGCTCGTGTTCCCTGTCGCGGCCCCGCTCCGCCCGGCCGCGACGGGCGTCTAACGTCAGAGTTAAACGACGCGGCCGGGAACGGAACGGTAATGGCGACACTCTTCGACGCTCCGGCGGAGGACCTCATCGAGGCCACCGCGGAGAAGCTGGCGGACGAGCTTGAACAGCCGGACTGGGCCGAGTTCGCGAAGACCGGAACCGCCCGGGAACTCCCGCCCGAGCAGGAGGACTTCTGGGCGCTGCGCGGCGCCTCCCTCCTCCGGAAGGTGGCCGTGGACGGCCCGGTCGGCGTCGACCGGCTCTCCACCGCCTACGGCGGCGCGAAGAAGGGCTCGACGCGCTACCGCGTCCGCCCCCACGGGAAGACCTCCGGCTCGAAGAAGGTCATCCGGACGCTGCTCCAGCAGCTCGACGACGCCGGCTACATCTCCACGAACGAGAAGCGCGGCCGCGAGGTCACGGGGCCGGGCCGACAGCTGCTCGACGAGACGGCCGCCGAGGTCATCGAGGACCTCGACCGCCCGGAACTCGAACGCTACGCGTAACGACGGCGAAACGGTTTTTCTTCCGTGTCGTGAATACCCGTCCATGAGCGGACAGCCCGACGACGAGGACATCGAGGAGCTCCGGAAGCAGAAGCTCGAACAGCTGAAGGAACAGCAGGGCGGCGGCGCCGACGAGGAGGCCCGCGAGGCCCAGCGCCAGCAGGCGGAGGCCCAGAAGAAGGCGATGCTCCGCCAGACGCTCACGGACGGGGCGCGACAGCGGCTCAACTCCGTGAAGATGTCGAAGCCGGACTTCGCGGAGCAGGTCGAACAGCAGGTGGTCGCGCTCGCCCGGAGCGGCCGCGTCCAGGGGCAGATCGACGAGGAGCAGATGAAGTCGCTCCTCCAGGAGCTCCAGCCCGATCAGCAGGACTTCAACATCAAACGGCGGTAGATGCGGGCGGGAGTGCTGTTCTCCGGGGGGAAGGACTCCACGCTCGCGGCGCTGCTGTTGGACGGCTTCTACGACGTGACGCTGGTCCACGCGGGGTTCGGCGTGGGGGAGGCCGCCGACCACGCCCGCGAGACGGCCGACGCTATCGGCTTCGCGTTCGACGACGCGACGCTCGACGACGCGGTGGCCGAGGAGGCCGTCGAGCGGATGGCCGAGGACGGCTTCCCGCGCAACGGCATCCAGACGGTCCACGAGGCCGCGCTGGAGGCCGTCGCGGGCGCCGGCTACGACGCCGTGGCCGACGGCACCCGGCGCGACGACCGCGTCCCGACGGTGTCGCGGGCGCGGGCACAGGCGCTGGAGGAGCGCCACGGCGTCGACTACCTCTCGCCGCTGGCCGGCTTCGGCCGCGGCGCGGTCGACCGGCTCGTCGACGAGCAACTGGAGGTCGAGGAGGGGCCGGCGGTCGAACTCGCGAAGGGGGATTACGAGGCGGAACTGCGCGAACTCGTCCGCGAGCACGGCGGCGACGAACTGGCGGCCGAGGTGTTCCCCGACCACGTCCAGACGCGGGTCACGGGCCGCCGCTGAGGCGGGCTAACCTTTTGGTCCGTGGTGACATACGCCACGCCATGTTCGTTATCGTCGGCTACGGCCGGGTCGGGCGGCGTACCGCGGCGGATCTCCGTGCGGAGGGGTTCGACGTGTCCGTGGTGGAGGTCGACCCCGAGCGGGCGGAGTGGGCGCGGGCGGACGGGTTCGACGTGGTCGAGGGCGACGGGGAGGACGAGCGGGCACTCGAACGCGCGGGCGTCGCGGAGGCGGACGCCGTCGCCGCGCTGACGGGCGACCTGAACACGAACTTCGCGGCCTGCATGATCGCGAAGGGGTACGGCTGTCGCACCGTGATGCGCATCGACGAGGACTACCGCCAGGAGATATACGAGCGGTACGCCGCCGACGTGGACGAGATAATCTACCCCGAGCGGCTGGGGGCGGCGGGCGCGAAGAACGCCCTGCTCGGCGGCGACCTGAACGTCCTCGCGGAAGTGACCGAGCAGCTGACGCTCGCCACGGTGGACGTGCCCGACGGCTCGCCGCACCTCGGCTCGCGGGTCGTCTCGCTGGAGCTGCCCGGCGACGCCCGGGTGTACGCCCACGGTCACCGCGGGGAGCCGATGGAGGTGCCCCTGCCGAGCGTGGAACTCGCCGTCGGCGACCAGCTCGCGGTCATCGCGGACCGGACCTCGCTCGACGGCGTGGAGTCGTACCTCGCCGGCTGAGTGGGGCGCGCGGGAGGATGGGAAGTGAGGCCGTCTGTGCGCGCCCGACGGACGACAGTACGTCGCTCGGCATAAATCCGCGTCAGACGGCCGTTCGACGCCCACGCGGCTCCCGAAGGTTTTCGACGCGCCCCCGTCCAGTACGCGTATGCAGGGCACCGGACTCCCGCTCGCCACGCCGTTCGACGCGGCCGGCGACGTGGACCACGGCGCGCTCGCGGCCCTCGTCGAGTGGGTCGAGGCGCGCGGCGTCGACTTCATCGTCCCGTGCGGTTCCAACAGCGAGGCCCCCCTCCTGACGCGCGAGGAGCGGGCCGCGGTCGTCGACACGGTCGCCGACGCGACCGACCTCCCCGTCCTCGCGGGCACCGGGGCGGAGGGGGAACGGGAGACGCTGGCGCTCACCCGCGACGCCGCCGAGGCCGGCGCGGACGCCGCGCTCGTCGTCACGCCGTACTACTTCGAGCACGGCCCCGACGCGATGGCCGACTACTACCGCCGGGTCGCCGACGCGAGCCCCGTCCCCGTCTATCTCTACTCGGTGCCGGCGTTCACCGGCCGCGCGCTCGCGCCGGAGACCGTGGGCCGGGTCGCCGACCACCCGAACGTCGCCGGCATGAAGGACTCCTCGGGCGACATGGCCGCGTTCAAGCGGATTCTCGCGCGGACCCCCGACGACTTCGACCTGCTCGTCGGGAGCGGGGGCGTCTACGCCGAGGCGCTCGCGCTCGGGGGGTCGGGCGGCGTCCTCGGCGTCGCCAACCTCGTGCCCGAACTCGCCTCGGCCGTGTACGCGGCCGACGACCCGGCCGTCGCGCGCGAGCGCAACGACGCGTTCGTCGAACTGAACCACCTCGTCACGAGCGACTACGGGATTCCGGGGCTGAAGGCCGCGATGCGGTCGCGCGGCGCGCCCGCGGGTGTCGTCCGCTCGCCGCACACGCCCGTTCCGGAGGCGGTCGCCGAGGAACTCGCCGCCGCCGTCGAGCGCGCGCTCGATTAGGTCTCGACGCCGCGGGTCGCCGTCGCCTTGAACGAGGCGACGACCGACGCCCCCGCCTCCAGCCCGAGCCGGTCGGCGCTGTCCGTCGTCACGAGCGCCGCGAGCGGGTCGTCCGCGCCCACGTCCACCGCGACCCGGACGACGGCGGCCCCCCGGTCGAGCGCCGTCACGGTGCCGGCGAGGCGGTTGCGCGCGCTCGTCGCGTCCGCGTCGGGGACCTCGGCGGGCGCGTGGAGCGTGACGGCGTCGGCCCGGAGGGTGAGCGCCACCCGGTCGGCGCCCGGCGGGACGAGCGCGCGCACGGTGCCAGCGGCCGTCTCCACGGCCGCGAGTTCGCCGTCGCGCTCGGTGACGCGGCCGTCGAGCACCGTCTCCTCGACGGCGGCGACGGCGTCGAAGCCGGCGCGCAGGCGGTCGAACCGCGCCAGCAGGTCGCGCGCGCCGTCCGTGAGTTCGGAGCCGCCGCCGCCCGCGCCGCCGCGCGTCCGCTCGACGAGCGGGCCGAACGCGGCCTCCAGCGCCGTGAGTCGCTCGTGGGCCCGGGCGTACGAGCGGCCGAGCTCCCCCGCCGCGGCGTTGAGCGACCCGGCCTCGTCCACGGCGCGCAGGAGGGCGGCGTCGCGGGCGTCGAAGCTCACGTCCCCCTCGTGGAGTCGCGCGTCGAACTCGGCGTCCATACCGGCCCTTCGAAGCCCGGCACAAAACGGTTCGCGGTCAGTAGACGAGTTCGCCGTCGATGAACGCCCGGGCGCGGTCGTCGTCCGGGGCGTCGAACACCTCGGCGGCCGGCCCCTGCTCGATGAGCGTCCCGTCGAGCATGACGCCGACGCGGTCGGCTATCCGCTCGGCCTGCTGCATGTCGTGGGTGGCGATGACCACGGCGATGTCGCGGTCGCGGGCGGCGTCCACCGCCTCCTCGATGAGCGCCGTGTTGCGCGGGTCGAGGTTCGAGGTGGGCTCGTCGAGCAGCAGCACCTCGGGCTCGGTCGCGAGCGCCCGGGCGAAGGCGACGCGCTGTGCCTCCCCGGCCGAGAGCGACGACGCCGGGTCGCGGACCTTCCCCCGGAGCCCCACCGTGTCGAGCGCCTCGGCGACCGACTCGGGCAGGGGCGGCTCGCCGGCCAGCCCCCGGAGCCAGCGTCCCGCACGGTCGGTCCACGACCGCCTGACGGCGAGTCCGTACGCGGCGTTGTGGGCGACGCTCGTCGAGAACAGCGACCGGCTCTGGAACACCATGCCGACGCGCCGGCGCACCCGCGTCCGCTCCGCCCGCGACAGCGTCCACACGTCCCGGTCGTCGGCGGTGACGGTTCCCCCCTCCGGCGGGTCGAACAGCGCGAGCAGGCGGAGGAGGGTCGTCTTCCCCGTTCCCGAGGGACCGATGAGCGCGAACGTCTCGCCCGGTTCGGCGGCGAGCGACACGTCCGCGAGGACCCGCTCGTCGCCGTACCCGAACCCGACCCCGTGGGCGGCTATCACGCTCGCCCCCGCTCGCGGACGACGTTCCCAAGCGCGTTCACCGACAGCGCGATGGCGAGCAGCACGACGCCGAGCGCGATGCCGGTCCCGTAGTTCCCCTGTCTCGATTCGAGCGTGATAGCGGTCGTGAGCGTTCGGGTGAACGCGACCCGCGCGCCCCCCTCCGTGGCGATGGCGATGTTCCCCCCGACGATGAGGACGGAGCCGACCTCCGAGACGGCCCGCCCGAACCCGGCGAGGACGGCCGTCACGACGCCGTACCGCGCTTCCCTGACGACCGCGACCTGCACGTCGCGGGCGGTTCCCCCGGCGGCGAAGGCCGCGTCGCGTATCGAGTCGTCGACCCCCTCGATGGCCGAGAGGGTGACGCTCGTGATGACGGGCGTCGCGAGAATCACCTGCGAGACGACCATCGCCGTCGGCGTGTAGAGGAGCTCGACGCCGCCGAAGGTGTAGAGGACGCCCACGCCGGGCAGGCCGAGCGAGAAGCCGCCCCCGACCGGCCCGGCGTTCGACAGCAGCAGGAGGACGAGGAGGCCGACGACGACGCTCGGAAAGCCCATCCCCGTGTTGACGACGGAGACGACGGCCTGCCGCCCGCGGAAGTCGCGGAACCCGAGCAGGCCGGCGAGCAGGAGGCTGACGACCGTACTGACCGCGACCGCCGCGAGGCTCACCTGCAGGGTGACGCGGACGATGCTTATCAGGTACCGCGTACCGAACTCGGCGAGGACGCCGTCGAACACGCGTGGAAGCTACACCCCGGGGGTCAGAAGTCCTCCGGGACCATCGTGTCCACCCAATGCTGGAAGCGCACCGACTGCATCGACGTGTTCTCCCAGTCCATCGGCACGTACTGCTGGAAGTCCGGCTCCGGCGCGAGCGCGTTCGGGAAGAACAGCTGTGACCCGTTCGCCGTGTAGTCGGCGATGGCCTGCTGGCCCCGCGGGCTGGTCAGGAAGGAGACGTACGCCATCGCGGCCTGGTAGTTCACGTTGTCGTGGACGGCCGGGTTGACCGGGATGACGCCGTAGGGGTTCTGGAGTATCTCCGGACCGTCGCGCAGCGGCCCCTGCACGTGGATGACGAGGCTGATGTTGTCTTGCTGGGAGAGGTAGGTCCCGCGGTCGGCGAGGGTGTAGCCGCCCGTCTGGTTCGCCTGGTTCAGCGTGTCGCCCATCCCCTGTCCCGTCTCGCGGTACCACGACCCCGAGGGGTCGACCCCCGCGGCCTCCCAGATGTTGAGTTCCTTCGTGTTCGTCCCGGAGTCGTCGCCCCGCGAGAGGAACGTGGCCTCCTGCTCGGCGATGGTGGCGAACGCCTCCGTCGCGCTCGACATCCCGTTGATGCCCGCGGGGTCGTCCTCCGGGCCGACGATGACGAAGTCGTTGAACATCACGTCCCGGCGGTTCACCCCCGCGCCGTCGCGGAGGAACTGGTCCTCCGGGCCGCGCGCGTGGACGAGGATGACGTCCGCGTCGCCGTTACGCCCCGTCTGGATGGCCGCGCCCGTCCCCTGCGAGATGGTCCGGACCGTGACGCCGAACGTCTCCTGGAAGGTCGGATTGATGGCGTCCAGCAGGCCGGTGTCGTACGTGCTGGTCGTCGTCGCCAGCACCAGCTCGCCGTCGCCGATGTCGGACCCCATCGACGCGGACTCGTCACCGCCCCCGCCGCCGTCGGTCGGCGTCGCCGTCCCGTTCCCGCTCGTACAGCCGGCGAGGCCGAGCGCCGTGCCCACTCCGGCCGCCTGCATCAGTCGCCGTCGTGTGGTCTTCCCCGACCGCTCCCGTTCTTCCGACATGGATACAACGGCGTTGTCTCGGACAATGTATAACGGTTTCGACGGGTCGGACCGTGACCGTTCCGTGGCCTGAAACCTCCGACCGGGCGAAACCGCTGGAGATTACTCCCAACGTGCCCGACGGTCGTTTCCGGTTTCTGACAACTCTGAAGGCCGGCCGCCTCCAGTCCCGGACGATGAGCTTCGACGTCGGGCGCCGCCGCGGCCTCTCCCTCGACACCGGCGAGGTCACCGGCGCGCTCGGCGACTCGCTGACGGTGTTGCCCGTCGTCGTCGCGCTGGCGGCGCTCACCGACGCGTCGCTCGCCCACCTGTTCGTGGGGTTCGCCGTCTTCCAGGCGGTGTGGGGACTCTACTACGGCCTACCGCTCTCCGTCGAGCCGATGAAGGCGCTCGCCGGACTGGCTATCGCCGGCGCGCTCACCTACGGCGAACTGATGGCCGCGGGGCTGGCGGCGGGCGCGATACTGCTCGCCGCCGCACGCTTCGACGCCGTGGGCCGGGTCGCCGCGTTCGTCTCGACACCCGTCATCAAGGGGGTACAGCTCTCCGTCGCCGCCCTGCTCGCGCTCGCGGGGCTCGAACTCGCGGCGGGTGCGCCCCGCGTCGCCGCGCTCGGCGTCGCGGCCGCCGTCGCGGGCACCCTGCTCCACCGGAAGGCGGGGGCGCTCGCCGTCCTCGGGGCCGGCACCGCCGTCGCCGCGCTCGGGGGGCTCCCGTCGCCGACGCTCCCGTCGGTCGTCCCCTTCCCGGCCGGGCTCCCGACGTTCACCCTCGCCGCGGCGGAGGGGCTGGTCGGTCAGCTCGCCATGACCGTCGGCAACGCCGCCGTCGCCACCTCGCTGCTCTGCTCGGAGCTGTTCGACGCCGAGGTGTCGCCCGACGAACTCGCCGGGAGCATGGGCGCGATGAACCTCCTCGCCGTCCCGCTCGGGGCCGCGCCGATGTGTCACGGCTCGGGCGGCCTCGCCGGGAAACACGCGTTCGGGGCGCGCACGGGCGGCGCGAACCTCGTCCTCGCGGCGCTCTACCTCGGGGCGGCCGTCGTCGCGCCGCTGTGGGCCGGCTTCCCGCTGGCGGCGCTCGGCGTCCTCCTGCTCGCCGTCGCCGCCCACCTCGCCCGGGTCGCGCTCGACACCGACGGCCGGGGGCTCGCGGTCGGGATGGCCGTCCTCGCCGTCGCGTCGAACGTCGGCGTCGCCTTCCTCGCCGGCGTCGCGGCCGACCGCCTGCTCGCCCGCGTCCGGGGTCGGTAGGGAACCGCCTTTGTGGACACGCGCCGAGGGGCGCGCATGGACCTGACGTACCTGCTCGACGAGGGAGTGACCGCCGAGCGCCGCGCCACGGTGACCGAGTCGCAGGCGACGACGGTGTTCGGCGACCACCCCGACCCGCCGGCCCGCCCCGCGGCCGGCGACGCCCGGCCCGAGGAGGCGACGGACGTCCTCGGCTCGCCCGGCGTGCTCGCGTGGGTGGAGTTCGTCGGGCGCGACGCGCTCCACGGCCGCCTTCCCGACGGCACGGGAACCGTCGGCGTCCGCGCCGAACTCGACCACCTCGGGGCCGCGCCCGTCGGCGCGGAGATACTCGTCCGCACCGACCTGACCGCGGTCGAGGACGCGACGCTCACCGTCGAGGGGCGCATCGAGCGCGCCGACGGCCGCCCCGTCGGCGAGGTGACCACCCTCTTCCGCGTCGTGGACCGTGACCGGTTCCGCGCCTCCCTCGATGAGTGAGCCGCGCGCCGTCGCGGTCAACGTCGGCGCGAACACGAACGAGCCGGGCTTTCGCGCCCCCGTGTTCGCGGACGGCACGTTCGCGTTCGTCCCCATCCCCGAGTCCGAACCCACCCGCGGGGACGTGCCCACGTACGGCGACCTCGCGCCGCATCTCCCGGTGGAGGTCCCCGACGACCTGACGGGGACGCCGGTCCACCTCGACCCGGAGTTCGCGGGCTACCCGTACTGCGAACGCCACACCTACGGCGACCCCCACGGCGTGAAGGCGCGCCCGCTCGCCGACCTCGCGCGCGGCGACTACGCGCTCTTCTACGCGACGCTCGACGTGGCGGAGGGGGCCGACTGGCAGCCCCCGAACTGGGGCGCGTTCCTCGTCGGGGCGATGCGGCTGGCGCGCGACCCCGTCACCGACTACGACGCCCTCCCGGCCGACGAACGGGCCGTCTTCGCCAACAACGCCCACGTCAAGCGCGCCGAGATGGACGCCGCCGTCCTCCTCCACGGCGACGACTCCTCGGGCCTGTTCGACCGCGCCGTCCCCCTCTCCGCACCCTCGGCCGGCGTCGACGCGAACCGGCTCGTCACCGGCCTCTCCGCCGACTCCGGGAAGGGTCCGTGGTGGCGGCGGCCGCTCCGCTACGACGCCGACGCGACGGCGACCCTGCTCGACGTCCTCGACACCCGCGCGTTCGACCCGTGGCTGTGACCGACGGATACGTGCCGGTGCGGGCACACGTCCCGGTATGGCAGTCGACCTCGACGACGCCTTCGACCGCATCGACGACTTCTGGGACCCGCACGTCGCCGCCGAACTCAACGGCCAGCACGTCAAGCTCGCCCGGCTGAAGGGGGAGTTCGACTGGCATCGCCACGACGACGCCGACGAACTGTTCTACGTCCACGAGGGCGACCTCACCATCCGCCTGCGCGACGACCCCGATATCGAGCTGTCGGCCGGCCAGCTCCACGTCGTGCCGGCCGGCGTCGAGCACCAGCCCGTCGCCGAGGAGGAGTGTCGCGTGCTGCTGTTCGAGCCGGCGGGCACGCTCAACACGGGGAACGTCGAGAGCGAGCGGACGGTCGTGGAAGAGAAGCGGCTGGACTGAGGCGGCCCGACTACGCCGCGACGACCTCGCCGTCCGTCTCCGCGACGACCTCGTCCGCGGTCACGGTCGCCACGAAGTTCGTGTCCGCGGGGACGTTCGAGAGGTCGAACGTCGCCGCGAACGTGCCGTTCTCGACGGTCGCGGTGTCCGTGTGGAGGAACGGGCTGTCGCCGCTCGCGCGCAGGCGGACGGTCACCTCGGTGCCGTCGGCGAGGTCCGTCACGCCGGTCACCCGCTGGTCGGTCGTGTTCGCCAGCGTGAGCGCGTCGCCGTCGTAGTCGAGGCTCGTCCCCTCGACGGGCGTCGCGGTCGCGGTGGCCGTGGGCGTTTCGGTCGCGGTCGGGGTCGCGGTCGCGCCGCCGCCGAGGGCGTTACAGCCCGTTAGCGGGACGAGGACCGCGAGCGTCAACAGGAGGGCTACTTTTCGCATGCGGCTTCGGCTACGAGGGAGGAGGGAAAGGAGCCGGCGGAAGCGCAAACGCCGGCTTGTGTTACGATGTCGCAGATGGGACTCGGGAGCGAGCGGAGGCGAGGAGTGTGCCGTCCGGGAATTGAACCCGGGCTATTAGCTTGGGAAGCTAATGTCCTACCACTGGACCAACGGCACCCTGTGAGCGTTCCTCCGTACCCGAGCGCCGCACTTGAACGTAGCGCTTCGCCGTCCGGGCGGAGAGTGGACGAACGTCCACCCGCGAGGGCCGTACGGCACCTATTTGCGCGTCGCGTTCCAACGAGTCTCCAATGTCACAAGCCGAGCCGCTGGTCGAGGGGAGTCCGGTCTCGCTCGACCTCTCGGAGGCGGAACTGGCGGCGCACCGCGACCACATCACCGAGTTCATCGCGTCGGTCGTCGACGACGCCGGCGCCGAGGGAGCGGTCATCGGGCTCTCGGGGGGTATCGACTCGACGCTCACCAGCCACCTCGCCGTCGAGGCGCTGGGCGCCGACGCCGTCCACGGGCTGGTGATGCCCTCGGAGGTGAACACCGAGGGGAACATGAGCGACGCCGAGCGCGTCGCGGAGATGCTCGACATCGAGTACGACGTGCTCGACATCGAGCCCATCGTGGACGCCTTCTTCGACGCCTACCCCGAGGGCGCGGAGGACCGGATGGCCGCGGGCAACGTCCGGGTGCGGACCCGCGCGGTTCTCAACTACTTCGTCGCGAACACGGAGTCCGGCGTCGTTCTCGGCACGGGCAACCGGAGCGAGGCGATGACGGGCTACTTCACGAAGTACGGCGACCAGGCCGTGGACTGCAACCCCATCGGCAACCTCTACAAGCGACAGGTGCGCCAGCTCGCCAGTCACATCGGCGTGCCCGACGACCTCGTGACCAAGCCGCCGAGCGCGGAGATGTGGCTCGGTCAGACCGACGAGGAGGAGATGGGGCTGGGCTACGACACGCTCGACGCGATACTCGCGCTCCACATCGACGGCCCGTTCTCGCGGACCGCCACGGTCGAGACGCTCGGCGTCCCCGAGTCGGCCGTCGAGCGCGTCGTCGAACTCGTCGAGACGAGCGAACACAAGCGGCACATGCCGCCCGCGCCCGCCGAACTGGACCGCTGAGCGCCGGTCCCCCTTTTGCCGCCGCGCGCCGGACGGAACGCCTAACCCGGAGCCACGCGCCACCGCGACCATGCACGTGGATATCGGGAACGCGCTGGCGGAGGTCGCCACTCCCGGCGTCTCCGAGGCGGCGCTCGAACGGCTCGACGCCGAGGTGGCCGACGCACACGAGACGATAGCGGCCGGCATGTCGAACGCCGTGTTCGGCTACGCGAGCCTGAACCTCCCGGAGACGACGAGCGCGTCGGGTATCGAGCGCGCCGTCGCCGACGTGGACGCCGACGCCGTCCTCACGGTCGGCATCGGCGGGTCGGCGCTGGGCGCGCGGACGGTGACGGCGGCGCTGGGCGAGCCGGAGCACTACGTCCTCGACAACGTCGACCCCGAACACGCGACGCGGCTGCTCGACTCGCTGGACCTCCCGCGCACGGCCGTCAACGTCGTCTCGCGCTCGGGGACGACGGCCGAGACGCTGGCGAACTTCCTCGTCGTCCGCGAGGCGTACGAGGACGCCGGCGTGGACTGGACCGAGCGCACCGCGGTCACGACGGGCGAGACGGGGCCGCTCGCCGACCTCGCCGACGCGGAGGACCTTCCGACGCTCGCGGTGCCCGAGGGCGTCCCGGGCCGCTTCTCGGCGCTGTCGGCCGTGGGGCTGGTGCCCGCGGCGATACTCGGCCACGACGCCGAGGCGGTCCTCGCCGGTGCCCGCGAGGCCCGCGACACGCTCTCGGGGAGCCTGTTCGACTGCCCCGCGTACGCCTACGGCGCGGTCGCGGTCGCGCTGGAGCGGCGCGGCGCACACACCAACGCCTTCGTTCCCTACGCCGAGGCGCTGGAGCCGTTCGCGGAGTGGTTCGCACAGCTGTGGGCCGAGTCGCTCGGGAAGGAGGGACAGGGCCAGACCCCGGCGCGGGCGCTCGGCGCGACGGACCAGCACTCCCAGCTGCAACTGTACCGCGCGGGCCGCCACGACAAGGTCGTCACCCTCCTGCGCGCGACGGAGCGCGACGACCGCGCGATACCCGACACGGACGTCGAGGGACTCGCCTACCTGGGGGACGCGACGCTCGGGGAACTGCTGGACGCGGAGTTCGAGGCGACGGAGGCGAGCCTCGCGGCGGCGCGACAGCCGAACGTCCGGGTCGAAGTCGAGCGCGTGGACGCCCGCGGCGTCGGGGACCTGCTGTTCTCCTTCGAGGCGGCCTGCGTCCTCGCTGGCGAACTGATGGGCGTCGAGACGTTCACCCAGCCGGCGGTCGAGTGGGGGAAGAACGCGGCCCGCGGGCTGCTCGGCGCGGGCGAGACCGAGGAGGCCGCGGCCGTCCGGGGGAAGCGCGAGTACCGGATTGAGTAAGAGGTATTGTCCGCTGGCCGTTAGGGGGCCTGTGTCCACCCCGCCCGTCTCGGACGAGTCCTCGCCCGGTCTCCTGCCGCTGGTGAAGGCGGTCATGCTGGCCGGCGGCGGCTTCCTGACCGGAATCGTCGCGTTCGCCGTCCTCGGAAACCTCGCCGTACTGGGCGGCGTCGACGTTCAGGGGAGCGTCGTCACCCAGACCGTCCTCAACGTGATCGCGCTCCAGGGCATCGGTTTCCTCGTCGCGTCGCTCGTGTTCCTGCGTGTCCGCGACCGGTTCGACCTCGTCTCGGTCCGACGGCCGACCGTTCGCGACGCCGGCTACGCCGTCGGCGGCGTGTTCGTGCTGTTCGCGGGGCTCATACTCCTCAACGCCGTCTACACCGCGCTCGGCATCGAGACGGGAACCCAGACGATAGTCGAGCAGAGTCTCGACACGCCGACGCTCGCCCTGTACTCCATCCCGTTCTCCTACCTGCTCGTCGGACCCGGCGAGGAACTGCTGTTCCGCGGGGCGATACAGGGAATCCTCAGGGAGTCGTACGGCGTCGTGCCGGCTATCGTCGTCGCGTCCGTCGTCTTCGCCGCCGCCCACGGTCTCGGCATCACCGGAACGCCGACGGAGATCGTCGCGTCGCTGTCCGTCATCTTCATGCTCAGCCTCGTCTTCGGCGCGGTGTACGAGCGGACGGGGAACATCCTCGTTCCGGTGTTCATCCACGGGACGTACAACGCGTTCACCTTCCTCAGCCTGTACCTCCGCGGCACCGGAGCCGTCTGACCCCGGCTCCGACGCTCGGCTGACGGCCGTCTGACGTGTCTTTATTGTGTGGTGTAGAGTAGCACGGCCATGCGCCGTTTCACCTTCGCGCCCTCGCCGGCCACCGCCCGCGAGATCGAGGCGTTGGCGCGCGAGTTCGACCTCTCCGAGTCCGAGGTCGTCGCACAGCTCGTCGAGCTGGGCCTGGAGGAGGTCGAGGGGACCGAGCGACGCGTCACGGAGTGACCCCCGACCGTAGCACGTTTACCCGGGCCGCGGGAAGCCGACGGTATGTACGACCGGCTGAAGGGGTTCCGCGACTTCTACCCCGAGGAGATGGCCGCGCGCCGCGAGGTGGTGGACACCGTCGAGGACGCGTGTCGTCGCTACGGCTTCCGAGAGGTCGGGACGCCGTTCCTCGAACGCGCGGAGATGTGGACCGACAAGTCCGGCGAGGACATCGTCGACGAGCTGTACGCCTTCGAGGACAAGGGCGGCCGCCACGTCACCCTCGCGCCGGAGCTCACCCCGACCGTCGCGCGGATGGTCACGGCGAAACAACAGGAGCTGTCGAAGCCCATCAAGTGGTTCTCGACGCGGCCGTTCTGGCGGTACGAACAGGTCCAGCAGGGTCGCTTCCGCGAGTTCTACCAGACGAACGTCGATATCTTCGGCACGGACGACCCGCGCGCCGACGCCGAGGTCATCGCGCTCGCGGCCGACTACCTCGCCGACTTCGGGCTGACGGCCGACGACGTGGACGTCCGCGTCTCGCACCGCGACATCCTCGGCGCGCTGCTCCGCTCGTTCGACGCCGACGTGGACGTGCGCGCCGCGATTCGCGCCGTCGACAAGAGCGAGAAGGTTTCCACGGCGGAGTACCACGACCTGCTCGCCGGGGCCGGCCTCTCGTACGACGAGGCCGCCGAGTTCGACGACCTGCTGACCGGCACGGACCGCGACTCGCTGTCCGACCTCGTCGAGTTCGCCGGCGGCGACGAGATACGCGACGCCGTCGAGAACCTCGACGCCGTGCTCGACGCCGTGGACGCGCTCGGCGCGGGCGACTTCTGTGAGCTCTCGCTGGAGACGGCCCGCGGGCTGGACTACTACACGGGCGTCGTCTTCGAGTGCTTCGACGCGACGGGCGAGGTGTCGCGCGCGGTGCTGGGCGGCGGCCGCTACGACGACCTCATCGAGGAGTTCGGCGGCCAGCCCACCCCCGCGGTCGGCTTCGGACAGGGGTACTCGACGCTCCCCCTGCTGCTCGAACGCGCCGGCGTCCACCCCGACGAGGCGCTCTCGACCGACTACTACGTCCTGCAGGTGGGCGACACCGAGGCCGAGGCCGCGGCGATGGCCCGCGACCTCCGCGCGCTCGGCCACGTGGTCGAGACGGACGTGTCGGGCCGGAGCTTCGGCGCGCAGATGGGCTACGCCGATAGCATCGACGCCGAGACGGTCGTCATCGTGGGCGAACAGGACCTCGCGAACGACGAGGTGACGCTGAAGGACATGGACTCGGGCGACCAGACGACCGTCCCCGTCGCCGAGTTCCCGCCGGAGTCGGGCCGCCCGACGTACGAGGACTACGAGTAGCGGGATGCGCCGCGCCTTCCGGGTCGCGTACGACGGCACCGGCTACCGCGGCTACCAGCGCCAGCCCCACGCCGAGACGGTCGAGAACGAACTGTTCCGCGCGCTCGCCGCGCTCGGGGTCGCGGAGACGCCGACCACCCCGCCGGACGGCTACGCCGCCGCGGGCCGGACCGACGCGGGCGTCTCCGCCGTCGCCCAGACCGTCTCGCTCGACGCGCCCGAGTGGCTCACGCCCGCCGCGCTCAACGCCGAACTCCCCGGGGACGTGCGGGCGTGGGCGAGCGCCGACGCGCCCGACGGCTTCCACGCGCAGTACGACGCCCGGCGGCGCGGCTACGAGTACCACCTCCACGCCCCGGAAGCGGACCGCGCGGGCGAGCGCAGCGAGACCGCGGAACGAGCGAGCGACACCGTCGCGAGCCTCGCCGCGGAGGTCTGCGACCGGCTCTCGGGCGAGCACGACTTCCACAACCTCACGCCCGACGCCGAGGGCACGGACCGCGACCTCGCCGCCGCCTGCGAGCGCGACGGGGACTTCCTCGTCTGTACGTTCGCGGCCGGCGGGTTTCCCCGTGAGTTCGTCCGGCGGGCGGTCGGCCTCGTCGCGGCCGTGGCGACGGGCGAGCGCCGTATCGACCACGTCGAGCGCGTCCTCTCCGACGAGCACCTGCAGGGGCCCGACGGTATCGGCCCCGCGGCGCCCGAACCCCTGTTGCTTCGTCGGGTCGAGTACGACCTCGACTTCGCCGTGGACGAGGCCGCCGCGACGAGCGCGCGGACCGTCTTCGAGGAGCGACGTATCCGCCGCGAGACGGGCGCGCGGGTCGCGGCGCGGCTCCGCTCGGGCGCGAGCCGGAACCCCTAGTCCCAGCCGTCGGGCCAGACGCCCGCGGCGCGCATCCCCGGCTCCGCCCCCGCGTCCTCCAGCTCCGCCCGGAGGTCGTCGGTGTCGCGGCGCGGCACGTCCCGCCCGGCGAGGTCCGCGACGAGCAGCGCGGTCAACAGCGCGTGGTCGCGGAGGTTCCGGGGGTCGGCCTTGTCGCGGGTGTCAGCCGACGTGTGCCCCCAGCCGCGCCCGCGCTCGTGGCCGGTCGCGGGCTGGCTGTGGAGCTGTATCGCCGGCACCCCCTGCTGCAGGAAGGGCCAGTGGTCGCTGTACGGGTGGGGCGTCCCCTCGACGTGAACCGGCCGGCCGGCCCGTTCGGAGAGGCGCTCCGCCGCCTCGCGGCTCGCGTCGCTCCCGTGGGTGAGCGCCCGGAGGTCGCGGTGGCGGCCCGCGCCGTCGACGTTCACGACCGCGCGCACCCGGTCGGGGTCGACGTGTTCCGCGAGCGCGCTCGCGCCGAGCAGCCCCGTCTCCTCGCAGCCGACGCCCGCGACCCACACCCGCGAGTCGAGGTCGACGTCGGCGAGGTAGCGGGCCGCCGTGGCGACGGTCGTGATGCCGCAGCCGTTGTCGAGCGCGCCCTCCGCGATGTCGTGGGCGTCGTGGTGGCCGACGACCAGGACTCCCTCCTCGGTGTCGGGGCCGAGCCGCCCGAGCGTGTTGTGCGAGACGCCGTCCTCCGTGGTCGCGTCGACGCGGAGGCGTATCTCCGCGCCCTCGCCGGCGTACTCGCGGAGCCACTCGCCCGTCTCGTAGGAGACGCCCACGGCCGGCACTGCGCCCTCGTGGCCGAACCGGAGCGTCCCCGTCGGTGCCAGCTGACCGGGCTCGTGGTGGGCGAAGACGAACGCCTCGGCACCGGCCTCGACCGCGTGGCCGTACTTCTCCATCCGGTGGACGTAGCGCCCGCCGCCCGGTGAGTCCGTGTCCGCGAGCGCGACCGTCCCAGCGAGGTCGGCGGCGTCCGTCTCGTCGGGCGTGCCGTGGCCGGCGTCGGTCAGGGGCGCGCGTACGTCTCCCGGCGGGGAGTACGGGAGCGCGATGGCCTCGAACGACCGCTCGACGGTGCCCCGGTCGCGCTTGACCCGGACCGCGAGTTCGGCGTCGCCGCGCTTCCACCGCCGGATCGGGAAGTCGAGCACCTCGGGGTCGGCCCCGGCCCCTTCGAACGCCGTCGCCACGAGGTCGGCCGCGCGGCGCTCGCCGGGGGAGCCGCCGAGCCGCGGGCCGGCCTCCACGAGGTCGGTCAGGAAGCGCCACGGGAACGGGTCGTCGTAGGCGCGCCCCGCGAGCGCGCGCATCGTGTCGTCGTCCATACCCGGGCGACGGCGCGCGTGCCGAAAAGCCCCGTGGCACCCGATAGCGATGCGTTTACACCGAGCGGGTCGCAAACGTTGCCAATGAGTTCGGTTCCCGAACGCGGCGACCTCGACGAGGAGTACACCTGGGCGCTCGACGAGATGTTCGCCACGGACGACGAGTGGGAGGAGGCGTACGCGGCGGTCGAGTCGCGACTGGACGAGCTGGACGAGTACGAGGGCCGCGTGGCGGAGTCGGCCGACACGCTGCTCGCCGTGCTCGAACTGCGCGAGGAGCTGATGCGGCAGGTGTCGAACGTCGCCTCCTACGCGCGGATGCGTTCGGACGAGGACACCCGCGACCAGGAGTACCAGGCGCTGTCGGCGCGCGCCCAGTCGCTCGCCTCCGACGCGTCGAGCGCGGCCTCGTTCATCGAACCGGAGCTCCAGCGTGCCGACCGGGAGACGCTCGACGGCTACCTCGACGCGGAGCCGGAGCTCCGGCGGTACGAGCACTACCTCGACGACGTGATGCGGATGAAGCCGCACACGCGCTCGCCCGAGGTGGAGGAACTGCTCGCGGAGCTGTCGGAGGTCACGGGCGCCTCGTCGGACATCTACGGGATGCTCTCGAACGCGGACATGACGTTCCCGACCGTCGAGAAGCCGGACGGGAGCGAGGTGCAGGTGACGCAGTCGAACTTCACCTCCCTGCTGAAGAACACGGACCGCGACTTCCGCCAGCGGGTGTACGAGGGGTACATGGACGAGTGGGGCGACTTCCGCAACACCGTCGCCGCCTCGCTGAAGAACAGCGTGAAGGCGGACGTGAAGACCGCCCGCGCCCGCGACTACGACACCGCCCGCGCGGCGGCGCTCGACGGCCCGAACGTCCCCGTCGAGGTGTACGACACGCTGGTCGAGACGGTCGGCGACAACCTCGACGTCCTCCAGCGCCACGTCGACCTGAAGGCCGACCGGCTCGGCGTCGACGAGGTGGCGATGTACGACCTCTACGCGCCGCTCACGGCCGACGAGGCCCCGGACATCGAGTACGAGCAGGCGAAGGAGTGGGTCGTCGAGGCCGTCGCCCCGCTGGGCGAGGACTACCAGTCGCGGCTCGCCGAGGGGCTGGAGTCGCGGTGGGTCGACGTGTACGAGAACACGGGCAAGCGCTCGGGCGCGTACTCCGGCGGCACCTACGACAGCCAGCCGTACATCCTGATGAACTACCAGGACGACGCGGCCTCGGTGTTCACGCTCGCGCACGAACTCGGCCACTCGATGCACTCGGAGCTGACGAGCGACGAGCAGCCGTACGTCTACTCGAACTACGAGATATTCACGGCGGAGGTGGCGAGCACGGTGAACGAGGCGCTCCTCACCCACCACCTGCTCGACACCGTGGAGGACGAGACGCTGCGCCGGCACATCCTCGACGAGTACCTCGAACGGTTCCGCTCGACGCTGTTCCGCCAGACGCTGTTCGCGGACTTCGAGCACCGGATTCACGGTATCAGCGAGGAGGGCGGCGCGCTCACCCCGGACACGCTCGACGAGACGTACGGCGACCTGAAGCGGGAGTACTACGCGAACGCCGACGTGGACGAGCGCATCGAGCGCGAGTGGATGCGTATCCCCCACTTCTACTACAACTACTACGTCTACCAGTACGCCACCGGCATCTCCGCCGCGAACGCCATCGTCGAGCGCATCCTCGACGAGGGCGAGCCGGCCGCGACGGACTACCTCGACTTCCTGAAGCAGGGGTCGCGGGAGTACCCGCTCGAACTGCTGCGCGGCGCGGGCGTGGACATGGCGACGCCGGCGCCGGTACGGGCCGCCATCGACGCCTACGAGGGCTACGTCGCGGAGTTCGAGGACCTCGCCTGAGCCGGCGAGCGGCCGGTTCCGGCCGGTCGTGGGACGACCCAAAGACACATTTACGCACGCTCCTAATCCGAAGTAGCTAGATGTCTCGCAGTCCCTCGCTTCCGGAACGGCCCAAGCTCGATCTCGATCCGGACATGACACAGTCGGAGCGGCTCGACGCGCTCCGCGACCACTTCGAGGATATCGTGACCGTCCACGACGAGCTGGCGACCCAGCTGGAGGACGCCCGCGAGCAGCAGGACGAGCTCCGCGAGGAGGTCGACGGGCTCCAGCGGGAGAACGAGGCGCTCAAGACCTCGTCGCTGTACATCGCCACGGTCGAGGAGGTCGGCGACGACGAGGAGGTCGTCCTCAAGCAGCACGGCAACAACCAGGAGGTCCTGACCGACGTGTCGCCGCGCCTCTCCGACGAGCTGGCGGCCGGCGACCGCGTCGCCATCAACGACTCCTTCGCCGTCCAGCGGCTCCTGGACGACGAGACCGACGCCCGGGCGCAGGCGATGCAGGTGACGAAGAAGCCGTCCGTCGAGTACGCCGACATCGGCGGCATCGACGAGCAGGTCCGGGAGGTGCGCGAGGCCGTCGAGGACCCGCTCGCCAACCCCGAGCAGTTCGAGCAGGTCGGCATCGAGCCGCCGACCGGCGTCCTGCTCCACGGCCCGCCGGGCACCGGGAAGACGATGCTCGCGAAGGCCGTCGCCAACGAGACCGACGCCACCTTCATCAAGATGGCCGGCTCCGAACTCGTCCAGAAGTTCATCGGCGAGGGCGCACGCCTCGTGCGCGACCTCTTCGAGCTCGCGGCCGAACACGAGCCCGCCATCGTCTTCATCGACGAGATAGACGCCATCGCCTCGAAGCGCACGGAGTCGAAGACCTCCGGCGACGCCGAGGTCCAGCGGACGATGATGCAGCTGCTCTCGGAGATGGACGGCTTCGAGGAGCGCGGCGACGTCTCAATCATCGCCGCCACCAACCGCTTCGACATGCTCGACGGGGCCATCCTCCGGCCCGGCCGCTTCGACCGCCTCATCGAGGTGCCCGAACCCGACGCCGAGGGCCGCGAGCGCATCCTCGAGATCCACACCCGGGAGATGAGCCTCGCCGACGAGGTGGCGTTCGCCGACCTCGCCGAGGAGACCGAGGGGTTCTCGGGCGCGGAACTGGAGTCGCTGTGTACCGAGGCCGGGATGTTCGCCATCCGCGAGGGCCGCACCGAGGTCCGCACCGAGGACTTCGAGGCCGCGCTGGAGAAGATCGAGCGCGACGAGGCGACGGGCACGCCGGTCGCGTTCTACTGAGGTCCCGTTCTCGGTTCCCCCGCTTTCCCGTCCGAAACGCTCGCGCTATCCTGACCCTTCCGGCGCAACGCTTAATCCGGATGACTGTGCTATCTCCTCACATGGCCTGTCGAATCACCTGTGACGGCTGCTCGCTGGACCGACGCTTCGAGGACTGCGTGGAGGCCCACGAGCGGGCGTCGGCCCACGAACTCAGCCACGGCGACCACTTCGTCAGCCTGCGGACGCTCGCCTGACTACAGCAGCGCGCCGACCGCCCCGACGAGCGTCTCCCAGACCGAGACGCCCGTGACGAGCGCCTGCAGGGTATCGACGCCGAAGAAGGCGAACAGCGCCGCGCCCGCGAAGTGGGCCTTCCGCGCGTCGAACCGGTGGCTGAACCGGTAGAAGAACAGCGCGTTGACGATGCTCACCGGAATGATGGCGGCCATCTCCCCGACCCAGATGGCGGTGCCCTGCGCGTACTGGGCGGCGAGGCCGATGGTGACGAGCTGGGTCTTGTCGCCGAACTCGCCGAACGCCATCAGCGCGAAGATGGGGAGAAAGCCCCCGAGCGAGTTGGGCACCTGCCAGCCGACGACGGGCACCTGCACGTCGAGTTCCCCGCCGTCGGTGATGCCGGCGCGCTCCACGGCCGACCCGGACGGCTCGCTCGGCACGTCGTCGCCGACCATCTCGGACGGGTCGCTCCCCGGCGACGGCGCGCTCCGGAACAACAGGAACGCGAAGACGACGAACAGCAGTCCCGTCGCGGCGTCGAGGTACACGCCGGCGATGGCGCTCTGCAGGTAGCTGCCGAGCAGTATCTCCAGCACGGTCCACCCGGCGAAGGCCGCGCCCGCCGCGGAGACGACGAGCGCCGGGTGGAACTGCGTCGAGAGCCCGGCGATGATGAACTGGACCTTCTCGCCCGGGAGCACGGTGAGCTGGGCGACGAACGCTATCGTGGCTACCTCCAGCCACGGAGCCACCCGGCGCTCACCCCCGGCGTCGTGTCGAGCGGATTCATCGGTACTTATCCGAGGATTAGACGAGACTAATTCATCAAGGTTGGGAAACCGGGAGTGGCGTTATGTCGCCCGCGTCCGTGTGTCGGGTATGCGCCCCCTCGCCGCCTGTGCGCTCGCGCTCGCGCTCGTCGTCGCCGGCTGTAGCGGCGTCCCCGTGTCGCCGACGGAGGCCGGGGACGCGACGCCGCGCGCCGACGCCCCGTCCGTCCCCGAGGCGGACCTGACGGTCACCGTCACGCGCGTCGTGGACGGCGACACGGTGGAGATCGAGTACCCGAACGGCACCGCCGACACCGTCCGGCTGGTCGGCGTGGACACGCCCGAGGTCCACGCGGAGAACAGCCCCGACGAGTTCGAGGGTGTCCCCGAGACCGAGGCCGGGCGCGACTGTCTGCGCCGGTGGGGCGAGGCCGCGAGCGAGCGGATGAAGGAGCGGCTGACCGGCGCCGAGGTCGGCCTCGCGTTCGACGAGAACCTCGACCGCCGGGGCTACTACGGCCGCCTGCTCGCGTACGTCGTCCACGAGGACCGGAACGTGAACTACGGCCTCGTCGCGGACGGCTACGCCCGCGTGTACGACTCGTCGTTCTCGCTCGCGGACCCGTTCCGCGCCGCCGAGTCGTCGGCGATGTCCTCGGGGACGGGGCTGTGGGAGTGCGCGACGGAGTCGCCGCCGACCGCGTCCGCGACGGCGACCGTGACGGCGAGCGCCTCGGGCCTCGCTATCGGCGTCCACGCCGACGCCGAGGGGAACGACAACGACAACCTCAACGACGAGTACGTCACCCTCACGAACCGCGGCGACGACCCGCTCGACCTGTCGGGGTGGACCGTCTCGGACGCCGCGGACCACGTCTACGAGTTCGGGACCCTGACGCTGTCGCCCGGCGCGAGCGTCCGGCTCCACACCGGGAGCGGCGAGGACACCGACACCGACGTCTACTGGGGGCGGACGGGGGCGGTGTGGAACAACGGGGGCGACACGGTGACGGTGCGGGCGGCGAACGGCACCGTGGTCGCGGAGCGGACGTACTGAGCTACTGCGGGTTCTTGCGTTCGAGGTCAGAGCCGCATATCTCGCAGCGCTCGCGGTGGCCGTCGTAGACCCGGCCGCAGCCCTGACACTGGTAGTCCCAGTCGCGCTGCTCCTCGATACCCTCCTTCGCCACCGCGTCCACGGACACGTCGAGTTCCTCCGCGACGTTCTGCATCGCGTAGTCGTCGGTGACGAGCGTCGCGCCGAGTTCGAACGCGGCCGCGAGCAGGCGCAGGTCCACGTCCGAGAGCTCGGTGAAGTCGCCCGTCGTGCGGGCCGCGCGCTCGACCTGTTCGCGCGGGCCGTCGCCGGGGACGTGGAGGCGCATCCCCGCGCCCTCCAGCGCGTCGAAGCGGTACCCCGAGGAATCGTCGGTGAGCTCCTCGCGGACGCTCGGGACGGTCACGACCTCGTCGTCGGTCGTGTAGTCGTCGATGAAGGCTGAGGCGTCCAGAACGCGCATCTACCGGGCGACGACGATGTGGTCCTTCACCGCCTGCACCTCGGAGACGGGGACGTGGTAGCGGCCGCGGTCGTCCATCTCGAAGTCGATGGTGACGCCCTCGGCGGGCTCGACGAGCAGGTGGTTCAGCCGCCCGCTCTTGTAGTCCATCGTCACGTTGTACAGCATCCCGATCTCGGAGCCGTCGGAGCCGACCACGCGCTTCTCCGAGAGGTTCTCGGCGAGTATCTCGCTCATGGCGCGCGATACGGGTGCCAACACATAAACGACACGGGCGTCGTCCGACGCGCGTCAGCCGCTTTCGGGCCCGATTCGGGTCAACCGCTTTACGCGTGGGCTTCGACCCCCGGCCATGGAGAGACGCGCGTTCCTGGGCCGTGTCGCGCCGCTGGGTGTCGTCGCCCTCGCGGGCTGTTCGGGCGGCGACCCGACGGCCACTGCGACGGACGAACCGACCGCGACCGCCACGGCGACCGCGACCCCGGCCGCGCCGGACGCCGACCTCGTGGTCGAGGTGGGGCCGGGCGGGAGCCTCGCGTTCGACCCCGCCGAGGCGAGCGTCGACCCCGGCGCGACCGTCGCGTGGGTGTGGCGCTCGGGCGGTCACAGCGTAACGCCCGACGGGGCGTCCGGCGACTGGCAGGGCACCGGAACGACGCTCCACGACGCCGGCTACGTCCACGAGCACACCTTCGAGGACGAGGGAACGTACGACTACTACTGTGCACCCCATCGGGGAGCGGGGATGGTCGGGACGCTGACGGTCGGCGACCCGGCGACGGCGACGGAGACGGCGACGGAGACCGAGACCCCGACCGCCACCGAGGAGCCGACGGCGACCCCCGAGGCCGACCTCGTCGTCACCGTCGCGCCGGACGGGGCGCTCCGCTTCGACCCGGCGGAGTTCACCGTGAGCGCGGGCGAGACGGTCCGCTGGGAGTGGGACGGCGCGGGCCACAACGTCTCGCCCGAGCGCCAGCCGTCGGGCGCCTCGTGGCCCGGGAGGGACGAGACGACCTACGGGAGCGGGACGACCCACAGCTACACCTTCGAGGTGCCCGGGGAGTACGCGTACCACTGTGACCCCCACCGGAGCGTGGGGATGACCGGCTCCTTCACCGTCGAGTAGCGCCGGAGCGGGCTTCTGAAAGAGTTATGTGCGGGCGACGGCGAACGCGGGTAAGAACTTCTCATGTCCGACACCGACGCGGCCGGGTCGGCCGAGACGGACGCGACGGGGCTCCGGACGCCCATCGTCGCCGTCCTCGGTCACGTCGACCACGGCAAGACGACGCTGCTCGACACGGTACGCGGCTCCGCCGTCCAGGAGGGCGAGGCGGGGGCCATCACCCAACACATCGGCGCGACCGCGGTGCCGCTCGACACCATCGGCGAGATGGCCGGGTCGCTCGTCGACCCCGACGACTTCGACCTGCCGGGGCTGCTGTTCATCGACACGCCGGGCCACCACTCCTTCTCGACGCTGCGGTCGCGCGGCGGCGCGCTCGCCGACATCGCGGTCCTCGTCGTGGACGTGAACGACGGCTTCCAGCCGCAGACGCTGGAGGCGCTCGACATCCTCAAGCGCACGGAGACCCCGTTCGTCGTCGCCGCGAACAAGGTCGATACCGTCCCCGGCTGGAACCCGCAGGGCCACGTCCCCATCCAGCAGTCCATCGACGCGCAGTCCGACCGCGCCGAGGGCGACCTCAACGACCGGCTGTACGGCATCATCGGCGAGATGTCCGACAACGGCTTCTCCTCCGACATGTACTGGCGCGTCCAGGACTTCCGGGCCAACATCGGGGTCGTCCCGGTGTCGGCGAAGACGGGCGAGGGTATCCCCGACCTGCTCACCGTGCTGATGGGCCTCTCCCAGCGCTACCTCAAGGAGGACATGTCCGTGGACGTGGCCGGCCCCGGCGCGGGGACCGTCCTCGAGGTGAAGGAGGAGCGCGGCTTCGGCACCACCATCGACATCGTGCTGTACGACGGCACCATCAGCGCCGACGACACCGTCGTCGTCGGGGGGAAGAACGAACCCATCGTGACCGAGGTGCGCGCGCTGCTCCAGCCGCGCCCGCTCGCGGAGATACGCACGGAGAAACAGTTCGAGAAGGTCGACTCCGTGGCGGCCGCGACCGGTATCAAGGTCGCCGCGCCGGACCTCGACGACGCGATGGCGGGCGCGCCCGTCCGCGTGGTCCGCGACCGCCCCGTCGAGGAGGTCATCGAGGCCGTCGAGGCGGAACTGTCCCAGATAGACGTCGAGACGGCTGACAACGGCGTCGTCGTGAAGGCCGACACGCTCGGCTCGCTGGAGGCCATCGCCAACGCCCTCGAAGAAGCCGAGGTGCCCATCGTCCGCGCCGAGGTGGGCGACGTGGCCCCGCGCGACGTGGCCGTCGCCTCGACGGCCGACGAGCCGACCCACGAGGCCATCCTCGCGTTCAACGTCGAGGTGCTCCCGGACGCGAAACAGCAGGCGAGCGACCAGAACATCCGCGTGTTCTCGGACGACGTCATCTACCAGCTGGTCGAGGAGTACGAGGAGTACGTGACGGGCATTCAGGAGGCCCAGCAGGAGCAGGTGCTCGACAAGATAGCCCGGCCGTGTCGCTTCCAGATACTGAAGGACCACACGTTCCGGCAGTCGAACCCGGCCGTGGTCGGCGTCGAGGTCCTCTCGGGCACGCTCAAGCGCAACTCCAACGTCGTGAAGTGGGAGAACGGCGACGCCCACCGCGTCGGCCAGCTGAAGACGCTCCAGGACGACGGGGAGGACATCGACGAGGCGCGCACCGGCGACCGCGTGGCCGCCTCCATCGACGGGCCCACCGTGGGCCGGCAGATCGAGGAGGGTGACGAACTGTGGGCCGAGCTCCCCGAGAAGCACGCGAAGATACTCGAACAGGAACTCCGCGAGGAGCTCCCGACCGACGAGCGCGAGGCGCTCCAGATGTACCTCGACAAGCAGCGCAAGCGGGACCCGTTCTGGGGGAAGTAGGGGGAGGACAACGGCTATCCCCTCCCGGTCGGTGTACCGGACATGACCGACGCGCTGTGTATCGGCGGCACCCGTTTCATCGGCCGCCACACCGTCGAAGAACTGCTCGCACACGACTACTCGGTCGCGACCTTCTCGCGCGGGGAGTCGGGCGACCCCTTCGCCGACACGGAGAACGTGACGGCCGTGCGCGGCGACCGCAACGAGCGCGCGGACCTCGAAGCCGCGCGCGACGCCCACGACCCGGACTACGTCTTCGACTTCGTGGGGATGGTGCCAGAGCACGTCGAGACCGCGACGGAGGTGTTCGCCGACTGCGAGGCGTACGTGTACGTCTCGTCGGGGTCGTCGTACGCCGAGCAGGACGTGCCGATGCGCGAGGGGGAGACGCCGCTCCACGAGTACGACCGGAGCGAGGACGACGCCGACCCGATGGAATCGGTCCCCGAACTGTACGGCCCCCGGAAGGCGGCCTGTGACCGGGCGGTGTTCGCCGCCGCGGACGCGGGCGTGAACGCGACGGCCGTCCGCCCGATGCTCGTCTACGGGCCGCACGACTACACCGAGCGGCTGGACTACTGGATCGCGCGCGTCCTCGCCGACGATCGCGTGTTGGTCCCCGGCGACGGCGGGAGCCTCTTCCACCGCGCGTACGTCGGCGACGTGGCGAGCGCGCTCCGTCTCGTCGCCGAGCGCGGCGAGGCCGGCGCGGCGTACAACGTCGCGGACCGCAACACCCAGTCGCTCCGGGCGTCGCTCGACCGCATCGCGGCGGCGGCCGACACCGAGGTGGAGGTCGTGACGGCGAGCGCGCGCGAACTCGCGGCCCACGACCTCGACGCGTCGGCGTTCCCGCTCTACTCGCCCGCGCCGCTACTGGCGGCGACCGACGACCTCGCCGCGCTCGGGTGGGACTCCACCGACCCCGTGGAGGCCTACGCCGCGACCGTCGCCGACCACCGCGCGTCCGACCGCGACGGAAGCGAGGTCGGGCCCGACCCGGAGGCGACCGCCGCGGCGCTCGACGCGCTCGGCGAGTAGGCAGCCGGCGCGTGGTAATAATATTTAATTAGGCCGCCGCCGACACGCCTCGTGTGCCCGAGGCCGACCGCCACGACGCCGTCCTCGCCACGATTCCGGTACCGGTAGCCGCGGCGCTGGCGTGGTCGTGGCTCGCGAACGTGACGCTCCCGCTCGCGCTCGGGGCGGGCTCGGTGGCCGCGGTCGCGCCGCTCGCGTACGCGCTGTTCGTCCGCCCCCCGGCGTAGAGACGTAGAATCAGCGCCCGGCGGGCGGGTGTCGGGTGGGGTTGTTCATCGCTTCGAGCGCCGCGCCCGCGGCGATCTGGCGGGCGAGCGCCTCCTCGTCATCCGGCTCCGCGAGCGCGAAGCCCGCGGAGACGACGGTGCCGCTCGGCGGTCGGACGGCGATGGTCGCGCGGATGCCGTCGTGGCCCTCCACGAGCTCGGAGCCGACGACGAACCCCTCGGGGAGCAGTTCGCGGGCGCGGGCCGCGACGGCCGTGCCGCGGGTGCGAAGCCGCCGCCGCTCGTCGCGCGTCAACTCCGGTGTCTCGCCGGGCGTGTTTCCGTGCATTCGGATGGCTCCGCTAGCGGCGGTTGTAGCAAAACACTGTCGGCTCCCGTGTCGGACGTTACCACTCACAACAGGGGTTCGCTCTCCCCGTAGGCGGCGAGCACCACGGCCGTCGTGTACGCCTCCGGGTCGCCCGCGGCGGTTTCGAGCCGGTCGTCGCGCGCCTCGAACGCCCACGCGCGGAGGGACTCGCCCGCGGCGAGGCCGTCGCGCACGGCCGCCTCGACGGCATCGGGGTCGCGGCCCGACGCCTCGTAGAACAGCCCTTTGCCGTCGGCGGCCTGCGACCAGCCCAGCCCGGCGCAGGCGGTCGCGCGCTCGCCCGGCGGCACCGTCTCCCGCGCCTGCACGACCGTCAGCCGCTCGCCCACGGGGCCGAGGTCCGGGGCCGTGCCGGTCGCGGCGACCGTCGCGCCCGCGGGTACCACGGAGGAGACGTACGCGAGGTTGTAGTTCTCGACGCCCGCGTCGGCGAGGGCGGCGTCGTAGGAGGCCATCTCGGTCGGGGCCGTCCCGGTCCCCCAGACGACGCGGATCGGTTCCATACCGGCGCTGGGGGAGTCGCGACTAAGCGGATTACGGTTCGCGGAAAGAAGGGCGGCGGTGTCAGTTACCGACGTCGGTGGCGCGCTCGACCACGTCCGCGCCGTACATCTCGGCCAGTTCGTCGTGCTGGTCCGGCCGGTTCTCGTACACGTCCTGGAACAGCGTGATGGGGGTCTGGGCGGCCTGATACGTCGCCTCGTCCCACATCCGGTCGTTAGCGATGTCCACCTCGACGCCGTCCACGCGCAGGGTCGCGGCGCGCGTGATGGCGATGGCGCCCGTGCCGGCCTCCTTCGCGGCCTCGAACTCGGCCATCGAGTCCACGATGTCGTCCATGCTCGGGACGTAGGAGGCGAGGTCGAGCAGTTCGGACTGCAGTTCCTCCTCGTCGAGCGTCTGCGTGTCGCCGCCGACGGTGAGCGTGTACTCGTCGCCGTCCTCCTCGAGGGAGATGCGGTCGCCGTCGTAGACGAAGACGCCGTCCTCCTCGGTCAGTTCGACCTCGCGGCCGTCGGCGTCGAGGAGCCAGCTGCCGGTCTTCGGCGGGAGCGGGTTCGTGTTGGCCTCGACGACCTGTCCCGGGGTGAGCGACCAGATGCCGAGCATCCCCTTCGCCTGGTTGTTCTTCATGCGCTCGTTGTACCCCTCGACGTCGCGGATGTCGTCGTACGGGCCGTCCACGGCGATACAGCCGGCGGCGCTCGCGCCGCGGGAGGTGTTGTGGCGCAGTTCCGGCCACGGCGGGAGGCCGCCGGTCGGCGTGATGGCGCGCATGTCCTTCGTGTAGTCGACCTCGCCGTCCACGAGCAGGAACATCCGTTCGAGGTTGTTGTCCGGCTTCCCCATCTCGTCGCGGAGCTTCCGCATCGCGAGTTCGGCCGCGCCGGACTCGATGATGACGGACATGGCGAGGCTCCCCTCGTCGAGGCCGTGCTCGTTCTCGACGATGGTGAAGAACTCGTCGGCCTTCTTCCAGTCGTCGATGCCGCCGACCTCGGGAATCACGAACCCGTCGATGTTCTCGACGGCTCCGTTGTCCGGGTCGGCGATGGTGAGCATGTGCTGGAACCCCTGATAGCGCGTCGTCGGGCTGTCGCGGTGCCAGACGATACGCGGGTGTATCTCGCCGGGGAAGTCGCCCCCCTTCTCGCTCACCACGTCGATGATGTTCTGCGCGCCCTCGTCGCGCATCGACGGGGCGGTGGCGTCCTCGTTGTCCGGCACCCAGACGTCGGGCGCCTGCATCCCGCGCAGGTCGGCCGCGCGGCGGATCATCTTCGCGGAGTCGTCCTCCCCCTCGACGGCCGTCGGCGAGGTGAAGAAGGTCCGCACGAACTTGCGTGTGTGTCGTCGTTCCATGTCTATGGTAGTGGCTACGTCCTCGTTACTAAGAACCGACGGAAGCGGCCAATCCGGCGGCCGGCCGTCGGGGGCGTCCCGTCGCCGGGGCCGGGTCGCCGTCGCGCGACCGCGGGCCCCGTCGTCCGTGTTCGGCGACTCCGTCAGTCGTCGTCCTGCTCGCTGGAGAGCACCGCCTCGCCCTCCTCGGTGAAGCCCGCGGAGGACTCCATCCGGGCCTGCGCCTCGGGGTCGAACTGCGCCTCGATGTTCTGGAAGCGCGGGACGAACGAGAGCTGGTGGTGGCTCTCCGTCTCGTGGCCCAGGTAGCGGTCCTCGAGGTCGAACTGCGCCTCCTCGGCGTTCTCCGCGATGTTCTTCATGTCCTCGTAGACGGCGTGCGCGCCCGAGTGGAGCGCGTACAGCGTGATGAACTGGTACTTGTAGCCGAGGTCGCCCAGCTCCTGGAACGTGAGGGGGTCCTCCTCCTGGGACCACGCGAAGCTCGACGAGTAGTTGAACGCGAGCTTCAGGTCCGGGTGGGTCTCGTGGATGGTCTCGGCGTAGTTGACGGCGTCCTCGCGCGAGGGGTCCGGCATCTCGGGCCAGACCAGGTCGACGCCGGCGTCGGCGTAGATGCGGCCGCGCTCGAGGTGCTCCTCCCAGTCGCCGTTGGCGGAGCCGTACGCGTCCGTGCGGGCGATGATGATGGTGTCCTCGGACTGCTTGGCGTCGACGGCCGCTTCGAAGCGGGCGCGGGCGTCCTCGCGGGAGACGATCTGCTTGCCGGCGATGTGGCCGCAGCGCTTCGGCGAGGTCTGGTCCTCGATGTGGACGGCGGCGACGCCGGCCTTCTCGTACTCGCGGACGGCGCGGCGGACGTTGTGGACGCCGCCGTAGCCGGTGTCACAGTCGGCGACGACCGGGAGGCTCGTGGCCTCGACGATGCGCTTCGCGTTCTCGACCATCTCGGTCATCGTGACCATCTCCAGGTCCGGGAAGCCGAACTGGCCGAGCACCGTCGAGTAGCCCGACATATACGCCGCGTCCAGCCCGGCCATCTCGGCCAGCCGGGCGTCCAGCGCGTGGTAGAGACCGGGCGCGAAGACGTAGTCCTGCTCGTTCAGCTTCTCGCGGAGTTCGCGGGCGGCGGGGTTATCGACGTCTCGAATCATCGTGTCCGTGGTACGGACACCCTCGGCGACGGGGTCGTTGTCCTTGTCGTGTCCCATTGTGTGCGTCCCATACGCAGTGGAGGTGGTACAAGAACGTTATGAACAATAATGATAATATTTCTTAATGCGTAATGGGGCCTCCAATCTCTCATTACCCTTAATATGTAAGACATTACCACACGGCGCGGTCAGACGAAGTAGAAGACGACCAGCGAGAGGGCCACGAGCCCGATGCTGTACTTCAGCCCGGAGAGCACGTGGTTGTCGGTGAGCTTGCCGGCGATGAGTCCGGTGCCGACGGCCTGCACCACGGCCGAGTGGAAGAAGAGCGCGTGGTAGAGGTCGATGCTCTCGGCGTCGAGGTTGACGGGGTTCTGCGTGTTCGTCCCGGCGCTCGCCGCCTGCTCGGTGATGGGGCCGAGGAAGCTCTGGTCGAGGACGACCATCACGCCCATGTAGACGAGGAAGCCGATGACGACGATGGCGACGTAGGAGTTCAGCTCCTGCTGGCGGTTGCGGTCCAGCCGGAAGCGGTGGCGGGTGTCCTCCGCGGCGATGGACATCACCTTGTGGAGCTCGCCCGTCGAGCGGGCCCCCTCCGCGAGGATGTTACACGTCCGGGTGAGCTGTGGCACCTCGACGCGGTCGGCCAGCCCCCGCAGCCCGCTCTGGATGTCGTAGTTCCACTCCATGTCGTTGCGCGTCCGCCGGAGCTCCGTCGACAGCGCCCCGGAGACGTTCTTCGTGACGAGGTCGATACCCTTCACGAGCGGGACGCCCATCTGGTTCGCGCTCGCGAGGATGTCGAGGGTGTCGGGGAGCTGTTCGGCGATGGCCTCGCGCCGCCGCCGGTCGGCCTCGTAGAACAGCGACAGCGGGAACGCGACGACGAAGAACGGCACGACGAGCAGGGCCAGCGTCGCCTCGAACGGCTCCTCCAGCAGGACGCCGCTGCGCAGCGGTACCGACAGTAGCTCCGCCGACAGCGGGGCCGCGAGGACGGCGAGCGGCACCGTCGCGACGAGGGTGAGCGTCGGCCGCTCGTACAGCGGCTTCAGCGGCGCCCGCAGGAACGCCCGGGCCCGCGCCCGCAGGCGGAGGCCGCGGAACACGTCGAAGCCCGGCGACGCCCGCAGGTCGGCCGTTACCGGGACCCGCGTCCCGTCGTCGGGTATCTTCAGGTCGTGGTCCGGCTGTTTGTACGGGTCGGACAGCACGGAGACGATGACCAGGAACGCCGCCATCACGAGCGGGATGACGGCGTAGATGACGACCATCAGGTAGGGAACGGTGTTCTCCCCGAGGAAGCTCATCACCATCATGATGACCACGACGAACAGCGGCGCGGCGACGAACAGGACGATGAACACCTCGGAGAGCAGTTCGAGCGTGTCGAGGAAGCTCTCCTGTTCGTTCTGTGCCCGGTCCATGTACTTCTCCGTCTCCTCGCGGAGGAAGCCGGTCATGTCGCCTCCCGAGTCGAGCACCGACAGCAGGTCGTCGAGGAACGACTCGAGGTTGTCCGACGGCGTGAGGTTGCGCGCGTTGCGGATGGCGGTGTAGAGGTCCGCGCCGAACAGCTCCACGTCGCGGATGATCATGTCGAACTCGTCGGAGACGTTGCCGTACGTCTCGTCGGCCCCGGCCGTGCGTTCGAGCACCTCCAGCAGGTCCATCCCGCCGAACGACAGCGCGTACATGTAGACGATGGCGTGCGGGAGGTTCACGTCGATGTTGCGCCGCCGCGAGTCGATGACGAGCGACGGGTAGTAGAGCCGTGCCACCCAGACCGTGCCGAAGCCGACGAGCGCCAGCACGAGCGCCAGCGCCGCGCCCCCGACGACCACCTCGTTCTCCGCGACGAACCGCACCAGCGCCCCCGTGCCGAAGTTCACCGGTGAGTCGATGCTCCCGAGGACGCCCAGCCGCGTCAACACGACGGTCAGCAGGGCACCCGCGAGCGCGCCCGCGATGCCCGCGAACGTCGCGAGCGTCACCGACCGGGTGAGGTAGCGGTCGTACGTCGTCCCCACGCGGGCCTGGTTCAGCCGCCGCTGGAGCCGCCAGTAGCGGGCGGGCCGCGACCGGAAGAACGCCCGCACGAGGCCGAACTCGCGGCGGAACATCTCGCGGCGGTCCTCCGAGACGGTGCCCGAGGGCAGGTACTGTTCCGCCTCGTAGCCGGGCACGGGCACGTCGTCCTCGTCGTCGCCGACGAGGTCGCCGAGCGCCGACTCGGCCTCCCCGCGGTCCTCGTTGCTCACGGGTCACCACCGTCGCCGTCGTCGCGCTCGCGGACCGCGGCCGTCGCGTCCGGGAACGGTTCGCCGTCCTCGTCGAGCAGAGGGTCTATCTCCCGGACCGCGGGGACGAGGTCCTCGAGTTCCTCCCCGTCACCGTCCGGGTCCGCCGGGGCCGCCGTGTCGGGCGGCGCGGCCCGCTCGTGGGTCGGTGCCGGCGCGAGCGTGAGCGAGGTGGGGTCGAGCGTGTCGTCCCGAACCCGTTCGAGCACCCGGTCGGGCGACTTCATGAAGCCGTGGATGACGCGCGCGACGTCCTCGTGCCACGTGATGTCGTTCTCGACGAGGTACGCCAGCACCTCGCGGCGGTCGCGGAACTCCTCGCGGATGCGGCGGTCGGTCCAGCCGCGGTCCTCCGCGATGTCGTCGAACACCGACGAGTCCACGAAGTCGTTGTGCGAGTCCGACTCCGCGTCCCACTCGAAGACGGTGTCGACGAGGATGTCCTGGGTTCCGCCGCCCCCGTCCACTATCTCGGTGATGCTGTCGTTGCGGCGGACGCGCTCGCCGTCGAGCATCACCTGCTTCTGGATGGAGACGATGTCGAGTTCCTTTATCATCTGCGTCGGGACGGACAGCGGCTCGTTCTCCAGGCGGTTGATGACGCCAGTGACGGACTCCGAGTGAACCGTCGTGTAGGCGGTGTGCCCCGTCGCCATCGCCTGGAAGAAGGTGAGCGCCACCTCCGACTCCGTGCGTATCTCGCCGACGAGGATGTACTCCGGGCGCTGGCGCAGCGCCGTCTGGAGCTGTTGGTACATCGTCACCGACCCCTCGCCGGAGGCGGTGACGGACTCGCGGGTGAGGCTCTGTATCCAGTTCTCGTGGGGGAGCTTCACCTCGGGTGTGTCCTCGATGGAGACGACCTTGCTCTTCTTCGGGATGAAGAAGGAGACGGCGTTCAGGCTCGTGGTCTTACCCGACCCCGTGCCGCCCGCGAACACGAGCGAGCGGTTGTTCTCGATACAGAGCCACAGGTACGCCATCTGGTCCAGCGAGAACGTGTCCCAGTTGATGAGGTCGACCGGGGTGTCGGGGACCGCGGAGAACTGCCGGATGGTGAAGTTCGCGCCCCGGGTGGCGATGTCGCCGCCGAAGCTCAGCTGGATGCGCGACCCGTCCGGCAGCGAGGCGTCCACGAGCGGGTTCGAGACGGAGATGTGTTTGCCCGCCCGCTGGGCCATCCGCGCGACGAAGGAGTTCAGCTCCTGGCCGTCGAACGAGACGTTCGTGTCGAGGTCGCGGTACTCGCGGTGGTAGACGAACACGGGGAGGTCCGTCCCGTCACAGGAGATGTCCTCCACGGCCTCGTCGTGCATGATGGGGTCGATGCGGCCGTACTCCACGAAGTCGCGCCGGAGGTAGTAGAGCAGCTTGTACAGCGACAGCGTCGTCACCGCCGCGGTGTGCTCGCGCACGAGGTCGGCCGCCTTCCGCTCGAACAGCGACGCCCGGTCGCTGCCGTCCGCCACGTCGTAGTACATCAGGCTGTTGCGGAGGTGCTTGGTCAGCTCCTCCAGCACGTACCGCTCGAACTCGGAGAGGTACGGCTCCACGACCCGGTAGCGGAGCTCGTCGGCCCGGAGGTCGCGGACGATGGTCACGTACGCGTACGGCTCGTTCACCCAGTAGCGCTCCACCTCCTCGTGGTCCGCGAGGTACGAGAAGTCGAAGAAGCGCTTCCGGACGGCCTCGGCGTCCGGTTGGCGGTCGAAGGCGAGGTCCGCGCTCTCGAAGTGGTCGACCACGTCGCCGAGCACCTCGCCGCGCGTTCGGTGGCCCTCCACCGAGTCCGGGAGCGGCGGCGGCGTGAACGACTCGACGGCGTCCATGTCGCGCCGCTCCTCCACGGGCCGCCGCTCGCTCCCGAGCAGCCCGCTCAGCGTCGCCCGCGTCCGCGACAGCCGCTCGTTCAGGCGCGCGGAGAGGCCGTCGCTCCCCTCGCTCGCGCCGCTATCCCCCGATGGTCCCCCGTCATCGACCCCCATGTCATTAGAGAACAATACGTCACCACCGATAAAAATTCGGGCGCGTTCTCACGGTGGGAGAACCCCGTGCCGGGCCGCGGTTCGCCCCCTCGACGGGAGGAAACCGGCGCCTCGGGGCTCGGTGGACAATTACACACTCCTTCGGCCGTCGTTTCCCGATTCGCCCCACAAGGTTTAGTAGGAACGTCTCAACTGACGGGTGTGATGCAGGGGGGAACGGACCGGGGGGTCTCGGAGGTACTGGGCGGGATACTCGTGTTCGCGATACTGGTCAGTGCGCTCGGCGTCTACCAGTCGGTCGCGGTGCCGAACGCGAACGAGGACGTCGAGCTGGCACACAGCCAGGAGATACAGGGGGACATGGTCGAGCTACGGAACGCGGTCCGGCGGAGCGCGAGCGCCGGCACCGGCGACACCGTCGGCCTCCGTCTCGGCGTGAACTACCCGCCGCGGACGCTCGGGCTGAACCCCTCCTCCGGGTCGGGGACCTTCCGAACGACGGGGCCCGCGGCCGTCGTCGTCGCGAACGCGCAGTCCGACGCGGCCGACGTCGGGGACGTCTGGAACGGCACGAACCGGACCTACACCACCCGAGCCGTCGCGTTCACCCCCGAGTACAACTACTACCGCGAGGCCGGCACCACGCGCATCGAGGGGACGGTCGCGTACAACGACTTCGGCGACGACGGGGCCGTCCCGCTGTCGGGCCAGCGGCTCGTCGACGGGCGCGAGATAACGCTCGTCACGCTGGAGGGCGACCTCGCCACCTCGCAGGCGACCTCGCTCGCCGTGGACGTGGAACCGGTCAGCGTCTCGCGCTCGACCGTCGGCGTTCGGAACACGTCCGACCCCATCAACGTCACCGTCCCCACACGCGTCCCGGAGGAGGTCTGGGTGACCGACCTCCTCGCGGGCCAACTCGACGACCCCGGCGCGACCACCTGTGCGGACACCCGAACCGACGACCCCACCGACGACGACACGGACGGCGCGTACGTGGCGCAGTGCGTCTACGACGACAGCACCACGCCCGCGAACCTGACGCTGACGCTCGAACCCGGCACGACGTACCGGTTCGACGTCGCCCGCGTCTCCGTCGGACCCTCGGACGAACCGGAACCGACGCCCGAGTACATCACGGTCGTCAGCGGCGACGGCCAGAGCGTTCCCGAGGGCGGCACACGCGAGGTGGTCTTCGAGGTCCGCGACGAGTACGACAACCCCGTGCCCGACGCCGAACTCGACGTCGGACTCAGTCCGATTACACAGGGGAGCGTCTCCGTCAACGGGAGGGAGAACGCGACCCTGTCCGACGTGACGACGAACGACGACGGCGAACTCGTCGTGACG
Source organism: Halosegnis marinus (assembly GCF_029338355.1). Lineage (GTDB taxonomy): Archaea > Halobacteriota > Halobacteria > Halobacteriales > Haloarculaceae > Halosegnis > Halosegnis marinus. The sequence goes on from NZ_CP119802.1 coordinate 1,630,368, forward strand.
TACGACGCGCCGGGCGAGATATCCAGCAGTCCCGTTTCGGTCGATATCCGGACGACGCTCGCGGACGGCTTCGACGGCTACGACGAGTCCGGGCCGGGGAACGCGACCGCGGATATCCGGGTCATCAACGCGAGCAAGATCAACCGTACCACGACCGCGTTCAATCCCGAGATCGGATTGGTGCTCGAGTCGACCACCTTCGAGAGCGGCACGACGAACCTCGACATCACGTTCAACAACACCGGCTCCGAGGGACGGGAGATAACCGGTATCCGGTACGCCTTCTTCTTCGGGGAATCGCAGAACAACAACCGAGCGATTTCCCCGTACGCGGTACTTCAGAGCCCGAACCGAAACCTGACTCTCTCCGGGTCGACGGAGTCGGTCTCGATAGTCGTCCCGCCGGGCGCGAACCGGACGCTCGAGTTCGACGTCGAGATACGTAACCGCAGTCAGGAGGAGATAGAACAGGGGGATTACTTCGTCTTCTCGGTCCTCATCGACGGCGAGCGTCGCGAGACGTACTTCGTCGCCCCGACGGCGGAGTAGCGACTCCCGTTTTCGGTCGAGAGTGCGGAAAGAGCCTAGGCCGGAATTTGAATCCGGGGTCTCGTCCTTACCAAGGACGCGCTTTACCGCTAAGCTACCCAGGCACGCACTATCGGGTAGCCCGCTGGCGTCTTTAGTCGTTTCGATTCAGGGGTCGCCCGCCGCCGGTGACGCCGGCGATTCGGGTTCGGGCGCCGTCGTCGAACAGCGTCGCGGGTTCGGGGAAGCCGTCGTCGTAGCGGCCGGCGAACTCGCGGGCGAGCGGGCCGGTGTCCCCGGGGGTCTCCCCGGCGGCCGTGGTGCCGGCGACGAGCGCGAGCGTGAGCACGTCGACTTCGAGTTCGTCGTCGAGCGCGGCCGGGTCGTCGGCGTCGCGGCGTTCGGTCTGGTCGCGGCCGAACGCGCGGACCACCTCGACGGCCTCGGTGGCGGCGTCGGTGCGCGCGAGCAGGAAGAAGCCGCGCGAGACGAGCACGTCGGCGGCGAGGATATCGACGTTCGCGCGCTCGCGGGCCTCGCGGGGGGCGTCGCCGCCGTCCCACGGGTCGTCGTTCGCGAGCCGGCGGGTGAGCCGCAGGCCGTCGTAGATGAGCTGGACGCCGACGGCGCGTTCGGTCAGCGCCGCGGGGTCGGCGCCGGCGCTCTCGGCGGCCAACAGCGTGAGAACGCCGGGGACGGGGGAGCCGTCGGCGAGGAACGCCTCGATATCGTCCCGGAACTCCTCGGGGACGATGTCGGCGACGGCGTCTCCGGCGGCCCCGCGGACCGCGGCGGCGTAATCCATCGGCCGAAAGTAGGCGAGCGAAGGGCAAAGACCTTTGGAAACCCCCGGCCAGCGTCGCGCATGCTCCGCATCGAGGACGGCGACCGGGTGCGTACGGTGACGCTCGACCGGCCCGACGCGCGCAACGCGCTCACGCCCGACGGACTCGACGCGCTCGCCGACGCCGTGACGGAGGCGCCGACGCCCGTGGTCCACCTCCGCGGGGCGGGCGACGCCTTCTGTGCGGGTGCGGACCTCGCGTCCGTGGCCGCGGCCGCCGAGAGCGAGTCCGCGGGCCGGGCGTTCGTCGCGCGCGGTCAGCGGACGATGGACGCGATAGAATCGAGCGACGCCGTCGTCGTCGCGGGCGTGAACGGCGCGGCCCGCGGCGGCGGCGTGGAACTCGCGCTCGCGGCCGACGTGCGTGTCGCGACGCCCGACGCCACCTTCGCGGAGCCCGGGGTCACCTTCGGGCTGTTCGGGGCGTGGGGCGGCACCGTTCGCCTCCCCGAGGCCGTGGGCGCGAGCCACGCGGCCGACCTGTCGCTGTCCGGCCGGGTCGTCGACGCCGAGGCGGCCCGCGAGGCGGGTCTCGTCTCGCGGGTGGTTCCGGACCCGGCCGACGTGGCCGCCGAGATAGCCGCCAACGACCCGAGCGCGCTCGCGGCGCTGACGCGGCTGGGTCGCCACCGCGGCACGCGCGCCGAGCGCGAGGCGGCCGAGGCGGACGCCTTCGTCGCCTTGCTGGACGAACACGCCGACGCGCTGGCGGCGCACCGAAACGGATAGAAGCGTCCGAGCGACTAGACGGAGCAATGACCGACTGCGACTACTGCGGGGCCGACTTCGACACGGAGACGGCCTACCTCGAACACCTCGCCGACGAGCACCCCGACGACCTCGGCCCCATCGAACAGCGCCGGGTCGCGGCGCTCGACGGCGACGACGGGGGTATCGGCGCCGCGCCCGTCGCGCTGGCGCTCGTCCTCGTGGCCGCTGCGGCCGTCGTCGGCTACGTGGTGTTCTTCTCCGGCGGGGGCTCCGGCACCCCGGACGGCGTCGCGAAGGTGGCCCAGACGCCCACCGACTACCGCGCGGTCCACTACCACGGGACGATGGAGATGAGCGTCATGGGCTCCGCGGTGGACTTCTCGCGGGACCGCTACCAGCTCCAGGCGAACGAGTGGCACTTCGAGGCCCGCGACGGCACGGAGTGGCACGCACACGCCCGCGGCGTCACGCTGGAGTGGGCGATGTACACCCTCGACATCGGCGTCACCGACGACTCCGTGACCTACCGGGGAACGACCTACACCGACGGGGAGAACGCGAACGTCACCGTCGCGGTGAACGGGGAGGACGTGGACCCGACGCAGTACGTCCTGCAGGAGGGCGATAGCGTCCGCATCGTCGTCGCCGAGAACTGACCCGCGGTCGCGCCGCTTTTGTCCGCGCCGTCCCTACCCCGAGTATGACAGACAGCGCCGCCGACGGCTACGGGGGACTGTTCGGCGCGTTCCCGTACGCCTTCCGGCGGAGCGACTCGCGGCTGTTCCGGCTGTACGTCGTCGCGGGCGGTCTGCTCGCGGCCCTGCTGGGGCTGGGGTTCGGGCTGGCGTTCGTCGTCAGCATCGCCCAATCGACGGGCCTCGCGGCCGGGGGAACCTCCTCGTTCGTCCGGACGTTCGTGCTGATGGTCGGCTTCCTCGTCGTGCTCCCCGTCGTCGGCCCGGTGTTGCTCGTCGCGCGCCACCACCGCCGCGAGGGGTCGGACGCCCGCTACGACCGCGCCGTCGCGGCCGCGGGGCTCGTGTATCTGCTTTCGCTGTACCTGCTCGTCGTCGCCTCCATCCCGCCGGAGTTCGTCCTCGACGGCGAGCCGACGACCCGGCCCGTTCCCCGCGGCGTCTTCGCGCCCGTCATCTCGCTGCTGTACGCCGTGCCCGCGGTCGCCTCGCCGCTGATTCCGGCCGCCGCCGCCGCGCTCGTCTGGCTCGTCCACCGGCGCTACCGGTAGGGACCGACGAGGTGAAACGGCCCGGGGCGCTTTCCTCCCCTATGACCGACGACACCGACGAGACGGAGGGCACCTTCGTCGTCACCCACGCCGAGGCCGACTCCGCCGTCCTGCGGGACGTGGATTCGAGCCGCGTCCACACGCTGGGCGACAACCCCGGCGTCGAGGCCGGCGACGTGCTGGAGGCGACGCTTGCGCCCGAACCGCCGCTGGAGGTGACCCACACCGTGGTCGAGGTGGCCGCGCGCAGAAGCGTCGCCGTCGAGGAGAGCCCCGAACCGCCGACCGCACACGAGCGCGAGGTCGCCGCCGAGCAGTCGGTGGGCGACCTCACGAAGCGGGAGCGCGCCGGGATGGGCGAGATACACGTGCTCTCGGTGCCGCCCGCGGACACCGACGACGCCGTCCGCGACGTGGTCGAGGACGACGAGACGCTCGCCCGCGCGGCCCGGATGCCCGACGTGAACCGCGTCGAGGTGCGCTCGGACGCCGACGAGGGTCTCGTCAGCGTGCGCTACCTTCCCTGACCGTCCCTCCGACCTCGATTCCGTCCCCGACGGCGACCCGCTCGCCGACCGTTTCCCGCGGCACGCGCGTGTTCACCATCAGCCGGAAGTAGTGGTCGTAGCGGCCGCGCGCGGCGAACTCGGGGAGCGTCGCCTCGCGCCGCTCGACGAACCGCTCGCGGAACCCGGGCGTCTCCTCCCCGGTGTCCGGGTCGCGCGTCGGCACCGCACACCGCTGGCAGGGGTTCACGCCCTCGAAGCGCGTCCCCCCTATCTCGAACGGGACCACCTCGCCCGCGTCGCCGTAGAGGCGGTCCTCCCAGAACGGCTCCACGCCCGACACCACGAGGTTCGGGCGCAGGCGACGGCACATCCCCGCCGCGTCGACGCCGTCGAACCACTCGGCCGTCGCGTCGAGCGTCGCCTCGGCCACCACCGTCGGCCCGGAGAGGTGCGTGTCGTCCGGGAAGCCGCCCGACGCGTCCCGCTCGATACCGACCTCGTAGCCGAAGTACGCCGAGAGGAACTCGGCCGCCGCGTCGCGCTCGTCGGGGAGACGGAACGTCTCCCTCGCCCCGTCGCGCGGGCCGACGGTCCACGCGCCGCTGTCGGGGTCGAAGTCGCTCGCCAGTCCGTGGACCGCGCGCTCGCGCTTGGCGTTGACGTACTCGCCGTCCGCGTCCACGAGCGCGTACTCGCGGTCGTGCGAGAGGCCGCCCGCGTCGAGTACCTCGGCGGCGTCGAGCGCGAGCGGGTCCAGCGACTTCACGGGGTAGACGAGCACGCGGGCGAGTTCGGGCATACCCCCGCTCGGGGCCGGCCGGCCTTGAAGCCTCAGGCGAGTTCCGCGAACAACAGCAGGACGCTCGGCGCGACGAGCAGCACCACGCCGGCGAGCAGCAGCAGCGCCGGCAGGAACAGCAGGCCGGCGTCCGTGAGGAGCCACAGGCCCGCGCCCGCGAGCAGGAGCACCACGCCGAGCAGGCGCAGCGCCCACGTCACGGCCCCTTCGAGTCCCGAGTCGGCGACCACGTCGACGACTTCGAGCGCCTCGTCCATGCCGTCGCGTTCTCACGATGACCACAAAAAAGTCGGCGGTTCGGGTCGTCGCCGCGAGGTCCTATTCCGGCCCGGCGGCGCTCTGGACCCGCCACCCGCCGGCCAGTCCGCAGGCCTCGCGCTCCTCGTAGACGATGTCGGTCCCGTCCCCGAGTTCGTCGCCGCCCGCCAGCCGCTCGACGCGCAGGGGCACGTCGAGCGAGTCCCCACAACAGCCCACGTCGAGGAACTCCTCCCACACGTCGCCCGGCTCGGGCCGGGGGTAGCGGCGCTTCAGCCACGCCCGGAAGTGGCGGGTGTCCAGTTGGCCGCGCCCCCACCGCGACAGGTCCGCGGGGTAGGAGACGACGACGCGCTCGGCGACGGTCATGGTCGTGGTAGTCGGTGACGGGGGGGAACGGTTTCGGCCGCCGTCGGCCCCGGTCGGGAGGGGCACCGTGCCCGTACGTCTTTGAGAAGGCTTATTCGGCGCGTCCGCACAGTCGCCGTATGGTCGAGTTCGACGTACCGGAGGTCGACTACTCCCGGTACTCAAACCGCCAGCTCGTCGCGGTCCCCCTCGTGTTGCTGGCGCTGGCGCTCGTCGTCATCGCGGGCTTTCTCGTGCTCACGGGCAAGCCCGTCGCCCTCGGCGTCGCCTTCACGGGCGGCACCGAACTGCGCGTCGGCAACGTCTCCGACCCCGGCTCGCTGGACACCGTCTTCGATACCGAGATAGAGTCCGTCGCGCCGGTGGGACAGACCGGCGACCAGTACCTCGTCACCTTCCCGCCGACCGACGAGGACGTGGCGGGCAAGGCCCGCGACGAGGGGTACGCCGTCGAGCAGGCACAGGAACGGGCGGCCTCCTTCGGGGCCCAGTCACAGCGGCAGGCGCTGTTGGGTATCGGGGTCGCCTTCCTCGGGATGAGCGTGCTCGTGTTCGCGCTGTTCCGCACGTTCATCCCCTCCATCGCCGTCGTGGCGTCGGCGTTCTCCGACATCGTCATCCCGGTGGCGCTGATGAACCTCCTCGGCATCGAACTCACGCTCGGAACGGTCGCCGCGCTGCTGATGCTCATCGGTTACAGCGTGGACTCGGACCTCCTGCTCAACAACCACATCCTCAGGCGGCGGGGCGACTTCTACGAGTCCACCTACCGGGCGATGCGCACCGGCGTCACGATGACGCTCACCTCCATCGCCGCGATGGCCGTGATGACGCTCACGTCGTCGCTGCTCGGCATTCCGCTGCTGCCCGAGGTCGGACTCATCCTCGTGTTCGGCCTCTCGGTGGACCTCATGAACACGTACATGCTCAACGTCAGCCTGCTCCGCTACTACAAGTACGAGGCGGTCGGCTCATGATCCGGGAGAACTGGCGCATCGTCCTGCTGGTCGTGCTCGTCGTCGCGTCGTCGGCCGCGCTGTTCGGGCCGCTCGGCTCCGGGTCGGCCGCGGACGGCGGCGACGCGAACGCTACCTCGCCGACGAACCTCCAGTACGGGCTGGAGCTGTCGGGCGGGACGCGCATCCGCGCGCCGCTCGCCGGCCTCCACGCGACGCCGGACATCGGCGACGCCGACCCGAACCAGCTCCAGCGCGACCTCGCGGCGGAGCTGAACGTCTCGCTCGCGGACGTGGCCGTGCTCAACCCCACCCAAGAGCTCCCGAACGGCGCGGTCGAGGTCCGCACCGGGAACGTCACCCGGGCCGAGTTCGCGGCCGCGTTGCGGGCGAACGACATCGACGTGAGCGAGAACCAGGTCGACCTCGGCGTCACCGAGCGCACCCGCGACCAGACGGTCCGCGTCCTCAACAGCAAGATCAACGAGGGCGGGCTGACCGGCGGCTCCGTGACGACCACCCAGACCGAGAACGGGACCTACGTGGTCGTCGAGGTGCCCAACGCGAACCGCTCCGAGGTCATCGGCCTCATCGGCACGCCCGGGCGCGTGCAGGTCGTCGCGCTCTCGCCCGCGGAGAACGGCACCGGCTTCGAACGCCAGCCGCTGCTCGACCAGAGCGACCTCACCGTCAGCGGCGTCGTGACGCGACAGACGCCGGGCGGGGGGACGAGCTACGCCGTCGGCGTCACCGTCTCGAACGACGACGCGGCACAGCGGTTCGCGGACACGATGCGCGAGGAGGGGTTCACCAGCGAGCAGAACCCCAACGGCATCGGCAACTGCGACTACGAACTCGGCGAGGGGCCGCAGGACGACTCGGAGTACTGCCTGCTCACCGTTCGCGACGGCGAGACGGTGTACGCCGCGTCGATGGGCGACCTCGCGACCATCATCAACAACGGCGACTTCGTCGCCGACCCCTCCTTCTCCATCGGCGCGCCGAACCAGTCCACCGCGCGCCAGCTGGAGCTGGACCTCCGGGCCGGCGCGCTCCCGACGACGCTGAACATCGACGAGGGGACGACCTACTACCTCCAGCCGTCGCTGGCACAGGAGTTCAAGACGTTCTCCGTCGTCACCGGCGCGGTCGCGGTGCTCGCCGTCGCGTTCGTCGTCTTCCTCCGCTACCGCGAGGTCGGCGTCGCCGCGCCGATGGTGCTCACCGCCGCCGCCGAGGTGTATCTCCTCCTCGGCTTCGCGGCGCTCGTCGGGCTGGCGCTCGACCTCTCGCACATCGCCGGCTTCATCGCCGTCATCGGCACGGGGGTGGACGACCTCGTCATCATCGCCGACGAGATACTGCAGGGCGAGCGCGTCACGACGGGCCGCGTCTTCCAGTCGCGGTTCCGCAAGGCGTTCTGGGTCATCGGCGCGGCCGCCGCGACGACTATCATCGCGATGAGTCCCCTCGCCGTCCTCTCGCTGGGCGACCTGCAGGGCTTCGCGCTGGTCACCATCGTCGGCGTCCTGCTCGGCGTCCTCGTCACCCGCCCGGCGTACGGGAACATCCTCCGTAACGTCGTGCTGGACTGACGCGCGGGATTTCCTCACTTCGTAAGTACTGCCGCGACTAAACCGGCGTTCAGTTTCCGATAGTTTCACAATATCTTTCATGGTGTATTCCTCAGCGAAAACGTCATGTCTGACATTAACAGGCGGACGCTGCTTCGGGGGATGGGTGCTGCCGGCGCGACGCTAGCCTTCACCGGGCTCGCGTCCGCGTCCGACGGGTCGGCGCAGTATCTCCTCAGGAGCAACGGAAACAGCATCGAGCGGAGGCTCCGTAACACCGACTTCGCCCTCCGGCACGAACTCGCCGAGGGCGACGTCGCCGTCGTCACCGGTCCGGCCGACGCGGCGGACGAGCTCGCGGGCGTCCGACAGGTCTCGTCGGTCACCCGGGACGTCACGGTCGAGCTGGAGCTCCCCGAGGTGGACGCCGAACCGTCGTCGACACCGGGCGAGGACGCGGCGCTTCGCGGGCTTCAGTGGGACAAGGACCTCATGCAGGTCGGCGACGCACACGAGGTCGCGACCGGCGAGGGTGCCCGCATCGCCATCGTCGACACGGGCATCGACCTGGACCACCCCGACCTCGGGAACGTTAACGCGGACCTCGGGCGGGCGTTCGTGGCGAACGACGACGTACCGGAAATCGGTCCGGACGACTCCGGCTACCACGGCACCCACTGCGCCGGCATCGCGGCGGCGACCGGCGAGGTCGGCGTCGTCGGGATGGCCCCGGAGGCCGAACTGGTTCCGATTCGGGTGTTCCCGGCCGACGGGGGCGCGACGTTCGGCGATATCCTCGCGGGCATCGACTACGCGGCCGAGATCGGAGCGGACGCCGCGAACTTCAGCCTCGGGATTCCGGGCGTCCAACAGCCGGGGGCCGATATCAACAAGCTCCGCGCGAACGTCCAGCGGGTCTTCCAGAGCGCGGTTCGCCGTGGTACGGTCATCACCGGCTCGGCCGGCAATGACTCCGGAAACCTCCAGCAGGGCGGCGGCCTGACGCTCCCGAATAGCGTTCCGGCCGTCATCACCGTCAGCGCGACGTCGCCGGCCGACACGCTCTCGTTCTACTCGAACTACGGAACGAGCGACATCGAGGTCGCCGCGCCCGGGGGCTGGTACGAGACGATTCCGCGGACGCTCGGCGAAACGGGTGAGCCGGGGGACATCCCGTTCCCGCTCAACGGCGTGCTGTCCACGTGGCCCACGACGCTTTCGTCCTCCGTCGGGCTCGCCGGCTACGACTTCATCTCCGGCACCTCGATGGCCGCGCCGCAGGTCGCGGGGCTCGTCGGCCTCGTCCGGAGCCTCGACCCCTCGCTCAACGCGAACCAGGTCGAGAGCGTCATCAAGCAGAACGCGGAGGGAACGAACGGTAGCAGCGGGACTGAGTTCGGGGCGGGCCGCATCAACGCGCTGAACACGGTCGAATCGCTCCGGTAACGACCGACGTTCCCTGACTCCCTTCGATTTCTTTCAGAACTCGTCCAGTCCCGACTGTTCGGCCGCCGCCAGCACGTCCGCGCTCGTGGCCCACGACGCTCGCGCACACTCGGGCAGGGTGCCGTGCTCGCGGACGTACTCGCGGAGGAAGTCGCGGGTGGTCGGGTCGCTCGGGTAGCCGCTGCCCACGTCGCCGTACTCGGCGGCGAGCGCGGCGACGTGGGCGTCGCGGGCGACCTTCGCGACGACCGAGGCGGCGCCGACGAGCGGGTCGTCCTCGTCCGCGCGGTGGCGCGCCTCGACGGTCACGTCGCGCTCACAGGCGGCCGCGACCCGGCGGGCGAACCGCGCCTCGGAAACGTCGCCCGCGTCGCACAGCCCGGCGTCGCCGTCCGCCGCGCCCGCATCGACGGCGGCGGCGTGGGCCGCGACGGTGAGGGTGTTCATGTCCTCGTCGCCGTCGATGCGGGTGACGGGTATCTCCGCGACGCCAACGTCGAAGCGTTCCCTCACGACGGCGTCGAGTTCCTCGCGACGGGCGGGCGCGAGGCGTTTCGAGTCCGCGACGCCCTCGGGGAGCGTCTCGGGGTCGCCCCGGACGCAGGCGGCGAACATCGAGCCGAGCACGGGTCCCTTGCCGGCCTCGTCGACGCCGAATCGCATTGCTCGTCGGTCGGCGAGCGGCGACTAAAGCGGGTCGGTCGCCGGGGCTTTTACTGCCGGGAGCCGGAGCCCGGCCATGGTCGAGCCCCTCCCGACCGGCACGGTCGCGCTGCTCCTCCTGCTCGTCGTCCTCCCGGCGTACTTCTTCGCGGCGGGGCCGGTCGGCTACGCCGTTCTCCCCCTGCTCGTCGGCGGCCTGCTCGCCGTTCTCCGCCCGCGCTGGTGGTGGGAGCCAGTGAAACGGGTCGTGTGGGCGACCGAGAGCCGGTAGCTCAGGCCGCGCCCTCCTCGCTCTCGCCCTCCGCGTCGCGGAAGAAGTCCGGGTGCTCGAACGGCTCGTCCTCGCCCTCGACGGCGGTCACGTCGAGCGCGGTGACGACGGCCTCGACGCCGAGCAGGCCCGCGAGCGACGGCTCGGTGCGTCCCTCGTCGCCCGAGACGAGTTCCTTGATGTAGAGGCCGCCCGCGCCGTGAATCACGAGCGTCGCGTGCGTCTCGTCCGTCGTCGACCCCGAGATGTCGTAGACGGTGCGCTCGCGCGTGAGGTCCGCCCGGCGGTGGTCGACGCGCTGGGGGGTGCGCTGTTCGACCGTCGTTCCGCGGAGTTCGTCGAGCACCGGCTGGAGGTCGGCGTCGTCGACTTCCCCGCCGAACTCGACCGTCATCCGGTAGGTCTTCGAGGCGTCGTGTTCCTTCACGCGCTCTATCATGTCGTTCGTCGCGAAGCGCAGGCCCTCCACCTCGACGGCGTCGCTCGCCTCGTTGATCTCCGCCTCCAGCGCCGAGAGGTCCACGTGGCGGCGGTGGGGCTTCTTCACCTCCAGCACGAAGGGTCGCCCCCCGCCGAGCATCAGCGCGTCCACGTCCTCGCGGCCCGCGCCGTGGAAGACGCCCGCCTCGCCGCGCAGGGCGGTGACGAGCGTCGGCGCGACTTCCTGTTCGACACTCGTCCGGTAGCGGTAGCCGGTGCCGTTGCACTCCGGGCAGGGGCCGACGCCGTAGACGCGGCCCGAGCCGCCGCAGTCCGAGCAGGGCCACTCCGTCTGGGGCACGTCGCGCTCTATCTTCCGGTAGCGGCCGTAGACGGCCACGGAGTTGACCGTCGCCGTCACCTCGTCGGCGTCGAGGTCACAGAGCAGTTGCACGTCCGGGCGCTCGAAGTCCACCTCCTTTTCGAGGCGCGCGCCCAGCCGCCGCCCCACCTCGCGGTTCAGTTCCTTACGGAGTTCCTCGCCCGCGTCCGGTTCGAGCCCCGCGTCCTCGCGCAGGAGTTCGTCGTTCTCCTCGACCAGCGGCGGGACGCGCGTCCCGACCTGGTACGTGTCGAAGTCGATGTCCGCGACGGCTGCGGCCGCGCGCTCGGCCAGTTCCTCGAAGCGGCCGCACAGCCCCTCGCAGACCCAGCAGTCCGCGGGGTCGGTCGTCCCGTACGGCTCGTCGTCGTCAAGCGCGATGGTCGTGCGGAGCGCCCGGCCGCGCTCGGCGTTCGTCAGCCCGAAGCTCCGCTCGGCGAACGGGCGGCCGAGACAGGCGTCACACAGCGGCCCGGTCGCGAGCAGCGCGCGGGCGTCGTCGAGGAGCGTCATTGTCCGTCCTCGGGCCGCTCGCGGCAAGTGCCCTTCGGGTCAGTCGTCGTCCGCGCCCGCGGCCTCGGGGACCGCCCCGTCCGCCCCGGCCGCCGTCGCGGCCCCCTCGCCGAGCAGGCGCACCTCGCGCTGGGGGAACGGCACCGTGATGCCCGCCTCCGCGAACGCGCGGTAGATGCCGACGTTGAGGTCGTGGGTCGCTCTCCCCCTGAGCACGGGGTCGGGAACCCAGCAGAGCAGTTCGACCTCTATCGCGCTGTCGCCGAACGACCGCATCCGGACGCGGGCCGAGGGCGCGTCGAGGACGGGCTTCGTCGCCGCCGCCACGCCCAGGAGCGTCTCCTCCAGCAGGTCGTAGTCGGTGCCGTACGCGACGCCGACCGGGACCCGGATACGGCGCTTGCGCCGCGGGGTGGACTCGTTGACGACCTTCGCGGAGTTGAGGATGGAGTTCGGCACGGTGACGAGCACGTCGTCGCGCGTGCGGATGACCGTCGAGCGGATGGAGATGTCCTCGACGCGCCCGCGGTCGCCCGATTCGAGGACGATCCAGTCGCCGACCTTGTACGTCCCGTCGAAGAACAGCGCGATGGAGCCGAACAGGTTCGCGATGGTGTCGCGGGCGGCGAAGCCGACGACGATGCCGATGATACCCGCCGAGGCGAGCAGCGGCGTCACGTCGTAGTTCCACAGGCGCAGCAGCGCGAACGCGGTCAGGCCGATGAGCGCCGCCGTCCAGACGTTCTGGAAGATGGGGACGACGCTCCCCTCGGCCTTCTCCCGGTCGGCGGTGAGCGCCGTCGAGACGCGCCGACCCAGCCGAACGAGCGTGAACGCCCACACGAAGACGACCGCCGAGAGGACGGTGCGTTCGAGGTTCGTCGTCACCTCGGCGGGAACCGCCACGACGGACAGCGACAGCGGTCCCAGCGCGTAGTAGAGCCCCGTGAGCGCGATGGTGACGTACAGCGCCGGGTGGAGCGTCCCGAGCACGGCGTCGTCCACGTCCCCCTCGATGCGCTTCGTGACGCGTTTCACGACGCGGTCGCCGCCCACCTGGACCAGCCGGGCGACGGCGAGCGACCCCCCGACGACGACGAGCAGCGCCGCCCACGGCGGGAGCCCCGCGAGCGCCCCCTCGATACCTGCAACCATGCACGGTATTCCCGCCGGCCGATATAGCGGTGCCGGCGGGAACCGCCGGCTTCAAGCCGCGCCGTCGCACCCTCAGCGTATGGACCGGCTGTGGCTCGCCGTCGTCGTCGGCGTCCTCCAGGGGGTGTTCGAGTGGCTCCCCGTCTCCTCGGAGGGGAACATCGCCATCTACCTCACCGCCGTCGAGGGGTTGCCGCCGAGCGCCGCCACGGAGTTCGCCCTGTTCCTCCACGCCGGCACGGCGATGGCCGCCACGGCCTACTACCGCGACGAGATAGCGGGGCTGCTCCGACGGCTGCCGGAGTGGCGGCCCTCGGCCCCGAGCGCGACCCCCGAGGTGACGTTCCTGGGGGTCGCGACGCTCGCCTCCGGCGTCGTCGGCATCGCCGCCTACGCCACCCTCGAAGAGCTGTTCCCCGTCCTCGCGGGCGGCGCGTTCATCGTCCTCATCGGCGTCCTGCTCGTCGCGACGGGACTGCTCCAGCGGCTCGCGGACGCCCGCCTCGGAAGCCGCGAGGAACCGACGCTCTCGGACGCCGTGCTCGTCGGCGTCCTCCAGGGGCTCGCCATCCTCCCCGGCGTCTCGCGGTCGGGGACGACGGTGTCGGCGCTCATCCTCCGCGGCTACGACGCCGAGGCCTCCTTCCGGCTCTCCTTCCTGCTCTCGATTCCGGCCGCCGCGGGCGCGGGGCTGCTCGTGCTCGCGGACGGCGTGCCGACGCTCTCGCCGACGGCCGCGGCCGTCGCCGTCGCCGTCTCGGCCGTCGTCGGCTACCTCACCATCGACGCGCTGCTGCGCGTCGTGGAGCGCGTCGCCTTCTGGGCGGTGTGTCTCGGGCTCGGGACGCTCGCCGTCGTCGGCGGCCTCCTCACCGCGCTGTGACTACGGCTCCGGCACCGTCCCGGTGCCGAGCGTCGCGGTGGACTCGCCGTCCGACGACTCCCAGATGATGCGGACCTCCTCGCCCGGCGCGAAGTCGCCGTTGCCGCCGCCGTCGCGCAGTTGCAGCGTCGCGCCCGGTCCCACGTCGCGCGGGAACGGCTCGGCGACGCCACCGCCGTCCGTGGCCAGTTCCGTGAACCGCGTGTCGCCCACGGTGACGTCGAGGTTCCGCGCGTCGACGCCGTTGCCGCTGTTGTGGACGATTCTGACGACGTCGCCGCCCTCGCCCGCGGCGTACGTCGAGTTCGGGAAGGTGACCTCGAAGGAGGCCTGCGGCGGGCTCTCCGAACTCGTTCCCCCGAGGTCGAAGGCGTAGGCCCCGACGACGGTCGCGAGAATGAGCGTGATGGCGACCAGCACTGTCACGCCGATGACGTTCGATACCCCCGAGTCCGCGCGGAAGAACTCTCGTAGATGCATTCTGTGTCCCCCGTCCCCCGGTTCGCCGCCCGCCCCGGGGGGCGTTGTCGGTACTGTCGGCCAACCGGACATAATTATTGCGTTACCGGTGCCGGCGTCGAGCGATACCCGCGCGTTCGCGACCGGCGTGCGTAAGACCCCCCGTCCCGAAACCGGGCCATGCAGGACCCCTTCAAGGAGCTCATGTACCGCTCCTTCAAGGACGCGATGGACATCGCCGCCGACTACAACGCGTGGGCGGGCGAGGCGTTCGACGAGCCGATGCCCGTCCAGCCGAACGCCGTCCCCCAGATGGCGCTGCTGCTCTACCGGAGCCGCCTCCAGGCGCGCCTCGGTGAGGGGTCGGTTGACTTCCCCGACCTCGACGAGCGGATGTACGACTGACGCCACAGGATTTACTACGCGGGCGAGTAACTACACACCATGACCGTGACGACGGGGGTCGTGCTGGCGGCGGGGGAGGGGACGCGGCTCCGCCCGCTGACGCGCAACCGCCCGAAGCCGATGCTCCCCGCCGCGAACCGGCCCATCCTCGAATACGTCCTCGACGCCCTCCTCGACGCCGGCGTCGAGGAGTTGGTCGTCGTCGTCGGCTACCGGCGCGACCGCGTCCAGGAGCACTTCGGCTCGACGTACCGCGACGCGCCCGTCACCTACGTCCGCCAGGAGAAACAGCTCGGCAGCGGCCACGCCCTCCTCCAGGCCCGCGAGGCCGTGGACGGCGACTTCGTGGCCGTCAACGGCGACCGCGTGGTCGACCCCGACACGGTGGCCGCGACGCTCGACGCCTTCGACGGCTCGGAGCCCGTGATGGCCGTCCGCGACCACCCGAACGCCGCACAGTACGGCGCGGTGCGCCTCGACGGCGACCGCGTGACCGACCTCGTCGAGAAGCCGACCGCGGACGAGTACCGGCTCATCAACGCGGGGGTCTACGCTCTCACGTCCGACTGCTTCGACCGCCTCGTGGCGACCCCCCGCCGGGACGGCTCGCTCATCCTCACCGATGCCCTGCTCCCGCTCGTCGAGGAGGGGAGCGTCCGCGCCGTCCACACCGACGGGCTGTGGGTGGACGCGACCTACCCGTGGGACCTCCTCGAAGCCGCCCGCCGCCTGCTGGACGAGGGCTGGGTGACGGAGACGCAACGCTCGCCGGGCGTCCACGTCCACCGCTCCGCGACCGTCCACGAGGACGCGACGCTACAGGGGCCGGTCGTCGTCGGCCCGGACGCCGAGATCGCCGCCAGCGCCGTCGTCGGCCCGGACGCCGCGCTCGGGCGCAACGTCACCGTCGGCGCGAACGCCACGGTCGAGCGGTCGGTCGTGGACGCCGACACGCGCGTCTGCGCGGCGAGCGTCATCCGCGACTGCGTCACCGGCTCCGGCGTCGTCGTCGGCCCGGGCGCGACGGTACCCGGGGGTCCCGCCGACGTGCGCGTCGGCGACCGCGTCTTCCCCGACGAGCGGCTGGGCGCGGTGCTCGCCGACCGTGCCGAGCTCGGCGGCGGCGCGACCTGCGAGCCGGGCACGCTCGTCGGCGTGAACGCCCGCGTCGGGCCCGGCGCGTTCGCCCGCGACCGCGTCCCCGAGGACGGCGAGGTGGTCCGCTGATGTGCGGCATCGTGGGCTGTGTCGGCCGCGGCGACGACACCCTCGACACGCTCGTCTCGGGGCTCGACACGCTCGAATACCGCGGCTACGACTCGGCGGGCGTCGCGCTCGCCGGCCCGGGGCTCGACGTCGTGAAGAAGGTCGGCGAACTCGACGCGCTCCGCGAGGTGCTCGAATCCGAGTCGCCCTCGGGCCGGGTCGGCGTCGGCCACACCCGCTGGTCCACCCACGGCCCGCCGACGGACGCGAACGCCCACCCGCACACCGACTGCGCGGGCGAGGTCGCCGTCGTCCACAACGGCATCATCGAGAACTACCAGTCGCTGCGCGACGAACTCGCCGCCGAGGGGCACGAGTTCGTCTCCGACACGGACACGGAGGTCGTCCCCCACCTCGTCGAGCGGGAACTCGCCGAGGGGGCAGACCCCGAGGACGCCGTCCGCGCGGCCGTCTCGCGGCTGGAAGGGAGCTTCGCCGTCGCCGTGGTCATCGAGGACGTCGAGGCCGTCTTCGCCGCCCGGCAGGACTCCCCGCTCGTGCTCGGCGTCGGCGACGGCGCGACCTACCTCGCCTCCGACGTGCCCGCCTTCCGGCGCTACACCGACCGCGTCGTCTACCTCGACGACGGGGAGTTCGCCCGCCTCGACGCCGACGGCTACGCCGTCACGAGCCTCGACGGCGAGCCCCGCGAGAAGTCGGTCCACACCGTCGAGTGGGACGCCGAGGCGACCGGGAAGTCCGGCTACGACCACTTCATGCTCAAGGAGATACACGAACAGCCCCGCGCCCTCCGGCAGTGTCTCCAGGGTCGGGTGGACGAACTCGGCGGCCGGGTGTCGCTCGACCTCGACCTCGACGTCGAGCGCGTCCAGTTCGTCGCCTGCGGCACCTCGTATCACGCGGCGCTGTACGGCGCGGCGCTGTTCCGCGCCGCGGGCGTCCCGGCACAGGCCTTCTTCGCCCACGAGTACGCCGTCGCCACGCCGCCCATCGAGGACGACCTCGTCGTCGGGGTTTCTCAATCGGGGGAGACGGCCGACACCCTCTCCGCGCTCCGCGAGGCGCGGGGCCGCGGGGCGCGGACCCTCGCGGTCACCAACGTCGTCGGCTCCACGATGGCCCGCGAGTGCGACGACGCGCTGTACATCCGTTCCGGCCCCGAGATCGGCGTCGCGGCCTCCAAGACGTTCTCCGCGCAGTTGGCGGCGCTCAATCTGCTGGCGCTCCACACCGTCGGCGCGGGCGACGACGACCGCCGCGAGGTCATCGCCGCCCTGCGCGACCTGCCGGGGGACGTGCAGGCGCTGCTCGACGACACCGACGCCGAGGCCGTCGCCCGCGAGTACGTGGACAGCGACGGCTTCTTCTTCATCGGCCGGGACAAGAGCCACCCCGTCGCGCTGGAGGGCGCCCTGAAGCTCAAGGAGATATCCTACGCCCACGCCGAGGGGTTCCCCGCGGGCGAACTCAAACACGGGACGCTGGCGCTCGTCACGGAGGACACGCCCGTCTTCGCCGTCGTCACGGGCGACGGCGAGGCGGCGCGCAAGACCATCGGGAACGTGAAGGAGGTGGAGGCGCGCGGCGCGCCCGTCGTCGCCGTCACCGACGGGGAGAGCGACGTGGCCCGCTACGCCGACCACGTGCTGGAGGTGCCGGAGACGCACGCCCGGACCGCCGCGGTCCTCGCGAACATCCAGCTCCAGCTCGTCGCCTACCACGTCGCGAACGAACTCGGCCGCTCCATCGACAAGCCGCGCAACCTCGCGAAGAGCGTCACCGTCGAGTGACGCCTCGGTCGGCGGTCGCTTCGGGGGCGGCCGTCCCGTCCGTCGCGTTCCCGTCGTCCAGCGCATCGTCGAGCGCCGCCGCCAGCGCGAACGTCGCGTCCTCGTGGTCGGCCCGCGACGCGCCGACGGCGTTGGACCGCACGTCCAGCCGCTCGTAGCCGTCGGCGTCGACCGTCGCGTCGAGTTCGGTCTCCGCGAACGACCGGACCTCGGCGAACAGCGCGTGGAGGTGGAGCAGTTCCTGTTTGTGCATCACATTCGCGCTTCGAACGGAACCCACACGGACCCGCCGCCGAACGTGTTCGGGGCTACGCCGTCGCGTTCGTCGATGTCGCGTTCGCCGTCGGGACGTCGCGGACGTTCCGGCCGTCCTCGTTCGCCGCGAGCCACGCGGCGTACCGCTCGGGGGCGACGGCCGTTGCGTTGCCCGTCATCCGCGAGTGGCCGACGCCGCACAGCTCCGTACAGTAGAGCCGCACCGTCCCCGCCGCGGTGACGTTCGTCCGGACGTAGGCGCGCCGCGTCGGGAACACGTCCTGTTTGATGCCCCACCGCGGGACGAACAGCGAGTGGATGACGTCGGCCGAGGACATGTTGAGGTACACCTCCCGGTCGGTCGGGACGACGAGTTCGCCCTGCGTCGTGAGGTTCGCGCCGGGGTAGCGAACCTCCCAGCCGTACTGGTAGCCGAGGACGCGTATCTCGACGGCGTCGTCGGGCATCTCGCCGGCGGTCGTGGGCTGGGCGGCGGCCGTCCCCGTCGCGGACATGTACGGCGACGCGAGGACGGTGAACGCGGCGACGAAGACGAACAGCAGGATGACCGCCGTCGCGGCGGTCCACGTGATCTCGAGCGCCGGGTCCGACGAGGTGGGCTTCGGGTCGTCGTTGTTCCGGAACCGGACGACGGCGTACACGAGGATTATCTCGACGAACGCCGTCAGCGGGAGGGCGACGTACAGCAGTTGACGGTTCAGCCCGTCGAAGAGGTCGCGGTTCGCCGACTGGGCCGCGACCGGCTCCGCGAGGAGGAGGAGGGCGACGAGCGCGGCCGCCGCGGCGGCGAGCCGACGGGCCGGACGGGACATATCCCACCGTTCTCGCGGGAGGGAAAATAGCTACCGGGGGCGGTTTTATGTCACACCGTGTCAACCCTCCGACCATGCACGCCCTCCCCCGCGCCGACCCCCGACGGGTGATGCCGTGAACCGCTATCTCGTCACCGGGGCCGGTCTGCTCGTCCTGCTGGGGTTCGTCTGTGCGCTCGCGGTCGTCGGGAGCCGGCGGTCCGGCGGCGACGAGGGGCGCGTCGCCGCCTCCGACGGGGGCTACGCGCCGGGCCACCGCGAGGGCATCGACCTCTCCGCCGGGTGGCTGTGGAACGGCCTCGTCCGGTGGACGACGACGACCGACCACAAGGACATCGGGATCCTGTACATCGTCTTCGGGACGGTCGCGGCGTTCTGGGGCGGCCTCGACGGGATGATGATGCGTCTCGAACTGCTGACGCCCGCCGCCGACGTGTGGAGCGAGGCGACGTACAACGCCCTCTTCACGACCCACGGGCTGACGATGCTCATCTTCTTCGTCCTCCCCGTGTTCTTCGGCATCGGCAACTACGTCCTCCCGCTGCTCATCGACGCCGACGACATGGCGTTCCCGCGGGTGAACGCCGTCGGCTTCTGGCTCCTCCCGCCCGCGCTGTTGCTCGTCCGCGCGGGCATCTTCTTCCAGGTCGGCGGGCAGGTGCTCGGCTTCTTCCTCCCGCCCGAGGAGATAGCCCTCCTGCTGTCGGTCGAGGAGGTCGGCGTCGGCTGGACGCTGTACACGCCGCTGTCGGCGACGAGCGAGAACCCGCAGATAACGACCCTCCTCCTGGGGCTCCACCTCTCCGGCGTCGCCACGACCGTCGGCGCCATCAACTTCATCGCGACCGTCGTCCACGAGCGCGGGCCGGGTATCACCTGGGCGAACCTCGACATCCTCTCGTGGAACCTCCTGACGACGAGCGCCATCGCGCTGTTCGCCTTCCCCCTCCTCGGGAGCGCGCTCGTCATGCTCATCCTCGACCGGACCTTCGGGACGGCCTTCTTCGCCGTCGGGAACGGCGGGCCGGTCCTCTGGCAACACCTCTTCTGGTTCTGGGGCCACCCCGAGGTGTACATCATCTTCCTCCCCGCGACGGGGCTGCTCTCGACGATACTGCCGAAGTTCGTCGGCCGGAAGCTGTTCGGCTTCCGCTTCGTCGTCTACTCGACGCTCGGCATCGCGGTGATGAGCTTCGGCGTCTGGGCCCACCACATGTTCGTCTCCGGCGTGGACCCCCGTGTGAAGGCCTCCTTCATGGCTATCTCGCTCGCCATCGCCGTTCCGTCCGCGATCAAGACGTTCAACTGGCTCACGACGATGTGGGACGGGAACGTCCGGCTGACCGCGCCGATGATACTGTGTGTCGGCTCCATCGGCACCTTCGTCGTCGGGGGCGTGACGGGCGTGTTCCTCGCCGCGGTCCCCATCGACGTGGTGTACCACGGCACCTACTACGTCGTCGGCCACTTCCACCTCATCGTGATGGGCATCATCCCGTACATGATGATGGCCGCGGGCTACTACTGGTACCCCCTGCTGACGGGGCGCTTCTACGACCGCCGGCTGGCGCGCTTCCAGTCGTGGCTCCTCGTCGTCGGCACGACGGTCACGTTCGGCACGCTCGTCGTCCTCGGCCTGCTCGAACTGCCGCGCCGCTACGCGAACTACCCCGCCGAGTTCGCCCCGCTCCAGCAGGTCGCCTCTATCGGCGCGTTCCTCATCGGGATGGCCGTCCTCCTGTGGCTCTACAACATGGTGTGGTCCTACTGGCACGGCGACCCCGTCGAGAGCGGCGACCCGTGGGACCTGAAGGCCACCGACCAGTTCACCCGCGAGTGGCAGTGGTTCGAGTCGCGGCTCGAATCGCGCTACGGGATGCAGCCGACGACGCCCGACGCGGTCAGGCCCTCCGCGACCGCCGACCCCGACGCCGGGAGCCCGCAGTTCGCGAAGGGCGTCGGCTCGCTCGCGGAGAACACCGGCCGGACGGTCGCGGGCGGCCTGCTCGCCGGCTTCGTCGGCACGATGTTGATGTCCGGCGCGCTGTTCGCCGCGGTCGCCATCGGCGTCTTCGACACCGGGAGCTTCGCCGAACTCGCCGCGCTCGCCGGCCTCGGCGACAGCGTCGCGCTCGGCTACACCGTGTTCCTGCTCGGCGGGACGACGACGTGGGCCCTGCTCTTCCTCGCCCTGCAGGAGTACCTCCCCGGTCGCCTGCGCGTCGGCACCGGCCTCGCGTACGCGACGGTGATGTCGCTCGGCTTCATGATAGCCTTCTACTCCGGACAGACGGGGCTGGCGCTGGTCGGCTACGTCGGCTTCGCGCTCGTCGCCCACTGGCTCTACGGCTTCGGGCTGGCCGTCGTACTGGAGTTCCTCGAACTGCGGCGCACGAGGCGGCTATGAGCGAGGCCGACGAGCCGTGGGTCGTCACCTACGCCGCCCCGCTCGTCGGGGTTCTCCTCGTCGTCGTCGGCATCTCCGCCGGCGTGCTCGGCGGCTACAGCGTCGTCCAGTCGGAACTCGGCCTCTGCGGCTCGCCGTCCATCCACGTCGCGAGCGAGGAGACCACGGCGGGGTACGTCGGGCCCGACGGCCCGAGCCTCGAACGCCTCCCCGTCGAGAACCTCACCGACGCCGAGGCCGCGGCGTTCCGCACCGCCCTCGACGCCCCGACGCGGGAGGCGAGCATCGACGGCGACGTCGAACACCTCGCCGCGTTCCGCGCGGGCGTGCTGGTCACGTACGACGGCGGCGAGCGGTACGTCACCCTCGCGTCGCTCAACGAGTGCGTCGGCGTCCCGCCGCTGTTGTTCCCGCTCGGCGTGGCCGCCATCCTGTTCGGGGCCGGCGGCGTGTTGACCCCGCCGCTGTACCGCCGGCTCGACGCCTTCGAGAACGCAGCGGAGTGAACGTCTCAGAGCCCTCGATAAAAGTTCTAAACGTCGCTCGACGCCCCGTGAAACGTCGGCCCGGACTCCGTACCGCTCCCCCTCCGGCGTGAATCGACCCGAAACGAAGCCGAGCGTCTGACCGGTATATGTGGATAGGGGATATAGAAGGAAGCGAGATGGCCACCGCAGACCCCTCCGCCTCGACCCTGACCGACGCCGTCGAGCCGACGGCGATAGACAGCCTCACGAACGCGCTCGGCGCGGTCGGCACCGCCGCACAGGGTGCGGCCTTCTGGTCCGGCATCACCCTCGCGTTCGCGCAGGTCCCCCTGCTCGTCGCCGACGTGACCGCCTCGCGACCGACCCTCCTCGTCGCCCTGCTCGTCGCCAACGTCGTCGCGATGGCGCTCGGCAGCGGCTACCGCGCCTGAACACGCCCCCCGAACGGTCCCCGCCCTCCCCCGGCCGTCGCAACCCTATTGTCCGAACCGACGCTACGTTCGCCGATGGCATCCGAGCGCCGCCCGCCCGGTCCGTCCGGCCTCCCCGTCGTCGGCAACACCCACCAGTACGCCAGCGACCCGTTCGCGTTCGCGGAACGGCTCCGACGCGAGTACGGCCCGGTCGCGCGCTACGAGGTGCTCGGCGACGACTTCTACCAGCTGAACGACCCGGCGGACATCGAGCTCGTGCTCGTCCAACACAACGAGAACTACGTGAAGGGCGACCTGTTCCAGTCGGTGCTCGGTCCGCTCACGGGCGACGGCCTGCTCAACAGCGAGGGGGAGACGTGGCGGACACAGCGTCACCGGATGCAACCCGCCTTCACGCCCGACCGCATCGCCGGCTACGCCGACACGATGGCCGCGTTCACCGACGAGGCGCTCGACGGGTGGCGCGACGGCGAGGTCCGCGACGTCCACGCCGAGGCGATGGAACTCACCCTGCGCATCATCGCGGAGGCGATGTTCGGCATCGAGATGGACCGCGACGTGGAAACCGTCGGCGAGTCGATGGAGGCCGTGATGGCCCAGTCCGAGCGCGTCTGGCAGGGCTTCATCCCGGACGCCGTCCCCACGCCGGGCCGTCGCCGCTACCGCGAGGCCGTCGAGTCGCTAGACGAGGTGGTGTACCGCATCATCCGCGAGCGCAAGCGCGACCCGGGCGACGACCTCGTGACGATGCTGCTCGAGGCGACGGACGGGGACGGCGAGACGATGAGCGACCGTCAACTGCGCGACGAGGTGATCACGATACTGCTCGCGGGCCACGAGACGACGGCGCTGTCGCTCACCTTCACCTTCCACCTGCTCGCGCGCCACCCCGGTATCGAGCGGGAACTGGTCGCCGAACTCGACGGTATCGAGGGCCGGCCGACGATGGGCGACGTGATGGGGCTGGAGTACCTCGACCGCGTCGTCACGGAGTCGATGCGGCTGTTCCCGCCGGTCCCGACCATCGTCCGCGAGCCGACCGAGCAGGACACCCTCGGGGGCTACGAGATACCCGCGGGCGCGACGGTCGTGATGCACCAGCGGTCGGTCCACCGCGACCCGCGCTTCTACGACGACCCGCTCGCGTTCGACCCGGACCGCTGGACCGACGCGATGCGCGACGACCTCCCGCGCTTAGCGTACTTCCCCTTCGCCGCGGGGCCGCGCCGCTGTATCGGCGACCGGTTCGCGCTGCTGGAGGCGAAACTGGTGCTCGCGGCGACGTACACCCGTTACCACCTCGAACTCGTCTCCGACCCCGACCTCGACCTCCGGCCCGCGCTCACCGCGCGGCCCCGCAACCCCGTCCGGATGCGCGTCCACGAGCGCTAGAGCGTCGCGCCGACGTACACCGTCGCGACGAGGAAGAGCCACACGCCGTCCACGAAGTGCCAGTACAGTTCGACGGTCTCCACCGACGTGTCGCGC
This sequence comes from Halosegnis marinus, assembly GCF_029338355.1. GTDB lineage: Archaea > Halobacteriota > Halobacteria > Halobacteriales > Haloarculaceae > Halosegnis > Halosegnis marinus. The sequence continues at coordinate 1,653,681 of NZ_CP119802.1, forward strand.
TCCGGGCCGTAATCGTCGCGGAGCGCGCGGAACAGCACGATACCGATGAGCAGCGCGCCCAGCGCGACGTGGAGGCCGTGTAACCCCGTCAGCCCGTAGAACACCGCGGCGAACGCGCCGCCGCCGGGGGCGAACCCCTCGCCGAGCAATTCGACGTACTCGAACGCCTGACCGCCGAGGAAGACGACACCGAGCAGGAGGGTGAGCCCCATCAGCCCGCGGAAGCGCCGGGCGTTCCCGTCGTCGAGCGCCGACGCCGCGAGGTGGAAGGTGCCGCTCGACGCGACGAGTAACAGCGTGTTCACGGCCACGATGGGTGAGAGCAGGTGGGGGACCTCCGCGGGCGCCCACGCGGCCAGCCGGAGGTAGAAGTAGACGACGAACCCCGTGGCGAACGTCGCCACGTCCGTGTAGAGGAACAGCCGCATCGTCCGCAGGTACAGCGGCTTCCCATCGCCCGTGACGCGCGCCGAGAGGAACGCCTCGTCCAGCCAGCCGAACAGCGCGACGGCCACGACGACCGCGCCGACGGCGGCGACGCCGACGGTCGGTATCGCCGGCAGGTAGCCCGTCCCGGCGCCGAGCGCGAACGCGGCGAGGCCGGCGTAGAGCAGGCCGGCGCCGCCCGCCGCGACGACGGGCCACCGGCTCCGGTGGTCGTGTCCGGCCTCGGCGGGTCCTGTCATCGGTCGGGGTTCTCCCGCCGGGAAGAAAAACCTACTCGCGCCCCTCGTCCCCGCGCTCCGCCGGCGGCTCCGGCGGCACCAGCAGCGCCGCGAGTGGGAAAGTATTTACGCGCAGTTACTCACATCGTGAGTAACCATGTCCATCATCGTCACCGGCGGGGACGGGTACATCGGGTGGCCGACGGCGCTGCGCATCGCGGACCGGACCGACGAGCGCGTCGTCGCGGTCGACAACTTCGGGCGACGCGCGTGGGTCGAGGAGGTCGGCGCCGTGAGCGCCACGCCCGTCGCGAGCATCGACGAGCGGCTGGAGGCGGCCCGCGAGGTCCACGGCCTCTCGAACCTCTCCT